>JANNNO010000283.1:0-29748 GCA_031398585.1 Myxococcales bacterium | reverse complement strand
CGCGAAGTCCCCGCCACACCTCCTGCGGGCCCCTCGCCTGCGACGCCGGGCACCGGCGGCAGAAGCGGCGCACCCGCTTCGGGCGGTGCATCCGGTGCTCCCGGTGGGGCTGGGGGCGCGGGCGGATCCGCTGGCAATGCGGCAGGTGCTGGCGGCAACGCGGCCGGCGCCGGTGGCAACGCAGGTGGCAGCGCCGGCAGCGCCGGCACCGGCGGCACGCCGGCTACCCCAGCGGACGCGGCCCGCAGCGACGGCCTCGTCGTATCGGACACGGCTCGCATCGAAGTCGGCCCGCCCCCCGGCATGCCCGATGGCGCAACCGCCGCCTGCGATGACACCGAAGACGATCAGCTGGGCCCCTACCACCTGGGTGGCCACAGCAACCGGGAGATCATGGGGATGCCGAGCGATGGCATGCCGATGGTCGTGACCGGACGGGTGCTGAACACCAAGTGTCAGCCGCTGGCGGGCGCCAAGGTCGACGTCTGGGCCGCCAACGGGCGCGGCACCTATTCCGAAAACGCCACAGGCTGGTGCCGGGGCTACGTCTTGTCGGGCCCCAACGGCGAATACAAGTACCAGGTGGTCTACCCGGGCCCGTACCAGGGACGCCCGCGCCACATCCACCTCATGCTCACGCAGCCGGGCCACACGCGCCTGGTGACTCAGATGTACTTCAAGGGCGAACGACCCGACATCCCGGCCAACGCCGTGACCAAGACTCTCGTGAACGGCATCTGGCAGTGCGAGTTCAACATCGTTTTGCGTTCCTCGACGCGTGCCGAGGCGCCGGCGGCTCCCGAGCCACGCCTGCTTCACCGTCGCTTCTGGGGCGGCTGGAAGGCGCGCCCGATCAAGACCGCGTAGTCGCTGCCGCCTGCGCGGGATCGCGATTCTCTTCAAGGCCTGCGTGGCGCCGCCGCTTGTCGGACGGTCGCACGCAGGCCTTCGTCTTTCTGGCCGGTCACGCGCGGGGCGATCACGTCGGCCTCACCGATCGGAAAGACGACACCGTTGAGCAGCAGCTCGATCCGATGAATGCCTGCGTGGTGTTTGCGGGTCGTGAGATCGACAAGAGCGATCTTGCTGGCCAGGCGGATCCGCTCGCCCGGCGACAACGTCAGCCGGCGCCCTTTCCAGACTTTGGGTGACGTCTTGCCGCTGCGTTTGACGAAGTGAACGATCCAGTCGGCGTTGAGGCTCTGGACTCGCTGGGAGGTGCTGATGAGATCGCACCCGAAGGCAAGTGTCTGCCCCAGCGATAAGCGTCGTGGAGAGAGCAACGGTGCTTCGATCTTCACCTGCGGCGAGCCGCCAAAACCGAGAAGCGCCAGCGCGCGCGCGTCCCCGGCTTTGACCAGCGAGCGCAGCGCGTGCCGAATCAGGTGGCGTCGCTCCTCGCCGGCCCCGACGTTCCATCGCGTGGCAACCTCGATCAGCAGGTCGGGGTGATCCTTGCCGATGTCGTTGAGGTTGTTGGCGACCGAACGCCTCACGTAAAGCTCGGGATCGTCGCGCAGCCGCTCGAGCAGCGCCAGCACCGGATTCGGATCGCGCACGTACGAGGTCAGGCGGGGGGCCCAGGGCAGACGCGGCCGCGTGCCCTCCGACACCAGCCGCCGCACGTGCACGTTGGGATCGCTCACCCATCGCTCGAGCTGCCGGTAAGTCCGTTCGGGATGCGCCACCAGATACGCCCGGATGCTGAACTCGGCGGTGAACCGCCGCGTGATCGCATTTTGAAAGGCCATCGCGGCTTCGAAGTCGTCGGGGTGTAGCCCAGCAGCGCCGACCCAAAAGACGTGCGGGAAATAGAAGAGCGGCCCGGGTCCCGCTTAACCCTCGGGATCACCAGTCTCGGGACCGAGTGACGCCGTGAGGATCCGTGCGGCCTCGGCAAACGGACCCGGCAGGTGGCGCTGGAGGGCGTCTGCGATATGGCGGGCGCGCGGGGTCAGCTCCAACGTCTGCAGCCCCTTCGCAGCGTCGGCGACAAAGCGTCGTTCGGGGAACGCTGGGTGTACCTGTTTCAGGGATCGCGCCAGCGCCCGCACCGCGCTCGCGTCGAGTGAATCTTTGAGAGGTTGGGCCATGGTGTTGAATCGCGACTGACGGCGATCCGAGTCTTAACCCCATCCGATTGATAAGGGTTGTCAGGTTTGTCTCCGTTCCATCACCTAACCGCTGGCACCTACCACCTGGCTCGATGTCGGGGGACCGGCGATGGAGCCTCAAGACGTCGCCCTCGTCGGTCGATGTTTGACGTGTGGAGCCACGCCCGCAGAGCGGTCATTCCGTCGCGCCGTCGTCGCGTGCGCGGACCCTGCTGGCGATCCTCGGCATGGCGGTGGTTTTTCTGGTCGTCACCGTCGGCCGAACTGTCGTGGAAGGGCGCCGCCGTTTGACCCAGGGAATGGCTGCCGAGGCCGAGGGAGACGTCGAAGGGGCGTACCTCGCTTACGGCGAAGCCCGCCTCTGGCGCTTGCCCGGGCAACTCGCCCCCTGGGTGACCGAAGCGGAGCGCCGGCTGACCACCCTCCCCCCCGGTCAGAGTGAAGCGCTGGCCGGTGCGCCCGTGCGTCGTGACGGTCGCGATCCCGCCAGCCAGCTGCCCGTTCGTTTCGGCCCCCCGCCCGACCCGCGCCTGGCAACGGCCGGGGGACTCGCGTTGCTGGCGGCGCTGGCAGCGGCGTTCGCGTGGGCTCGATCGAGCCGTCCGCGCTGGGCCATCGCGACCGCAGTCGGCGGTTGCCTGGCCGCGCTGGCGCTGGGGGCGGCCTGATGACGGCGGAACGCCCGACCGTGATGTTCCTCGGCGCAGGCCCCTGGCAGCTGTCGTTCCTACGCGCTGGCCAGCGACTCGGACTCGATCTCTTCGTGCTCGACGGCGTTGCCCACGCGCCGGGCCTGACGAAGGGCACGCGGCATGCGGTGGTCGACATCGGCGATCCCAGCGCCGTCGCTCGCATCGCACGCGAAGTCGCGCCAGCGGCGATCGTCACCGGCGGTGCAGACATTGGCGTGCGCACGATGGCGGCCCTCGGTGAAGACTTGCCCGCGTTCGCTCCCGCCGCCGGGGACTGGCGCTGGCTGCTACAAAAGGACGCCGTCGCCCTGCGCCTGCAATCCGCTGGTGTGCGCATCCCCCGCCATCGGGTGGTGACGTCGAGCGAGCAAGCCCACGCGGCCATCGCACACGTCGGCCTGCCGATGATCTTGAAGCCTACCGACGGCGCCGGCGGGCGCGGGGTGATGAGGGTCGACCATGTGTCCGATGTCGACGCGGCCTTTGCCGAGGCGCAGGCGAGCGCCCGACACGGTCGTGTGCTCGCCGAGGAATGTATCGTCGGCCCGGGGGTCGGCTACGAAGGCTTCGTGGTCGACGGTGAGATCGTCTTTCACGCCGTGCTCGACGAGAGCTACGGCGACGGCTCACCGAGTCCGTGCGGGCACGCGGTGCCGACGACATTGCCCGCGGCGATCGCCCAGCGCTGTGAGGAGCTCGCACGTGCGGTGGTGGCGGCCCTCGGGATCACGGCCGGCCCCTTCAACCTCGATCTTCGCCTCGCGGGGGAGCACCCGATCTTCATCGAGATCAATCCGCGCGCAGGCGGTGCTGCCATCTCGGACCTCTTGCGCCACGCGACCGGCTTCGACCTTGCCGAAGCGCTGTTTGCGTTGGCGCTCGGCCAACCCGTGAAAGTTCCCCAAGATCCCGTGCGCCCGATGGCGGTGCGGCTGCTGGCGGCGACGGGAACCGGGATCGTGAACGCCGCCTCGCTGCCGATCGGCCCCGAGGTGATCGATCACGCGCTCTTCGTCGGGCCCGGCAGCGTGAAACGTTCGGCGATTCCGTGGGTGGGTTGGGTGCTGACGGGGGGGCCCACCACCGCTGCGGCCGTGGTGATCGCGGCCCAGGCGGCAGCGCGACTGTCGATCGACTGGCAGCCTGCCTTGGGAGCCGCGTCGTGATCGAATACGAAGCGATCCGCCGCTTTTACGACGCCAACCGCCCCGCCGCACGCGAGCGCGATGCCGATTTCACACGCGGAACCGTGGAGTCGTCTACTGGGATCATCCGCTTTCGCAACCGTGCCGAGGCCCGCCACCTCGACCGCGTGCTCACGGTGCCCCGCGGTGCCGAGGTGCTCGATCTTGGCGGAGGCAGCGGCCGATTTGCCGCCTACTTCGCAGCTCGCGCGCGCCACGTGACCTTGGTCGACCTGGCACCGTCGCTGGTGGCGACCGCGCGGCAGACCCTCGCACAGGCGGGCCACCACAACGTCAGCTGCCTCGAAGGCTCGTTGCTCGATCCGCCGATCGATTCGCAGCGCAAGTACGACGTCGTGCACGTCGGTAACGTGCTGGTCTACATCAACGACGAGGATCTGCCGCGCGCCCGCGACGTGATCGAGCGGCATACCGCTGCGGGCGGCGCCTTCGTCCTGAGAGAGCCGGTGGACCCGCACGGTCCCTCCGTCGATGAACGGCCGGGCGGCTATCGCGCGCTCTACCGACAGCCCGAGATCTACGCCGAGCTCTTCGCGCCGAGTTTTCGTCTGCGCTATCAGCGCGTGACAATCAGCCACCTCGTGCCTCCCGGCCAGAGCACCGCCAGCGTGGTCGGCAACCTGCGAACCAGCTCGTGGAAGCGTGCGCTCGTGGATCACGTCTTGCCGCTGCTCGCGTACGTCGATCGGCCGCTGCTCGAGCTCGAGGAGACGGTCCGGGCCTCACGTTTTGCAGGGCTGCTCGGGGATCCGGGCGTGGTTCAGCATTTCTACATCTTCGAGAGGCGATGAGCATGGCGACCGCAAGCAAAGAAGCGCCCGCGCTGAGCGTGGTGGTGCCGGCGTATAACGAAGAGGCCTGCCTGGCGACCGTGCTGGGCGAGATTCGCGACGTGCTCGCGCGCAGCGAGATCCCGGGTTGGGAGATCGTCGTGGTCGACGACGGAAGCTCCGACGGCACGGCCGACGTGGTGGAAACACTGGCTGCCGACGACGCGCGGCTGCGGCTCATCCGGCACGCACGCAACGGAGGCCAGGGGGCCGCGCTCGCCACCGGGTTTCAAGCGGCGCGCGGCAGCTGGTGCACCTGGCTGCCGGCAGACGGGCAGATCCCAGCGGCCGAGGTGCCTCGCATCTGGGCGCTCACCAACAACGCCGACTTCATCACCACTCACTATCGCGAACGCAACGACGGCCTCGTGCGCACCGTCCTGTCCACCGGTCTGTCGACGCTGATCTGGGCCGCCCTCGGGGTCTGGGCCTTCGGCGGCGGCGTCTTCGCCTTCCGCCGCGAGTTATGGGGCCGCTGCCCGCCGCGCACCTCGACCATGCTGCTCGGAGTGGAATTCCGTCATCGCCTCAAGCGCGAGCCGATCCGCTATCGCGACCTCGCGATCGACTGTGCGCCTCGCTTGGCAGGCACCTCGAAGAGCGCAAACCTGCGTACGATTCGCCGCACGTTCGAAGCGCTGCTCCGGATCCGGATGGCTTCGTGACCGGGCGCCAGCGCCTCGCCGCCGTTGCCAAGACCGCCGTCACCGTGACCCTGGTGGCGTGGCTCTTTTCCCGCGTCGATCTCGGCGCGCTCATAAGCCGCATCGCGGGCGCCGATCCGGTCTGGATCGCGGCGGCCTTCGCCCTCGGCGTGCTCAACGTCTCGCTCGGCGCCTGGCGCTGGCGGCTGGTGATGCAGGCGCTGGGCACGTCATTGCCACCGCGACAGGCGCTGCGCCTTTACTGGTCGTCGCTCTTCTTCAACACTTTCTTGCCGACGGGCGTGGTCGGCGATGCTCTGCGCGGGGCGTGGGCGTCGCGCTCGGGTCCCGCCGGTCGTGCCATCTCGTCGGTGGTGCTCGATCGCGTGACCGCGCTGTTCGCGCTGGTGCTCGTCGCGACCGCGGCGTTGGCGCTGCCCGCGGCGCGCGCCCTGCCCGCGACACCGGCCATTGCGCTTGCCTGCGTAGCGTTCGGGCTCCCCGCGGGCGTCATGATCGCCATGCCGGAGATCGTGCCGCGCTTGCTGACCCGGCTCCGACGAACGCCGCTCGGTGAAGCGATCGCGTCGCGGCTTTCTCCCGCCGCCGCGGTTCCCGGCCCTGCGGCATCTTCCGAAGCTCCGAAATCACCCGCCTCGTCTCCGGTAGGCCCCCGGCTGGCGGCGATCGCGCTGGCCTCGCTGCTCCACGTGTTGACCATTGGCACCATCGCTTGCCTTGCGCGTGCCGCCGCCGTCGACGTGTCGTTGCCGGTGCTGTTTGCCGTCATCCCGGCCGTGATGGTCAGCTCCTACGTGCCCGTGTCGATCTCCGGCATCGGTGTGAGAGACGCCGCCATGGTCGAGCTGCTCGGACAGGCCGGCGTGCCCGCCACCAGCGCCCTGGCGCTTTCGTTGCCATTCCTCGGCGTCACCCTCGCGCTCAGCCTGCTGGGCGGCCTCGTCTACCTGGCTTCGGGAAGGCGCACGTCGTGATCGGCTTTGGCCTCTTCCTCGGCAGCTTTCTCTACTACGGGCTAAGGGCCGCGTCGGGCCCCGCCTGGCTCGACGGCAGTGAGTTCGTGGCGACCAGCCATCTGCTCGCGGTCCCCCACCCGACCGGATCACCGATCTATCTCGTGCTGGCCAAACTCGCGCAGCTGCTGCCGATCGGCACGCCATCGATCCGGCTCGCGTGGCTCTCGGCCCTCTTCGCCGCGCTCGCGGTCGAACGGTTGCACGCAGTGGCAGCCTGGCTCTGCACACGAGCCGGCGGCAGGTCGAGCATGCCGGCCAACGTCGCGGCGATCCTCTTCGCACTCACCCCTGGCATGCTCGCCATCGGTCACAGAGCCGAGCTCTACAGCCTCGAGCTCTTCCTCTGCCTGGCGGCGGTCAAACTGGCGCTCGAGCTGCGTGAGACCGGCGATGCCCGCGCCGCTCGCAGCGCCGCGCTGGTGCTCGGCCTCGCGCTCGTCACTCATCCTTATCTCGCCGCGCTTGCGCTCCCGGGCCTCCTGCTCATCGCGGGTCGTGCGCTCTGGCGGCGCCAGGTGCTGCTGGCCAGCGCGGGGTTCGTCGGTCTTGCGGGTCTGACCACCGGCGTTCTGGCGCTGCGTGGCCGGGCGGGCGGCCTCATCGGCTGGGGTGATGCCGCGCAGGTCGGCGGCTTCATCGACATCTTGCTCGGCCGGGCGTTCCAGAAGGGGTTTGCGGCGCCGATGGGCGGCACCGCGTTCGAGAGCCTCGCGCTCTTCGGCTCTAGCCAACTCGGCATTGCTGGATCCCTGCTTTTGCCGGTCGCGATCGTCGTTGGTCTCTACCGGCTCTGGCGGCAGGTGCCGGCGCTGGCCGCGGGCGTGGGCCTCGTCATCGCGCTCGGCTTTGCGTCGCGAGGGCTCTGGCCGTTCGACCACATGACACCCGACACGGCAGGCTACTTCGGCCTTTCGATGGCGTTCGCGTTCGCGATGCTGGCCGTTGCGTTGGCGTCCGCCGAAAGCGTGGCCTCGCGCCGGCCCGAACTCGTCGTGCATGGGCTCTCGCTCGCCACCGCGGTGGTCTTTGCTCTCTCGATCGGCCGCCCCAGCAGCAACGATCTCGAAGGCGATGCGGGTCGGGAGCTCGGCTTGCGAGCGCTGGCCAGAGTGGAGCCGAAGGCACTGGTCGTGCTGGATGACTTCAATCTGCTCTTCATGACCTGGTATCTGCAGGCGGTCGAGGGCGCCCGCCCCGACGTCACGGTGGTCTTCGGAGGGTTTCTCAAACAGCCCTGGTATCAGGATCGCTTGCGCCGCTCGGCGCCCGATGCGCTGGCCGCGCTGGCCAGCTTGCCCGACCAGTTGCCTCCCCGTCTCGCCGTCGACTACGGAATCGGCAGTGGCGTCTGGCCGGTCGCCCTGCGCGCGCAGCTCCGACCGCTCGGCCTCTTGCTCGGCACGTCGAGCGGAGCCGCATCCGACGACGTGCACTCTCTCCAACGGGATCGCGAACAAGATCGCGAACAGGCCTGGCAGAGAGACTGGATGGTCGGCAGGGACGATCTCGATCCGCAGACCCGCCGCGCGCTCATCTGGTTGCATTTTCGCCATGCCTGCCGCGCCTTCGATTTCGGCGAGGCCAAGTCGATCACCTGGCACGTCGGGCAGATCGAGGCGCTCCACCCGGGCGTGGGACTCGGCGCCGCACTACAAGCCAGTCGCGGCGCCGTCTGTAGAGGCGGTTGATCTCAAGCACGCGCCGCTGCGCCTGCCGACGGGCTCGCTGCCGCGCCGAGCCCGCCTCGCCTGACGAACGCAACCGCGCCAACCACGGCAAAACCGAGAAACACGACGCCCCCTGCGCCCAGCGCTGAGGCATCCATCGAGGCCAGCGGCCGCCCTGCCATCGCTTGCAGGAGGGACGTCGTCATGAGCGCAAAGAGGCCACCCGTGCCCAGCCAGAAGAGACCGAACCCGGTCGCGAGAGCACGCGTCTGACTCTCCTCTTCGTCGTCGCGCCTTCGAACCAGAAGCCCAATCGCAAAGGCCAGGAGTGGCAATGCTTGCAGCCCGTGCAGCCCCACGAAGTGAGCCACGCGCAGATCGCCAGCATTTCGATTCCAGCCCGTCACAGGCATGCCGGGCCCGCCATCCTCGGCGCCCACGCTGTGCGCCCCGATCTGCGCCGGCCGTTCACCCTGGGCCAGCACCTGTAGCTGCCCTGGCGTCGGTCGCGGCATCAAGAAGCCCTGCGCGCCGCCGAGCAGGGCGGCCAGAAGCCCCATGCGCATGCCCCAACCCAGCAGAGCGTCGTCGAAGCGATGTCGCATGGTCTGCACGAACAGATAGAGCTGCGCCACCCAGAACGCCGTGATCGCGCCGCCCATCACCTGGAAGAGAGCCAGGTCGACCACCGTCCGGTTGTTGAAATGACTGGGAACCCCTCTGCCCGCCTGCCACGTGATCGCAATGAGCTCGATGACCGCGGTCACCGTCACGACGCCGATCGCGCGCCTCATGCCACGCCGCTGCTCATCGAGGTGACTCACGATGAAGGAGAGCGTGACCGCGGCCAGCGCCACCGCGATCGAGAACTTGGCAGGCTTGGCCCAGGTCGAGACTCCGAGCACCTGCCGGGGATCGAACCACGCGAGCAAGCTGGTGACGAGGAACAGCGCCGACGATCCAACGGCGAGCCAGAACAGGGATTGATTGCCCGTGGTGATCTTACGCAGGAACGCGCTGGCCAGCAGACGCGCTCGCGACAGAGTGTTGCCCCGCAACAGCAGATAGCCACCGAGACCCAGCGGCCCAAGCAGCAACGTGGCCAGCAGCAGCGGCGAAATCATCAAGGCGCTCAGCCGCCGCTGCCGGGCATCGAGATAGATGAAACGGCCGACGAAGAGATCGAACGCGAGAAAATGCGCCCAACCCGCCGTGGTCCCAAGCGGCTGCCCCAGCAGGGTCGAGACGCTGTCGAGGCGGGGCTGCGCAACCACGGGAAGAATCTCGCCGATCGCCGGCAGCACCAGGGCTGCGTAGAGCAAGATCGGGCCGGCGGCAATGAAGGGCGAGGCTATGATCTTCGTCGTCACCCGCCAGCGCGGCAACACGATCATCAGGAACCAGAACGGCAAAACCAGAAGACCCGACAGCGCAAACAGACGTTCCATGAGCCACCTCTTGGGCAAGGGCCAGGCGAGAGTCGGCGGAAGGGCTTTGCACGCAGCGGCCGCCGGCCCCAGAATGATGACAGTGTAAACATCCGATGTAGCCACTGTCAACATGCTATCGTCCGACCTCGATGCGAATTCGCGTGGCACGCAAACCCGAGGACGCCTACCAGCATGGCAACCTGCGCGAAGCGCTCATCCAGGCCGGGCTCAAGCTCCTCGGAGAAGGCGGAGTCGCGGGCCTCAGCCTGCGCGCCGCCGCGCAGCTTGCCGGCGTCAGCCACGCAGCGCCTTATCGCCACTTTCGCGACAAGAGCTCCCTTTTGGCCGCCATTGCCGAGACCGGGTTTCGCCGTCTCAACGAGCGCATGCTCGAGGAAAAGGCGCGCGCCGCTTCGGACCTGCCGGACCAGCTACGGGCGATCGGGGTCGGTTACGTCCAGTTCGCGATCGAGAACCCGGGGTACCTGCGCATGATGTTCGGCAACATCGCCTGCGCGGATCCCGAGGCCGTCGCCCTGCGAGAAGCGGCCTCGGCAGCGTTCATGACCCTGCGCGACCTCGTGGCGAAGGGTGTCGAAACCGGTGCCTTCAAGGCCGGCGACGTCGACGAGATTGCGCTCGCGGCGTGGTCGGGCGTACACGGTCTCAGCATGCTGGCGATCGACGGTGCCCTCGCCGGCAAAGTCGAAGGCAAAGCCGCAGTGAAAACCGTCACCGAGGCCATCGGACGTTGGCTGTATGAGGGCATCGGATCGCCGGTGGCGTCGTCACCCGGGAAGATTCTCTCCGGCTCCCGTTCGGGTGGGTAGGGTCGACTGCGCGAAAACACGTCGTGGTTCGAATCCCGATGCCCGCTTTCGTATCATCAGGGGGATAAGCATGACGCCCGAGCAGAAACGGCTGGTGCAAGTGAGCTTCGGGCAGCTGTTCCGGATCGCTGACGAAGCGGCGGCCTTCTTTTACGGCAAGCTCTTCGAGCTTGACCCGGGCCTCCGCCCTCTCTTCAAGGCGGACCTCAAGACGCAGGGCAGGAAGTTGATGGATACCCTCGCCTATTGCGTCGGCAAGCTGGACCAGCCCGACATGTTGCTGCCGCAGGTGCGCCTGCTCGGGCAAAAGCACGCCGGTTACGGTGTTACCGAAGGTGACTACGCGACGGTGAGTCAGGCTCTGCTCTACACGCTGCGGAGGGGGCTCGGGCCTACCTTCACGGTCGAGGTCGAGGACGCCTGGCGGACTCTCTACGCGATACTGGCGGCGGCCATGACGGAAGGCGCCGGACAGCCCCCTCAACACGCGACCGGTTGAGGCAAGTGCGCGAATCACTTCGAGACCCCTTGACTCGACACGGCCGCTCACCATAATGGGCGCCCCATTCCGGAGTAGCTCAGGGGCAGAGCAGGCGGCTGTTAACCGCCGGGTCGGGGGTTCGAAACCCTCCTCCGGAGCCAACATTCAAGGGCCTCATACGCCCAGAGCAAGGCGCTGTTAAACGCCGGGCGCGCGGGTTCGAAACCCTCCTGCCGAGCCAACATTCAAGGGCGTCATACGCCCAGAGCAAGGCGCTGTTAGCCGCCGGGCGCGGGGGCGGGGCGTGCGCGGCAACCGCACCTCGAAGATCTTCGCCGACGGCACCGCCGAGCTTTACGGCTACGACCAGCTGTCACGCCTGGTGCGAGCGACGTATCCCTCCGGCCGCTCGGTCGAATACATCTACGACGCCGTCGGCAACCGCCTGCAAATGCTGGAGGGCACCGCCGCGGATCCGCTGGCCGCTGCCTGCGGCGGCGATCAGGACTGCGACGGCATCGTCGACGCAGGCGACAACTGCCCCACCGTCGCCAACCCAGATCAGGCCGATGCCGATCGCTCGCCCACGCCCACCGGGCTTGTTGCCGGGTACGGCTTCGAAGATCTCTCGAGCTCGCTGGTTGCCGCCGACGTCGTGGGGCGCAATGGCGGCACCTACGAGGGCGCGGGCAAGACGACCGGGCGCTTCGGCAGCGCGGCCCACTTTCCCAACAACACCAACGGGTCGGAGTTCGTACGCGTGCCCGCCAACCCCACGCTGGATTTCGGCGGCACCGGCCTCACCCTAGCGGCGTGGGTAAAACCCGAGCCCACGACGGTCAACACCAGCGACTACGTCGTCAGCAAAGGCGGCGTCTTCAACCTCGGCATGGACTACCGCATTGACGGCATGCACATCAACGCCAAGATCGGCACCCAGTCGACCGCGTCCGCCACCACGGTTCTCCCGGTGGGCCAGTGGGCACAGCCGACGACTTCCTGGCCTTGTTGCCCAGCTGGTTCGACGACACAACCGCGTGCGCCTCTTACAAGGGCTTCAAAATACTTTCACCCCTGGAGTACAGAGAGATCAACCTGGCGCGTTGAGGTGTCCGGGTTCGAGGGGGCAACTCCACTTTAGCTTCTTAGCGACCGGGGGCCTGTGCGCCACCGAGCTCGGTGCCGACGCGGAGTCGATCGAGGTAGCTCCGGTACACGAAGAAGCGGTCGCGCTTCTTGCCGGTTGTCTCGACGAGAACGTCCGCGGTCACGAGCAGCTCGATCGCCCGCCCCGCGGTGGGCTTGGTCGTCTCCACGAGCTTCATCACCGATGCGACGGTCACGACAGGGTGGCGCGGCAGCAGCTCGAAGAGGCGCAGCGCAACCACCGACATCCCTTCGTGCGCGAGCACGCGCGTGCGGTCCACCGCCACGAGCGCGAACAGCTCCCGTGCGGAGGCGACCGCTTCGTCGGCGATCGTCGCGACGCCGTCCAGGAAGAAGTCGAGCCAGCCCTCCCAGTCGCCGTCGATGCGGACGGCGTTGAGCCGACGGTAGTAGTCCTCGCGATGCCGCTTGAAAAAGAGGCTGAGGTACAGGAGCGGCTTGGTCAGCAGCTTCCAGTGCTCGAGGAGCAGCGTCACGAGCAGGCGTCCGATGCGGCCGTTTCCGTCCAGGTACGGGTGGATGCTCTCGAACTGCACGTGCAGCAGCCCCGCGCGGACGAGCGGCGGCAGCGGGGTGTCTGCGTGCAGGTACTTCTCGAACGCGCCGAGCACCTCGCCGAGCGCGTGCGGAGGTGGCGGCACGTACGCGGCGTTGCCCGGCCGACTTCCGCCGATCCAGTTCTGGCTGCGACGCACCTCGCCGGGCTGCTTTTCGGCGCCGCGGACGCCGCGCATAAGTCGCGAGTGCGTCTCGCTCAACAGGCGCATCGAAAGCGGCAGGCCCTTGGGGTCGGCGAGCTGCGCGCGTGAGTAGGCGAGCGCGTCAAGGTAGTTGCACACCTCCTCGACATCGGCGTTGGGTGCGGCGCTGTGTTCGCCGCCGTCCTGGGCCTCGAACGTGAGCAGGTCGACAAGGGTCGCCTGCGTTCCTTCGATCTGCGACGAGAGCACGGCCTCCTTGCGGACGAACGCGTAGATGAACCAGTCGAGCGACGGGACCATCTCCCCGGCCAACTCGAGGCGAACGAGGGCTTGCCCAGCCGCGCTGACGCGCTCGGCCACGGCGGCGTCGACGACGATGGGCGGGTCGACGGGCGGCAGCGCGTGTGGGACGAAGGCCGCGACCTCCTCCCCACCCACGGTGGTCCGTTCGTATCGTCCGGTGGTTCGTTGGGGCAAGTCGGCTCCGCTGGGAACGCTCGCTTGACCAGGCGCGCCGGGCTGGGAAAGCCGGCGTTACTATGGCCGTGCGCTAGGAACGAATCGTTTACTAGAGACCGACGCTAGTCAAGACCGTGTTACTAGTGGTGCCAAAGCCCTCAAACGGCGGCGGCGGACGGTGTAGGCTGGACATAGCCGAGTCGGGGGTGGGCGACCTACCGCCAGCTGGCTGCCAGCCGCCTGGATGCCGATGCCATTTTCCCCTCTGCCACCGCACCACTCCTCGAAGCTCTCTCCACTCGCTTCCGCCAGGCGCTGGGCAGAGCAGCGCGGCCCCATCTGGGGGTTCGTTTGGACGATGGCTTCGCTCGTCGCGGTGACGGGCATCAAGCTGGCGGCGTTTAACTACATCGGCCCGGCTACGCCCTTCTTGCTCTACTTCGTTTCGATCATCACGGCGGCTTGGTTCGGCGGCTGGATCGGGGGACTCCTGGTCACCGGCGTCTCGGCTCTGCTCGGCATGATCTTCTTCATGCCGCCCTATCTGCGAATAGGATTGCATGACATCGCCACCGCCGTGCGCCTGGCCGTGTTCGTTCTCGAAGGCATTGCCGTCACGCTGATCACCGCGCGCGTTCGGGGCGAGCGCTGGCGCGCCGACGCTGCGGCGAACCGGATGGGCCGCGCTCATGCACAGCTCGAGGGCGTCTTGAGAGGCGTCACGGACGGCATCACGGTGCAGAGCACTCGTGGCGAGTTGATCTACGTCAACGAGGCCGCCGCCAACCTGACCGGTTTCGAATCCGCGCAACAGATGCTCGACGCCTCGGTCGCCGACATCATGGCGCGCTTCGAGCTGCTCGATCCCGACGGAGGCCCCTTCGATCCACGGCAGCTACCTGGTCGTCTGGCCTTGCAAGGCGAGACAGCCCCCGAACGACTTGTCCGCTTCCGTGTGCGGGCCACGGGGAGCGAGCGGTTCGCTCTGGTGCGCGCCAACGCGGTGAAGCTGCCCACCCCCGATGGGCCCGAAGAGCTGGTCGCCGTGAATGTCTTTCACGACGTCACCGAACGCAGGCGCCAGGAAGACGCCTTGCGGGTCAGCCAGGAATGGTTCGCGACGACCCTCGCCAGCATCGGCGATGCCGTCATCGCCACCGAAGCCGATGGGGCGGTGAGGTTCATGAATCCGCTGGCCGAACAGCTAACCGGCTGGGCGTTGAGCGACGCCACTGGGCGTCCTCTTGCCGAAGTCTTTCGCATCGTCAACGAAGAGACCCGCCAGCCGGTCGAGAGTCCCGTCGATCGGGTGCTCCGCGAAGGCAAGGTCGTGGGCCTCGCCAATCACACCATCCTGCTGGCCAAAGACGGCAACGAGGTCGCGATCGATGACAGCGCGGCGCCGATCCGCGGCGCCGATCAGAGATTGGTCGGCACTGTACTCGTCTTCCGCGACGTCTCGCAGCGCCGGGTCGAGGAGCAACGACGGGCTTTCATCACCCGTGCCACGGCCGAGCTGGGCGCTTCACTCGACTACAAGCAGACTCTGGCAACGGTGGCGCGCCTGGCGGTCCCTGCCATCGGTGACTGGTGCGCTGTCGACATCCTCGAGGACGGCAAGTTGCACCGCCTGGCGGTCGAGCACGTCGATCCCGCCAAGGTGAAGCTGGTCTTCGATCTGCAGAGTCGGTACCCCGCCGATCCGGAAAGCAAGACTGGCCTGCACGAGGTCGTGCGATCGGGAAAGCCGATGTTCTGGCCCGAGATCCCCGAGCAGGCGATCACGGCGGCCGCCAAAGACGAAACCCACCTCGAGTTGCTCAAGCAGCTGCAACTCCGATCCTATCTCGCGGTCCCCTTGTCGGCGAACGGCAAGGTCCTCGGCGCCTTCGCACTGGCCATGGCCGAGTCGGGTCGCAAGTTCGAGCCGCGTGACCTCGAGCTCGTGACCGCCTTGGCCGATCGCGCCGCCCTGGCGGTGAACCATGCCCAGCTCTACGCTGACGCTGACCAGTCGCGCGGCGATGCCCTGCGTGCCAATCGCGCCAAGGACGAGTTCCTCGCCATGCTGGGACATGAGCTGCGCAATCCTCTGGCGCCGATGCTGACGGCGCTGCAGCTCATGAAGCTGCGTGCGCCCGACGTCCTGCAACGCGAGCGCGCCATTCTCGAGCGACAGCTCAAACACGTCGTGGCGTTGATCCAGGATCTACTCGACGTCTCGCGCATCACCAGCGGCAAGATCGAGCTCGCTCGCGAGACCGTCGATCTGTCGGAGACGCTCGCCAAGGCGCTCGAGCAGACCGGTCCGCTGCTGGAAGATCGCCGCCACCAGGTCGTCACCGACATTCGCGCCGGGCTCAAGGTGCCGGGTGATCCGGTGCGTCTGGCGCAGGTGCTATCGAACCTGATCTCGAATGCCGCTAAATACACCGAGCCCGGCGGGCGGATCGAGATCTCGGCCGCACACGACGAGGGCAACGTGGTGGTGCGGGTGCGCGACAACGGCGTCGGCCTCGGCCCCGAGCTCTTGCCACGCGTCTTCGATCTTTTCGTCCAGGGCGGCCAGTCGATGGATCGGGCCAAAGGCGGACTGGGCCTCGGTCTCGCCATCGTCCGCAGCGTCGTCGAGCTGCACGGCGGGCGCGTGCAGGCGCTGAGCGAGGGCTTCGGGAAAGGCAGCGAGTTCCGCGTCGTCTTGCCGGCGCCAGAAATGGAAACCACTTCGTCTGCCGTAACGCCCCCGCCCGCACAAGAATCGCCTCATGGCGCCCGCATCCTGGTCGTCGACGACAACGAGGACGCGTTGATGATGATGGGCGAAGCGCTCACCATGTCCGGCTACCGCGTGACGACCGCGACCGATGCGGCGTCGGCGATCGCCAAGGTTCGCGAAAGCCGCCCTGACGTCGCCCTGCTCGACATAGGCCTGCCATTGATCGACGGTTACGAGCTCGCGCGCCGCCTCCGCGAAGACGTTGGCCTCGTCGACCTCAAGCTCGTCGCGCTCACCGGGTACGGCCAGCCAGCCGACAAAACCCGAGCGATCGAGGCGGGCTTCGACGAACACATGGTCAAGCCGATCTCGGTCGAGCAGCTGCAGGCCGTGCTGGCGCGCTTGACGTCACCGACGGCCTGACCGCCAGACAAAAACGAAGCCCGGGAGACGTCGCCGCCGCCCGAGCCTCTCAGCTTGCGAGACCGTCTTAGGCGCGAATCTCGGGGAAGCCGGCCCCGACGGTCGGCATCGCTCCGAACGCGCGCGAGAACTCGTGGATGGCGTCCGCTGTCGAACGGCCTTCGCCGACGCACAGGCCGGTCTTGATGGCACCGCCCGCCTTGCCCGCCATGACCCAGGGCTGTCGCTGGGTGACGTGGCTCGACCCGTCTTCCATGTGGTTGCCCCAAAGCACCAGGCTGTTGTCGAGCATGGTGCCGCCGGGCTCGTTGATCGCCTGCAGCTTCTTGATGAAGCCGGCGAACTCCGACATGCACCACTTGTCGGCGATCAACTTGTGGTTCTTGCCCTGGAAGTTCGGATTGTGGCCAAGGTCGTGCCAGTTGCGGTAGGGCGTCTTGTAGCCGGTGCCGCGCTCAGGGATCTCGGGCACGAACGACCCGAAGCTGACCTGCTTGCCGGTGGCATCCGAGAGTTGCAGCGTACCCACGTGCGAGATCCCCGCCGAGAGGCCGGCGATGATCATGTCCATGTAGGCGTGCATGATGTCGGGATACATCTTGTTGGCGTTGGGACCGCCGAGAATGTCCTCGTCGCTCATCGACGGAGGCGCCGGCACCGAGACCGAGGGACCCTTGCCGCTGGCGACCGCGCTCAGCTCGCCTTCCAGGGAGCGAATCGACTGGAAGTGCCCGTCGACGATCTTGGCGTCTTCGCTGGCGACGCGCGCCTTGAAACGCGAGAGGCTGCCGCCGACGTAATCGAGGATGCTCTTGCGCCGCTGGAACAGCCGCTGCACTTCCGGATCGGGCATGCTGCCAGTAGCGGGCGCCATGCCGGCAAACAGCTGCTGGAACGTCTTGAACGGGTTCAGCTCCGGGTTGATGGCCTGCCCCGCCCCGCGATAGCAGCACCGAACCGCGCCGCGGCCACCGCTCTCCGGCTTGCGATCGACCTGAACCTGAAAGGCGAGTGAGGTTCGCCCACCGGGCGTCATCGGCAGCGCGCTGCCTACCACCTGGTCCAGCGTCGGGCCAGTCGGCTCGGGATACTGCCCTCCCCCGTTGCGACCGCCGTAGAAGATCGTCGCGTAGGCCTGGTGGCCGCTGATGGCCCCGGTGTAGCTCGGGTTGGTCAGCGGATGCAGGAAGTTGACGTAGCTCTTGTAGGGCTCGAGCGGCGACGAGGACGGCGGCAGCATCTGATCCATCAGCGAGCCGGTCTTCGGGCGCCAGCTTCCGACGACGTAGCCTTCGGAGGCCAGCATGAGGACCATCTTCTTGGGTGGCTTGCCTGCCTGCGCCCAGGCCTTGCCCATGCGCAGCGCTGGCAGCATCGCTGCCCCGAGCCCGAGATGTCGGAGCAGATCGCGACGACCAAGATCCCAATCTTTCATGTTAATTCCCCACAGGGCTGCGATGGGTGAAGGCACGCGTCTTGGTCAACCCGACGACGAGCGCACGCAGGTCGTACGAAGATCCCGCAAATGCCTGGCTGGCCGCCTTGAGCGAACCCGCTTCGACCTTGCTCTCCTCGCGACGGAGCAGCGAACGCATCCAGTTGCGCGCGACGCAGTCCCGCGCTTCGGGGGTGGCAGCCAATCCTTTGACCAGCTCGATCGCGTTCTTGAAGCTGATCTTGCCCGACGGCAGCTCGAGGGTGCCGCTGGCGTTGACGTCGTGGCCCTCGTCCTTGAGGCGATAGCCGCCCGAAGCGTCGTAGTTCTCGAAGGCAAAGCCGACCGCGTTGATGCGGCCATGGCAGGCCTGACAGGCCGGCGCCGAGGTGAAGTCCTCGTAGAGCTTGCGCGTGGTCACGCCCGGCGTCTGCTCGGGGGCAGGTGGCAGCATGATGTCGGGCTCTGGAATGTCCTGGCAGAGCACCTGCTTCAGCACGTGCAAACCGCGGGCGATCGGGAAGGAATCGATCTCCTTGGAGTGTTTGGCCAGGTACGAGCCGTGGGTCAAGATGCCGGCGCGCTGGGTGGCTGGCAGCTCGACCTTTTGCAGCTCAGCCCCGGTGATTCCCGGCACGCCGTAATGCTTGGCCAGGGCCTCGTTCACGAACGACGTGTTGGAGGTGAAGAGGGCATCGAGTTTGCCCGAGGCTCCCGGTGCAAACAGCGTGGCGTTGAGGAAGGACGCGGTCTCGGCGAGCATCGCTTTGGCGACCTCGGGCGAGTAGGTCTTGAAGCTGGGATCCTTTTCCAGCTCGTCGACGCCGTAGATGCCGAGCCATTGCAGGTGGAAGTCGCGCAGCCCGTCCTTGGCGCGGTCATCTTTCAGCATCCTTTCGGCCTGCCCGGCGATCTGATCGGGTCGATCGAGGCCACCGGACTTGGCAGCCGCGAACAGCGCATCGTCCGGCATGCTCGACCAGAGGAAATACGAGAGGCGCGAGGCGATCTCGTAAGGGCCGAATTTGATGAGATCTCCGTCCTTGATTGGCTGTCCGTCGAGCTCCCAGCGATAAAGAAACTCGGGCGACTGCAGGAAGGCGACCAGCACGTCGTGGATGGCGTCCTTCCACGGCGAGCCCACTGCCGGGCTTCGCAGTTTGTTGTAAAGCGCAACCATCTCGCGCGTCTCCTCTTGCGAGATGGGCCGCCTAAAGGCGCGCACGCCGAACGACTCCACGAACTTGCCGATGCAGCCTGTTTCGGCTGCTGGCGCCGGGGCGTCGCAGCCGGCGGGCATCAGCTTGGCCAGGTCGGCGACCGCCGCGGTGGCGATCTTTGCCGAGACATCGAGGAACTGTCGCGAATCGACCGAAGTAACGATGGCGGCGCCACTGCCGAAGCCACCATGCACCACCTGGTCGGCGGAGAAGCCGCGCCGATCCGTGTCGCTGAGGTTGACCCCGAGCAGATCGCGCACCGTGTTCTGGTACTCGACCACCGTGAGGCGGCGAAGATGATAGGGACCCGCTGAATCGACAACGCCGTCAGGACCCGGCATCGGCTCGGGGCGCGTGCCGCCACCGCCGGGAGAGGGTGCGCCCTCTGGCTTGGTTCCGCCTCCGGGACTCGTGGTGCCACCGGTTTCGCCCGGTTGCGCTGGACCTGCCGGCCCACCTTGGTCGTTTCCCCGCTTGGAGATCTGACCGGTGCAGGCCAGGCCGAGTAGAGCCAACGCCAGACCTGGAGCCGCCATCCTTGCTGGAATCATGCTGGAAACTCCCCGCTGGATCGTAAGTGCCCGCCCGCCGGCGCCCGCAAGCCGCGCCGATGCCGTTGTCGGCGTTGAGCCGTTGGCGGCCAGCTGCCCGAAAGGCTAGTGGGCGCTCTCCTGTAGTTGCCCACGGCTCGGTCGGGCAGTCAGATAATCTGACGCCGCCTGAAAAAAAACCAATGACTCGGCAGCAAGGGCGGAGCGACTGGGTCAGCGGCGTCCCCGACGCCACCCCAAACCCGGGGGGCCTCGGTCAGAGCCGCATACGCCAGCGGGTGTAAAGGGGTCGCTGATCCGCTGCGGGCTGAACCCCGACGCGGTACTGGAAGGGCCCCGGCCGGAAGCCCGTTGCCTCGAGCATGTCGGGGCTCCCCGGTGTCACTTCCTTGCGAAGGATGATGTAGTCGCGTGGGTGGGCCGAGGCGTCAGCCCGTACGACGATCTCGACGGTGCGGGGGCTTGGATCGGCGGCGGCGACGGCGATGTCGAACTGGAACCGGCCGCTGCGCCGACCGCGCCAGCGAGCGCGAACCGACGGCAGCGCCTCGGCGGCGGCATGATCCTCGCGCAGGTCGGTTTCATAGCGACTCTCGACCGCGTCGAACGAACAGCGGTCGAGGGTTAGCACCGAGCGCACCAGGGCACTGCCTTCCAGCGACTTGGGCAGCGTGGTGTCGCCCAGGCGACGATAGAATTTCGCCGGCGCGCTGACACCGCAGACCGCAACCCACGCGGCAACCCAGCGCTCGCCCAAGTCATACAGCCAGCGTTCGTCATACAACTGCGAGAAGGCGGCGGGGTCGAACAGCTCCTCGAGCCGAATCCTGTAGCGCTTGTGCGCCCAGGCGGCCCGTAGCCGCGCGGCCTGGCGCTGCGGCGTCGCCGACAGAGGCGCTCCCGGCAGAGAGAACCCGACGTATTCCGCCCAGCCCTCGGCCAAGAAGCGCAGAGCCGCCAGCTGCTCGATACGGGCCTGCCCGGCCAGCGCGAACTGAAAGACGTGCACCAGCTCGTGGGTGAAGACGGCCTTGCGGTGCTCGCCCGGTCGCTGCCCCGTCATGTCCATGTTGATGCGTGCTTTGACCGCCAGCCCCTCGAGCTCGGTGGCGCGGAAGGTGAGATCGACGACGGTCCGTTCCGGAAGCTCCGCTCCGATCAACCGCCGCAGCCGTTCGTAGATCGGCTCGGCCTCGGCGGCGAGGGCCCGCGCAGCGTCGGCGTGTTGAGGCGAATAGGAAAAGACGAAGTGGGCGGTTTCGATCCGTTTCAGCTCGGCGTCTGGCGTCGCGGCCTCGGAGGCCTCCGCATCCTCGTCGTCGAGGGCGGGCGACCAGAAGTACCTGACGGCAACTCCGAGCAGCACCAGCAAGGCGACCAGGCTGGCGGCGATGCCGACGACCTTACGCAGGCGCGGCCGCACGACAGCCCGGGCCGCCGGCAGCCGATCCTCGGCGTCCCAGCGCACCACGCCTCGCCAGAGCCCCGCCGCGGCGAGCGTCAGGTGAAGCAGCAAGGCGGCGACCGGCCAGACCAGATCCCCACCATGATGCTCGGGCGCGCTCACGGACTCGAGGCCGAGGCCGGAGAGCCAGGGACTCTGGCTCGGCAACCACTTGCCCAAAAGGACGATGATCCCGAAGAGCAGCCAGGCAAAACGCCGATAGCGCGAGAGCCAGACGGCATGAGCCGCCGCGATGAGGCCCGTTACCGCGGTCAGCGTGAGGTGCGCTGCGAGCGCCATCGGCTGAAGCTGCCGGCGAACGATCGAGTCGGGGTTGAGGGCTGTGAAGAACCAGCCGGTGGCCACGTCGAGCCAGCCGCTCGCAATGATGACAGCGGCGAGCACGCCGAATTTCGTGAGCGTGATCGCGCGCGAGCCGACCGGTAGGGTCGCAACGAAGGCCTGGGTGCCGACCTCGCGTTCTCCCGGAAAGAGCGGAAAGGCCGCCAGCAGTGCCAGGGCGAGCGCGAAATAGGCGTCGTCGCCGGTGTCGGGCAAATTCCCGCCTGCCAGCACCCATTCCTTGGGCCCCGGCGTCTCCATCAGCCAGACAACGACCACGCCGAGCAGATGCAGACAGCCGAGGCCAATCAGGAACGGCAGCAGTAGCCGCAGATCCTTGACCGCGAGGGATCGCAGCGGGGTACGGCGTGCACGCCGAGTTGTTTGGGCGACCGCGAGTCCGGTCGTGGGAGGCGAGGCGCTGATCCCGTTCATGGCAGGCTTCTCATGGCACGGCTTCTCATGGCACGGCTTCTCACGGCACGGCCAGGCGACCGACCTGCAACCGATGGCCCCACGGTGTGGCGCGCGTTCGACACTCGACCGCCCAGAAGACGCGTTCGCCTCTGTCGTAGTCACCCTCTAGCCCCTGTCGAAACGAGCGACCGTCACTTTGCAGCAGCAGACGGTCTTCATCCAATGCATCGGGCGGCGCCAGAACATCGTAGTGGGGCTCGAGCTTGTGCAGAACCGAGCAGATCTCGTCGGGCCCAAGCGGTGAGGCGAGTTGCCCGGCGACGATCACCGGATCGATCCCGTCGGCATCCGCTTTGACTTCGAGCCGCGCCTGCGGCCCGACGATGCGAGCGGCCGCCGGGGCCGTGTCGAGAAACGTCGTCCAGGCCGCCAAGAAGTTCGCCCAGTCGAGGCCGGTACCAGAGAGCAGCGTCGCCTTCGATTGCCAGCGGTCGACGAGGTAGTCACGAACGTCATCGGTGCCGCGGCGGTGGAAGGCTGCGCGCGCGACGGCATCGACCGCAGGCGCGCCGCCCCGCTCTTGCAGCACGCGCCAGCCTGTGGCCGCGAGCGCCGCCGCGGGAAACTCGCCGACCGCTTCGATGAGGCTATGAAAGCCGGTGAGCTGATCCTGCAGCGACTGCGCGCGCCCCGCCGCGCGCGCCAGCAGGGCCGCCTGCAAGATCGCGCCTTGTGCCGCGGGCTCGCCCAGAGCCGCCACATGCAGCGTGAACCCATCGACCAGCCAGTGGCGCGGCTCGGACATCACGCGCGATCCCGCGAAGCCCGTCACCACGTGGTGAAGCACTTCGGCCATCGCGCGCTCGCCGTGAGCGTCCGAGGCGCCGGCGGCGAAGGCAGCGAGGTTGAACCGCGCGATCACGCCCTGCCCCGGGTAGATCGCGGTGAGCTGCGGCCGCGCCGGCAGCACGTCGCCACCGTGAATCAAACGGACGCGCGGTGAAGCTTCGGCGAGCGCTGCCGCCACTCGTTCCAGCCGCGGCGCCAGGAATGCGAGCACGTCGCGCGCCGCCGGCGCCAGCTCGTCGCTCAGATGTGAGACCTCGATCGAGCCCGCCTTCAAGGTTCGGGTCATCACGAAGGCCTCGGGCGCCACGGGCATTGCGACTCGCTGTCGATCCTCGAGGGCGCCGAGCAGCAGAAGCGCACCGGCTACGAAGACGGACAAGGCGACCTTCTCGCGCGAGGAGAGCTTGCGGGCGAGGCGTTCCATCAAAAAGCCCTCGCGCATGCGGATGAGCCAGACGGTCACCGCGATGAGGCCCATGCCGAACGCCACGGTGGCAAGAAAACCCCGCCACGGGAAGGCGCCCGTGATCGCGACCTGCCGAAAATCCACCAGGGACAAGGGTCCGATCTCGCTCACCGAGACCTCGGTCCCCGAGCGCACCGCCATCAACAGAATGATCGCGAGCAGAAAGAGCGGGTAGCGCAGGCGTCCGAGCGCGCTCGTGAGAAAGACGGCGGCCCACAGCAAGAAGACGTACCCCGCCACGCGCCCGCAGGCGACGGCGACGTAGCGGGCATCGATCGGCTCGCGACTGGCGGCAAGCGCCAAGGTGAGGCCCAGCGCCAACAGCGTGAGGCCGAGCAGGACGCCGAAGCCGAACGCCGCTTTGACCAGGGCCTCGGTGCCCCGTCGGATCGGCAAGGCCTCGAGGAATCGCTGCGTGCGCCCGTAGTATTCGGCGACGACCAGGCGATGCCCCAGCACGAAGGCAGCGGCGGGTGCGAAGACGAAGACGAAACCAGGCACCATCTGCAGGGGGCTCACCGGGCGCGCATCGCGGGTGAACATCAACCAGCCGAGAGACCAGCTGGCGAGCACGAGCACAGTCAAGATGAGGATGGCGCCAGCGTGCTGCCGCCATTCCTTGCGCAGAAGCGCTCTGACGGCGCGGGCCCTCATCAGTACGACAGCCGCTTGCTAACCAGGGCAACGAAGACGTCTTCGAGCGGCGCTCTCTGAATTGTCCAGCCGGTACTCACCATCGCCAGCTGCGCCTCGAGCTCGGTGAGCGCGACAGGATCGCCAGCACTGACGATCACCGAACGTTGGCTGCCCGAGGTGGCAGGCGAGAGCCGATCCTCCAGCACCTGAACGTCGGCACGCAGGGGCGGCAAGGGGTGCGCGCTGACCGCGTCGGTCGGCCCTTCGATCGTCAGCTGCCGCGTGCGCACCCGCAGATCGACCAGCGCGCCCTGCCAGATCATGGCGCCGTGATCGACGATGCCGACGGTGTCCGCGCCAAGCTCGACCTCATCGATGAGGTGCGACGAGAACAAGGTGGCCCGGCCCGATCGTCGCGCCTGCTCGCGCACCAGCGAGAGAAACTCGCGCCGCGTGACCGCGTCCATGCCGGCGGTCGGCTCGTCCAGCACCAGCAGCTCCGGTCGATGGGCGAGTGCAGCCGCCAGCGCGAGCTTGGCTTGCGTGCCGCCCGAGAAAGTCCCGATGGTGCGGGCGGGCGGCACCTCGAGCAGGCCGAGTAGCCGGGCGTATTCGGCGTCGTCCCAACCGGGATAGAAGCCCTCTAGGAACTCGCCCAGCGTCTGAGGTGTCATCCAGCCGTAGAAGTTCTGATCCTGCGCGACGTACCCGATGCGCCGCCGGACGGCGGGCTGATCGGTCGCCACCGACTCGCCAAACAGAATCACCTTGCCACTGGTCGGGCGCGTGATGCCCATCAGGATGCGCAAGGTGGTCGACTTGCCCGCGCCGTTGCGCCCGAGAAAGCCATAGACCTGGCCCGCCTCCACCCGCAGATCGAGGCCGCGCAGCGCCGCCACGCCGTCGTAGTCCTTGCTGACGTTTTCCAGCGCCGCGATCGCGGCCGAGCCCCCCGACATCGATCGGTTCTACCGCATTCGTCGGCCCAGCGCTGGCCGGCCGGTCGCACGGCCATCGCGAAGGCTTGATAGGAAGAAACTATCGTCTTCATCGAAACGATATCTTGGATCGATAGATGACTTTTTCGCACCCTGGGATCCGACCGAGACACTTTCCCCCCTTCGGAGGACCCATGGCCGACGATTCCAAGATCCTGACGAACAACTTCGGCGCGCCGGTGCCGGACAACGAGCACTCGCTCACCGCCGGAGAGCGCGGCCCCGTCCTCATGCAGGACTACCTGCTCATCGAAAAGCTCGCGCACTTCGACCGCGAGCGGATCCCCGAGCGCGTCGTGCATGCCAAGGGCGCCGGCGCCTTCGGATACTTCGAGACCAGCGCGGACATGTCACCTCATACCCGCGCGCATCTCTTCGGCGCCGCCGGTCGACGCACGCCCGTCCTGGTGCGCTTTTCGACCGTGGGTGGCGAGAAAGGGTCGGCCGACGGCGATCGCGATCCGCGCGGCTTCGCGATCAAGTTCTACACGGAAGAGGGGAACTACGACCTGGTCGGCAACAACACGCCGGTCTTTTTCATCCGGGATCCCTTCAAGTTCCCGGACATGGTGCACACGCACAAACGCAATCCGCAGTCGAACCTCAAGGACCCGGACGCCTTTTGGGACTTCTTTTCGCGCTCGCCCGAGTCGACCCACATGGTGACCGTGCTCTTCTCGGACCGCGGGATCCCGCGTTCGCACCGCGAGATGCACGGCTTTGGCAGCCACACCTTCAAGTGGGTGAACGCCGACGGCAAGGCCTGCTGGGTGAAGTACCACTTCAAGACCGAGACCGGCATCGCCAACCTGACCGCGCAAGAGGCAGCCGACGTCGTCGCGCGCGATCCCGACCACGCCACACGCGACCTCTTTGCCCACATCCAGGGCGGCGGCATAGCGGCGTGGAAAGCCTACGTGCAGATCATGCCGTTCGAGGATGCCGAGACTTACCGCTACGACCCCTTCGACATCACCAAGGTCTGGCGATACAAGGACTACCCGCTCATCCCGATCGGTCGCCTCGTGCTGGACCGCAACCCCGAGAACTTCTTCGCGGAGATCGAGCAGGCCGCCTTCAGCCCGGCGAATTTCGTTCCCGGCATCGAGCCTTCGCCCGACAAGCTGCTGCAAGGACGCCTCTTCTCTTATCCCGACACTCAGCGCCACCGCCTGGGCGCCAACTTCGCGCAAATCCCCGTCAACTGTCCGCATGCCGCAGCCAAGGTGAACAACCACCAGCGCGACGGCCTGATGCGGGTCGATGGCAACGGCGGCTCCCGCCCCAACTACTCGCCGAGCGGCCGCGGGGGTCCGGTGGCCGACAGGCGCGCTGCCGAGGCGCCGGCACCGCTTAGCGGCAGCACCGGGCGGACCGAGTACCCCAAAGCAGGCCGGGCCGACGACTTCGAACAGGCGGGCCTCCTTTACCGCGTGATGAAGGAGGAGGAAAGGGAGCGGCTGGTAGCGAACATCGCCGGTCACCTCGGCAACGCGGGCAAGGAGATCCAGCAGCGGCAGGTCGGCCACTTCTGGAAGGCGGACCCCGAATACGGCGGCCGCGTGGCGCGCGCCCTCGGCCTCCCGGAAGCCCTTTGACACCGACGCGGCGGCGGCCCCTCCGGCCGTCGCCGCGCCAACTGCCTGCATTCACAGCGGTCCGCGAAAAAAGTGGCCGGTTACCCAACGCGGGAGCGTCCGGTGGTTTATTCCCCCCATGAACCGCACAAGCCTCAGCCGCGCCGCCCGACGTCCACTTGAAGGGCGCCCGGGTCACCTGGCCACCGCGCTCCTCGCCCTACCCCTCCTGTTGGCCCAGCTCCTGGCGGTCGCTTGCGACTCCGATGCCGGCCCGACGGGGCCCGACGCAGGACTCGACGCAGGTCCTCACGCGAGTTTGGATGCGGCGGAGACGGCTGCCGACACCGAGGGCGTCGATGCCGGCGATCGCTGGCAGGCCATCGCCGCCGCGGTGGAGGCCGATCGCAAAGCGGCCGGAGCGCCAGGCGCCGCGATCGCCATCCTCGAGAACGGCAGGCTGGTCTTTGCCCGCGGCTTTGGCTCCAAGCACCCGGACCGTACCGACCCAGTGAAAGAGACGACACTCTTTCGCATCGGATCCATCACCAAGGCGCTGACCGCAACGGTGCTGCTGCAGCAAGTGGCCGAGGGCAAGGTCGACCTCGAGGCGCCCATCACGCGCGCCCTGCCCAGCCTGCGCATCGCCAAGAGCACCGAGACCGCCGCTACGGTCAAGGTGAAGCACCTTCTCACTCACACGAGCGGCATCGTCGACGCCACGCCCCCCGAGGGTGTGGCGGATGACGGCATGCTGGCCAGCTACACCGCGGGTCCCTTCGCAGAGCTTTCGTTCCTGATGGCGCCACCTGGGCGGTTCTACAACTACTCGAACCCGAACTTCGCCTTGGCTGGCCTCACCGTCGAGACCATCGCCGCCGCTCCCTACCGTCAGGTGATGCGCCAGCGCCTCTTCGCTCCGCTGGGCATGAACCGAACGTTCTTCCTCGCCAGCGAGGTGATCGCCGACGGTGACTACGCCCATGCCCGCAACGCCAACCCAACCGGCCCAGCGATCGCACCGGACAGCTACGACAACGCCTGGGCGCGCCCGGCTGGCTTCGCGTTCTCGTCAGTGCTCGATCTCGCGACCTTCGCCAAGTTCCTCATGGAGGGCAACGATGCCGTCCTGCCGGCGTCCCTCCGGCTGGCGATGCAGTCGCCCCAGGTCGACACGCAGGAGCTGCTCGACCAGGTCCACTACGGCTACGGACTCATGATCGTCAAAGGCTTCTCGCTCGGGGTCGGTGAATACTACCCGGTCGGCTATGTCGGCCACGGCGGGGCCATCCCGGGCTTCTCGGCCGCGATGCACACCATCCCGTCGCAGGGCTTCGCCCTCATCGCGCTTGCCAACACCGACGGGGCGTCCTTCGACCGAACTCTCATCACCGCCATCCGGACGGTGGTCAAGCTACCGCCACGCCAGGCGCCTCCCAAGGTCAACATCGATCCTGCGGGTTTCGGGCGGTACGCCGGGATCTACAACGACGAGCACGAGGCCGGCATGGTGACCGTGCGCAAGGAAGGCGACGGCCTCACCATCGACATCCCCGCCGCCGACGCCGCCGGGATCAAATACGACCGCAAGCTCGAGCCCCTGGTGGACCACAACTTCGCCTTCCGGGTCGAAGGGCTCACTCTGCTGGCGACGTTCATCCTCGATGCCAGCGGCCAGCCGGAATACCTGCGCACACGGCTCTTCGTTGCCAAGCGCACGACCACGCCGCTGCCGCTGCGGCGTGGCCTGCGCAAGGATCACTTCCTGCGCCCCATCCGTGCGTTGCTCACGACAACGACACGTCTCCCGTTCACAGCGGATCGTGGTCGATGACGAGATCTCCGCGGTCGTACCAGGCGGCGTGAATCTTCTTCCAGCCCTGCCAGCCCGGGATCTGATTGCGCGCGGCGACCGTGGCGATCCCGGTCATCGCCTTGCGCAGGACGGTGCGCGCGCGATCGGTCCCGAGTGCCTTTTCCACGTTCCGCTCGACGTTGTTGCGGATGATGGAGTCGACGTCGACGAAGGTGGTGAGCAACCAATCGGGAATGTTGTTCAGGTTGCGGCGGAAGGTGAAGACCGCTTCGGGTGCCACGAAGTCGAGCTCGGTTCCGTCTTCACTGGGGCCGATGCCCGACAAGCTGGCAAAGACAACCATCTCACGCAGCTCGATGTCGGGGCAGCCGAGCCCCGGCGTGGTGTGGCGACAGGGCAACGTCGGGTTGTTGCTGCTGAGCTCGAGCCTGACCACCGCATTGGCCACGTGGGGGAAGCGCCTGGTGAAATACGCCCGCGTGGTGCCGTAACCGACGGTGGTGCGGACATTGTGAATGTCGACCTCGATGCCGCCAGGGCCGCGGGTGTCGCGCTCGATGGTCTGGATGTTGTTGAACGGCACGTCGACCGCACCATGACTCTCGGCAAGGGGGCCAAAGTCGAGATAGCTGTGGGTCGTCTTGGCGACCCACTGGCAGGTTTTGATGTTGGGGAAGGTCTCGTTCATCATCCGCAGACACTGGGCCCGGGCCGCCCCCGCCATGCGCATGCACTCGGCCTGCTCGGCAGCGCGCGCCTCTGCGTTGGGGTAGTGACAGATGTAGACCTGCTCGCCGTTGGGAATGGTTGGCGACTTCTTGGTCGTGTCGACCACAAGGCGCGATCCGGTCAACAATGTCACCATCATCGAGTCGAGTGCCGCCGAGCTGACCCTCACGACTTTGCCCTGCGGCCGCGGCAAGGGCGGCGGAGGCGGCGGCGGCGGACGGGGGCGATCCGGCGCGTCGGGGTCGGGCGCCGACACGATCGGATCGGGGAGCTCGGCAGGACCGGGATCTGCGGCCCCTTCCGGGTCTTTGGCGCGCAACGCCCCGGCCTCCGTTTCAAGCGCCTCGATGTCCGCAGGAACCTCGCCCGCACAAGCGGCGGCAAAGGCGCCCACCAAACAGAGGAGTAAGCACCGCGCGGACTGGCTGGATGGCTTCATGATCTGGCTCCGTCGTCGGAACCGGGGGTGAAAAGACCTCCCCGGCAAACGCGACCGGCAACACGCCCGTCGCATGCCTGGGCCTTCGCGGGTGCCAGGCGTGTTCTGACGGGAATTCTTCGTGTCGCCTCGAATAGCCGGGTAGCGACGGGCTCAGGCCACGGGCTCAGGCCACGGGCTCAGACGGATGTTGGCAAGGTCGAGGCCATGGCGTCGCTACGGGCGGGCGCTTCGCAGGGAAGCTCCACGGTGAAGCGGGCGCCGTCTCCCGGGTGACTCTCGACCTCGATCTTCCCGGCATGGGCCTGAACGATCTCGCGGGCAATGTAGAGCCCAAGGCCGAGGCCGCCGTAGTGCTGGGGGGAGACCGCGCGTACGAAGCGATCGAAGATACTGCCGAGGTGCGCGGCCGGGATGCCGATCCCGCGGTCGG
>JANNNO010000445.1:0-23161 GCA_031398585.1 Myxococcales bacterium | reverse complement strand
AGCCGACCTCGTGGTGCTCGGCGTGGGCGTTCGTCCCCGCGTCGATCTGGCCGAAGCCGCTGGTCTCGCCATCGACAACGGCATCGTCGTCGACGATCGCCTGCGTACGCGCGCGCCCGGGGTCTACGCCGTGGGTGACGTCGCTCGCTTTCCCTGGGGTCCCGACGGCACTTCCGTACGCGTCGAACACTTCGTTCACGCCGAACGCATGGGCTACGTCGCAGCCCGCAACCTGCTGGGCCACGACGAACCCTTCCGCTTCGCTCCCTTCTTCTGGAGCCAGCACTACGACGTACCCATCGCCTACGTCGGCACTGGCCCCTGGGACGAAGTCGAGGTGGTCGGCGATCCCGCCAAACGCGACGTGCTCGCGCTTTTCCGCTCGCGTGGCCGCGCAGTCGCGCTGGCATCGATTTACCACGATCAAGAGAGCCTCCGCTTCGAAGCCCTGCTCGAACGCGACGACACCGCCAGCATCGAACAACTCTGGCAACAACTCCGCCGCTAGCGATCAAGCTCCGCACATCGCCCGGTTCATCGAAGCGCCATCTGGTCTGTGCCTCGCCCCTTGGGTGAGGGGTCCGCGCCCGGCCCCCACCCACTTCGTAAGTGGGGGCGATCGATCAGACCTCCCGATCGCCGCTCGGGATCGACTACTTCGCGGCGCCTTGCGCCCCGGCCGCTCCCGCCGCACCCGTCGCCCCAGTTCCCGCGGCCTTCAACAACGCCGCGGCCTTGGCGGCCGCCTGATCATCCGGCGGCAGCTCTGCGAAACCGGGAGTCACCGTGGTCAGATTTGGTTTGAGGTCGGCCTTGGCGTCGCCCAGGGCCCACTTGATGCCTCCCACCAGCGATTGCTGGTAGAGCGGATTCGACCAGACGTCTTCGCGGTGGCCAAGCGCCGTGTAAAAGACGCGCCCTTTGCCGTGTTTGCGCGCCCAGGCCAGCGGGTACGGCGGGCGACGGTAGACGCTGTCCTTGCCGGTGTTCATCACGCTCCAGGTCGCCATCCAGAGCACGACGTGCATGTCGCGGGCGAGGTTCTTGAGCGAGTACCACTCTTCGAACAGCTCGAAGCTGTTCTTGCCGATGGCGGCCCCGCCGCTGGCGCAGAGCCCTGCGTGACCGGGGAACTTCGGGTCCGAGCAGACGGCGCGCCCCTTCTGCTGGGCGCCGTGAAAGATCATCTCGCCGCCCACCATCTGGATGTAGGGATCGGCCTTGTCGCCGGCGTCGACGAAACGGTTGGGCGGATCGTGGAAGGTGGCCGCCGCCACGTGGATGCCAATGAACGCCTTGCCCGCCTTCACGCTGTCGAGCAAGAGCTGCTTGCCTTCCGGATTCATCGGCGGCTGCTTGTCGGTGCCGGGCGTCGTGAGATCGCCGGTCGTGTAAAAGACGAATCCGTCGTACTTGGCGATCTCCTCGGCGGTGAAGACGCGCCCGTCCTTGGTGTGCGTGACGTCGAAGCCGTTGTCGGCCGCGAGCTGCTGCAGCACCGTCTGGGCGTGGCTCGGCTTGCCGTCGATCACCTTGATGACGGCGTGCTCGTTGCCGGCGGCCTTGGTGAAGAACAGCAGATGCCGACGTTTGGGCGCCGCCTGCGCGGCAGCCGGCGCCAGCACGGCCATCCAGATCGGCAGGGACGACGCGACGAGGAGCAGGGCTTTGCGGAACTTCGCCGAGGTTGCCATCGAGCGGGGAGTGTACCCCAAGCGCTGAGCACCGCCGCCGGGCGGTTCCGTAGTAGCGTGCCTGCCGCTATCAGCGAAGGGAATCAGCTCATGAACACGCGGACGCTCTCCACTTTGGCGCTAGGGACGCTGCTCGGCACGCTGCCGGCCGCCATCGCCTTGGCGCAAACTCCCGCCGCGCCCACTCCCGCCGCGACCGCTCCTCTCCCCAACGCCGCCACCGCCCCGGCCAAGCAGGACCACACCAACCTCGACGAGTCCAAGGTCGGCGCGTACACGCTCCCGCCGCTGCTGACCACCGCCGACGGCAGACCCGTGCGCACGGCAGCCGCATGGAAAGCGAAGCGACGGCCGGAAATTCTTCGGCTCTTTGAAGAGCACATGCACGGCAAGACGCCCGCGCTGACGCCGGCGATGAAGCGATCCCTCAAGTTCACGGTGGTGGAAGAAGATCGCAAAGCGCTGGGCGGCACTGCCCACCGCAAACAGATCGAGGTGCGCATCTGGGACAAGCCCGACGCGCCCGTCATCCACATCCTGCTTTACACACCCGCAGCGGCGAAGCGCCCGGTCCCCACCTTCCTCGGGCTTCACTTCAACGGCAACTGGGCGATTGTCGACGATCCCGGCGTGCTCACCTACGACACCTGGGACCGCAAGACGCAAAAGCGCGCGACGCCCCCGGCGGACGTGAAGCGAGGGACGTCGAAGGAGTGGGACGTGCCGTTGGTCCTTTCGCGCGGGTACGGCATCGCCGCCATCTACTACGGCGACATCGAGCCGGACTTCGACGCCGGCGCGGGCCTGCCTTTCGGCGTGAGACCGCTCTTCTGGAAACCGGGGCAGACCACACGCACAGAGACCGAGTGGGGCGCGATCGGCGCCTGGGCCTGGGGACTTTCGCGCGGGCTCGACTACCTGCTGACGGATCGTCAGGTCGATGGCAAACGCGTGGCCGCGTTCGGACAGTCGCGACTCGGCAAGACGGTGTTGTGGGCGGGCGCGCAGGACACGCGTTTTGCCATGGTGATCGCCAGCTGCTCGGGCGAAGGCGGCGCCTCCCTCGCTCGTCGCGACTTCGGCGAGAACCTCGACAACATGACGAACCGCTACCGCTACCAGTTCAGCGAGGGCTTCGGGCGCTATCACAAGCGCTGGAACGATCTGCCTGTCGATGCGCACTTCCTGGTGGCGTTGATGGCGCCGCGCCCCCTGCTGCTCAACACCGGCAGCGAGGACAAGTGGTCGGATCCGCGCGGAGAATTCCTCGCCGCGCAGGCCGCCTCACCGGTCTGGGAGCTCTTCGGCAAGCGTGGACTCGGCAAAGAAGAACCGCCGCCGCTCGACCGACCCATTCTCAACGATCTCGCCTTTCACGAGCACACCGGTCGCCACGCCATCCTCGCCAGCGACTGGAAGATCTTCCTCGACTACGCCGACGCGAAACTCAAGAAGTGAGCCGGGTCGCAGCTGAGCTAACAGCTCAGACCAAATTCGGCAGCGCGCCCGTGCAGTAGGCCGCGTCGCCGAACGTGGCGCGCGTCTCACCGAAGAGATTCAGGATCGAGACCAGCAGATTGTTGTGAGGCACGCCGTTGTGGGTGAGCCACCGGCCGGTGCGTAGCCCGCCGCCGCCGCCAGCAAGCAAGAACGGCATGTTGGTCTTGCGGTGGCTGGGCGGATCCTGGAGCTCCGAGCCGAAGAAGACGACGCTCTCGTCCAGCAAGGAGCGCCCCCCGAGATCGACCGCCGCCATCTGCTGCAACAGGTAGGCGTGCTGCTGCGAGTACCAGACCCCGACCGCCTCGCACTCGCGCGCACGGAAACCGCCGTCGTGCTGGTAGTAGTGGTGATGGTCCTTGAGGTTGAGCCAGGGGAAGGTGTGTTTGGCCTCGGTGTCGCTCCACTGCAAGGTCGCCACCGCCGTGAGATCGCACGCCAACGCGGTGACCAGCATGTCCATCATGAACTTGCCGACTTTCGGGATGGCCGTGTCCGTGCGCGCATCGACGTTGTTGCCGAGATCGTCAGCGTTGAGCCCCGTGCGCGGGTTGTAGTCCGACGTGTCGACCTTCACGGGCGCCTTGCACGCCCCACCCACCCCCGGCAGCACCGACAGGCTCGCCTCCATCTCGCGCACCTTGGTCAGGTGCTGCTCGAGCCGGCGCTTGTCGTCGGCGCCGACCCGCCCGGCCAGCGCCTGGTAGCGCCGTCCGACGTAGTCGAGGATCGACTTGCGGCGAGGCACACGGGGATCCGTACCCATCGGCCCCGGCACCGAACCAAACAGCTCGTCGAAGATCTGATCCGGTGCGAGGCGCGGCGGGATGGGACTGAAGCTCGCGTTGTCCTCGAAGTTGAGACTGTTGATCGGGCTCAAGCGCCCTTTGGCCTTGCCCGTCGCCCAGCGCACCGCGAACTGCAAGCTCGCCTTGGGCTTCTTGCCGACGGAGATCTTGCGCGCGATGACCTGATCCACCGAAGGACCGCCCGCGTAGCCCCCGCCCTTCTGCCGGCAGCCGGTGAGGAGCGCCACGATGCCCGCCTGGTGCTGCTCACCGATCGCGCTCTTCATGTCGAGCCCGTCGATGACGAGGAGGCGGCTTTGCAGCGATTCGAGGGGCTTCAAGATCGGCCCCATCGTGAACGCGGTCTCGTTGCCAGTCGGCGTGTAGCGCGATCGCACGGTCCCGCCCGGCTGAAACACGCCAACGAAGCGCTTGGCCGGCTCGCCCGCCGCGTGGGCCTTGCCTGCCATCGCCTCCAACCAAGGCAGCGCGATGGCGATGCTGCCGGCGCCCCTGAGCACGGTCCTGCGTTCCAAGCGAAGCTTCGTCATGGTGGTCACTTGCGCAAAAAGGCGTCGGTCTGGGTGAGCGCCACCAGCAGCTTCTTCACGTCGTACCCGGACTTGCGAAAGGCAGCGCTCAGATTCGCGCGCAGACAATCGTCAGCGGGACCGAGGGTCTTGCCGAAGGCGAGCGCCAGCCACTGCGTGACGAAGCAATCGTGGGTCTGCGGCGTGGCAGCGAGCTTCTTGATGAGCTCGACCGGCCCGGCGACCGTCCCGGGAACGCCCGGGATGCCGCCGCTGGCGTCGATGAGCTCGTCGTTCTCGTGCGTTCGGTAAAGCCCGACGGCGTCGAAGTTCTCGAAAGCAAAGCCGATCGGATCCATCAGCGCGTGGCAGCCGGCGCAGACGCTGTCTTGCGAGTGCTTCGAGAAGCGCTCACGCGCGGTCTTGCCCGAATACGGATCCGGCGGCTTGACCTTCTCGGCGATGGAAGCGTCGGGCAGCGGGATGTCGTTACAGAGCAACTTGTGCGACACGAACGCCCCGCGCACCACCGGGTTGGTGTGGCTGGAATGCGTGGTTCCCGCCATGACGCTGCCGTGGGTGAGAAGACCGAGTCGCTTGCCATCGAGGGGGCTCTTGCGCCACCCAGCGCCGTCGACGCCGGCGACTTTGTAGAACGCGGCCAGCGGCCCATTGAGGAAGGTGTGCGGCGCCGTGAGCGCGCCTGTCCAGGTGCCGCTGCCGTCGAAGATCTCGTGTTCGATCAGTCGCTGCGTCTCCTCACGCATCAACGTGCCGACCGTCGACGAGAAAGTCGGAAAGAGGTCGGGCGCGCGTTCGAGATCGTTGAGCCCGGCGATCGGCAACACGTTGTCGAAGAAGAAGCGAATCATGGCGCGCGCCCGCGGGTCGGCGATCATGCGCACCGCTTCGCTCTCGACCCCGGCCGCGGTGCCGAGGCGACCGGCCCGAGCGGCGGCGCGCAGCCCATCGTCAGGCATCGAGCCCCAAAGAAAGTAAGAGAGGCGTGTCGCCATCTCGTCGCCTGAGAGGCGACCCATCGGCGCCTGCTCGACCCGGTAGAGGAAGTCGGGCGCCTGCAGCACGGCCTCGATCACACCGGCTGATGCCGACGCAAAGCTGGCGCCGCCGAGCGCACGCAGCGATCGAAAGAGCGCGAGAAGCTCGTCCGCCTCGCCGGCGGCCAGCGACCGACGGAAGGCGCGCGACGCAAAGCCTTCGATGAACGTACGCGCGCAGCTCTCTTCGGTGGCGGCCGTGACCGTGGCGGCACAGGGCGCGAGCTTGCCGGGTGTCGCGACCGCGCGGTTCCCCACGCTGGCAGCGACCGCGGCGTACTGCTCGGCGAGCAGACTCGAGATCGCTTGCGAGGCGACGTCGTTGCCGAAGCCGTTGCCGAGCACTTCGGCGGGAAGTGCGCTGCCCGGTGAGGTCGTGTCGACGAGCAGATCACGAATCGTGTTGTCGTACTCGAACCGGGTCAAACGTCGCAGCGGTGCCGGTTGCGCCGCGGAGTCTTTGCAGACCGGGGGAGCCGCTGCGCTGCCTGGAGAGCCACCGCCCGCTCCCCCGGGCACCGTAGGCGAAGCTCCCGGCGCGGTCCCGGGGCCAGATCCCCCCGGCGCAGCGCCGCCAGCGGGCGCGGCGCCAGCCGGCCCGTCCTCGACGACGCCGCTACACGCCGGGCCGCTGAGCACGCCGAATACGAGACAGAACAATGCCCACGGGCGACTGGCTGACGTCATCGCGCTACCTGCCGGTGATCGCCCTGCGGCAGTCGCAGCGACGGTCGCGCGTTACACGTCGTCGGTGACGAATTGTTCCCGCGCGCGCAGGCCCCACGAAAACCGCTCCGACGAACCGGCCACAACTGGCCGTGTGGCCAGGCCGCATGAGCCGAGGGTCCAAGGGACCAGCGGGGACAACTTCCTCTCACCTAGGTGAAGTGTCGCCAATCGGAAAATCTCGCCAGTGACCGAGCGGAAATCGTCGCGCTCGGTCACCCCTCTGTGGCGGCCCTCAGTCGCGTAGCCGGCGGCGCAGCAAGACGATCGCGAAGGCCAGCGTAAGCAGCCCTGCGCCAACGTCGCTGGTGCCTCCCGCAGCGCCGACCCGGCAACCCGCGCAGCCCGCCGGGGCCGGGGGCTCTCCAGCGGAAGGCGGTGGCGACACAGGGGGCTTGGTGTCGGGCTTGCTGCCAGCGTCGGGTTTGGGTGGCGCTGGCGGGGTCACGCCGGCGTCGGCCGGGGGCGGCGGAGGAGGCGTGCCGGCATCGTTGGCTGGGGGCACGGGATCGATGGGGCGCGTGTCGACAGCGACGCCCGCATCGGCAGGCGCGCCGGTCTCTTCGATGGGGCCCACATCGCGCGGCGCACCCGCGTCGACCGGCGGCGGTGGTGGTGCGGCGCCGTCGTCGCATTCACTGGCGCTCTTCTGTGAGACACAGAAGTCAGCGAAGCGGACCTGCTCGTCACGAAGATCGCCGCGGTTGTTGAGGCTGCGGTAGATGCCCCACTTCGGATCGTGCCCGCTGGCGTTGTCGTCCCAGGTGTCGGCCTCGCCCGCGTACTGAAACAGCATCTCGCCGCCGGCGAGCTTCTTGATGGTCATCTCGACCCGGCCAGCGTTGCCGAACACAATCTTGAGATCGACAACGACCCACGCGCCGATGAACTTGCCAAGGCTGGTGGCACCGCGAGCGCCGATGCGACCGTCGATCGCCATGGTCGCGCTCCGCGGGGTCAGCGTCATCACCGGCGCCGCCTGATCGCTCTTGATCTGAAAGATGTGCGTGAAGCTCGGGCTGCCCTGGAAGCCCTGCGCGAGCTTGAACTTCCAGCGGTAGTAGACCGTGGCGCCATTGTTGGCGACGACCATGGCGTCCCGACCGCGGATCTCCGTGCGCTGCCGATCCGTCTCCCCACAGCGATCGTCGTCCTGCGCGACGTGCGCGTGAAAGACGAAGACCGGCTTGCCGAGCTCGGCGTCCATGTCCTCGGTGATATGCGGGACCATGTGCCCGCAGTCGGGAACCTCGATCGTGTAAGCCGTGCGAATCAGATCGTAGGTCGGCATTCCGCCGGGACCGTCAGCGCTCAGCAGGTGACGGGCTTGCGCGGGGGCGCCCGCCAAAGCGAGCGCCACGGTGAAAAGGGAAGCGGCCCGCAGCGGCCGACGAACAGAGCTGAGAAACGACTTCGAAGGCATGTGTGGTTTCTATTTGTGTCGTCGCGGCCGGATTTCTGTGGTTTTTTTCGCCTCCTCGCCGCCACCCGCTCCCACGCTCTCGAAGGCCGTTTTTTCGGGCAACGGCCAGGGGCGGCGCAATCAGGGCGCCGCGGCGGCCTCGTCGAAAGCCAGCGCCGCATCGCCCGCGTCGGCGAACTGACGCGCGAGCTCGAGCAGCTCCGATCGACGATCGCCGCTGGCAATGCCGGCACCGGGAGGCATAGTGTTCCGGGTCAAGACGTCGACCAGCTGGCGACGGCCGCTGAGAGCCTGGTTGGGATAACTGAAGAGCTCGAGCGGGTTCATCTTCGCCGCGTTGTCCGGACTGTGGCAGGAGATGCAGTTCTCCGCGCGCAGCTCCTTTTCCAGGGCGCGGTAGGTCTGGTCCACCGTCGCCACGTGCGGGTTCGCAGGCGAGAACGCATGCGAGAAGAGGGTCACCCGCGGTTGCGGGCCGCCGGCGGTGGTCCAGGTCCATTGCCCGTCCCACTTCATCTCGCGCCGCGGACGGTTCGGATCCGTCTCGGCGGATCGCAGGGCACCGACGATCTTTGAAGCTCTGACGAAAAAGAGCATCTCGCGTGCGGTCTCGTACGACGCCCATTTCGTCGGCGAATGCCAGAAGGGATAAGGAAACGAGCCAGGGTCGAGGCCATCACGAAAGACGATCGGGATCCGGATGACGGTGGTCGCCCCACGCGCCTCGACTGTGTGCCCGCCGGGGAAAGCAAAGGTTGCAAGGTAAAGTCGACGCCAGATCCGAGGGTTGAAGTCGGTCCGGTTGCTCTGTTCGAGCTCGGTCGCTGCAACTGAGGCTTGGCCGCCCCACTGGAACGGCTCGCTCATGCGCTGTTGCAGCAGCGGCAGGGAAGTGAGCGCGTCGGCACAGGCGGCGTGGGCACGCTCATCGTCGAGTGCGGTCACGGGACAAGCCGTGGCGAGAGCCTGATCGAGAGCAGCCGCGAGCTCATCCGCATCGGAAGGGATGTTCGCCGGAAGCAGGGGATCGGCCGGCGGGGGCAACGGGTACTGCTCCTCTGAACGACAGCCGAGCGAAAGACCGAGGGTCAACCAACACACCACCGAAACGGCGCGAGGGCTGGATCTCCGTGGAAAGAGCATCCGCATGCACCCTGATATCGGCAGGCGGGAGGCCTCCTGGAATGACAATTCTCCTGCCGGCCAGGCGCCCGTGTGGGTCCGCCCGGCGCGGCATCGGTCCAGCAGCCGGCGGTCAACCCAGGCTGGGGTTGTGCCAGAGGCCTTCGGGGTCGAAGCGGCGGCGGATGGTCTGCAAGCGCGCGGCGGTCTCGGGCAGCCACGGCACGGTGAGGCGGTCCGTCGAGCGTGGGTTGGCGAGGAAGTTGGCGTTGGTCTCCGGGCTCAGATAGCGCTGCAGGCGGGTGATGGCGCGATCCGCGGCCGCCGGCATCGCATCGGCAAAGCCCGCAGGGTCGACGCCGACAAGACCGAGGGTGTAGCTGGCCGCGCGCCCGCCCACGGCCGACCCACCGGGTACATCGGGCGCGGTGGCCCCACCGATCTGTCTGATTTCCGCCGCGATGAAGGGCGTATGGCTCTCGGGCCCCACCTCTGCCAGCAAGGCGGAGGCGAAGTCGTCGTCGATCGGTCCGAGCAGCTGCCCCGCCACCCAGCTCGGGCCGGGCTCGGTCGGATCGTTGTGAATGCGAGCGATGTCTGCCGCTGCGAGATCGCCGAGGGCATCGAGGTGAACCGGCGCCAGCGCCCGCAACGGCGCTGCCAGCTGCGGACCGGCGGCGCCCGGGTCGGGCAAAGCAAAACGAACGCTGAGCAAGCGCCGACCGCGAAGCGGCGCCGGCACCGCCTCGAAGGACGGAAAGCGGATGAGCGCGGCGCTGCTGGTGATGCGCCTGTCGGCCTGTGCGGTCCAGCGGATCCAACCACGCAGAGCGGCCTCGGTCTCGGCTTCGGCGAAGAAGAGCGCGCCGGCGTAGAGGCGCACGAGCGGCACCAGACGCAGCCGCACCTCGGTCACGATGCCGAGACCGAACTTGCCACCACGCAAGGCCCAGAAGAGATCGGGGTTCTGCTGTGAGCTCGCCTCGACGATCTCGCCGGTGCCGGTAATCACCGTGAACGATTCGACGTAGTCGGAGCTGAAGCCGTGGCTGCGTGCCAGAGGTCCCAGGCCTCCCCCCAGCAGGTAGCCGACCACGCCGACGGTGCCGGCCGATCCCGTGATGGGCGCGAGACCATGCGCGGCCGCCTCTACGACCACCGCGTCCCAACGCGCGCCGCCCCCCTGCGGGTGGCGGCAGCGCCGGCGGTATTGGGCATGCCCGAGGACGTGGGGCTCAGGCTGCCCGATCGCGGGGCGATCCGACCGCTCCGGACCCGCGTCGGCGTCTCGATGGTGGCCAAGCGCGCGGCCGCGTCGATGTTCACGCCCGCTATCCGTCGGGTCGAGACGAAGACCCCGCCAGTCTGCCCGGCGTGAGCCCCGTGCCCAGTTGTTTGCACGTAGATGCGCTGCCGATGGGCCCGCGCCCATCGTACGACCGCTGCCACGTCGGCCGTCGATTCCGCGGCGACGACGACCTCGGGGGCGTGCACCACGGCGGTGTTGAAGCCTGCGGTCTCCAATGCGAACCCGGGTTCGTCTTGAGTGAGCACGCGCGCGCCGAGACGTGCGCGCAGATCGGTCAGAGGCAAAGGCGTTGATGACACCGGTGCATTGTCGCCGATCCGTCTTGCCACGCTAGCTCTGCGCGCCGTTCGAACGAAAGTCGCGCGCAGGGCAACAGCGGCGACAGCGGCGTCGCGCTCAGCCGGCTCGGCGACCCTGGGCTGGTCCCCGACGCTGCAGGTTGCGGGCGGTATTGACCAGGCCCACGTGAGAGAAGGCTTGCGGAAAGTTTCCCACCAGCCGCCGGGCGACCGGGTCGTAGGCCTCGGCCAGAAGGCCGACGTCGTTCCTCACCGATAGCACCCGCTCGAAAGTGCGGGTGGCGTCGTCTTCGCGGCCCAGCAGCTGCTGACAGTCGGCGAGCCAGAACGTGCAGAGCAAGAAGGTGCCCTCGCCAGGTGGCAGGCCGTCGACCTCCGGCAGCGGGGCGTAGCGCTGCACGAAACCTTCGTGTGTCAGCTCGCGTTCGATCGCCTCGATCGTGCCTTTGACACGCGGATCGGTCGCGGACAGAAACCCGACCGTTGGCATCATCAACAAGCTGGCGTCGAGCAGGTCCGAGCCATACGACTGCACGAAGGCGTTCCGCTGCGGGTTGAAGCCCCGTCGGCAGACATCCTCGTGAACCTGATCACGCATTGCCCGCCAGCGATCCACCGGGCCCTCCTTGCCGAAGCGCTCGACGGCTTTCACCGCGCGGTCGAACGCCACCCACGCCATCATCTTCGAATGGGTGAAGTCGCGACGCGGACCGCGCACCTCCCAGATCCCTTCATCTGGCTGCCGCCAAATCTGCTCGAGGTATTCCACCAGCGCTCGCTCGAGACGCCAGGCCTCCTCTCCCGCTGGCAGGCCCGCTTGCCAGCAGGCATGCAAGGTATCGAGCAGCTCGCCATAGACGTCGAGCTGCAGCTGTTCATGGGCTGCGTTCCCGATCCGCACCGGGCGTGAGCGTTCGTAACCTTGCAACCAGGGCAGCTCCATCTCGGGCAGACGCCGGCGGCCGTCGATGCCGTACATGAGCTGCAGCTGGCTCGGCTTGCCGGCCGCCGCGCGCAGAAGCCATTCACGAAACGCCCTCGCCTCTTCCAGGTAGCCCGACTGAATGAGTGCGTAGAGCGTGAAAGTCGCGTCTCTCAGCCAGCAATAGCGATAGTCCCAGTTGCGAACGCCGCCGATCAGCTCGGGCAGTGACGTGGTCGGCGCGGCGATGATGCCGCCAGTCGGGGCATAGGTCAGCGCCTTGAGGGTGATGAGCGAGCGTCGCACCTCCGCCGACCAGCGACCGTTGCTCGCGCAACGACCGATCCATTCGCGCCAAAACGTCTCGGTCTCGACGAGAGCCTCCGCGGGATCGATGGTCTCGGGTGGTTCCGCGTGCGAAGGAAACCACGCCAGGTCGAAAGCGATCCGCTCGCCTGCATGAATGTCGAAGCGACCGCGGGTGGTAAAGCCCTCGCCCTTGAGGGGAATCGGGCTGCGCAGGCGCAAGGTATCGGGGCCCGCGACCGCGAGCAGGCCGCCTTCTATCTTGCGCACCCAGGGAACGATGGAGCCGTAGTCGAAGCGAATCGTCAGCTCGACCTCCATGGTCACGACGCCGGCCCGGCCCTCGACGATGCGGACGACGTCGGCCGATTCGCGGCGCACCGGCATGAAGTCGATGACGGCGGCACGCCCCCCGGGGGTCTCGTGCTCGGTCTCGAGCACCAGAGTCTCGTCGCGATAGGCACGGCGGCTCTGGTGCCCTTCGCCGACCGGTCCTATGCGCCAGCGGCCATTTTTTGCGGTGCCCAACAGAGCCGCGAAGCAGGCGCCCGAATCGAATCGGGGCACGCACATCCAATCGAGCGAACCGTCGCGCGAGATCAGCGCGGCGGTCTCGCAATCACCAATGAGAGCGTAGTCTTCGATCCGATTCGACACACGGCAACCTGGGTCCGATCCGGCCCGCGCACAACCTCCGCCGTCACCAAGCGCTGGTGTACCATCGAGCGTAGCCGGCTACCCAACTGCCACTCGCAGTCGACATGCCGCCTCCTTCGATGCCGCCTCCTTCGATATTCGCCGGTCCCGCCGTTCCTCCACCCCATCCTCCGCGTATCGCCCGGCTCCCACGGGATCGTCATGGGCGCCCGGTGCCCTGGTTCGTGGCGGTGATCGACGGGGTCCCCGATTTTCGCATCGTCGCGCGCGGTAAGGTCGACGAAGCGATCGCGTTCGGTCGCTGCTTCATCTGCGGCTCACCGCTGGGGCGATGGGGCAGCTTCGCCATCGGGCCTCTCGGCCTTTTCAATCGCATGGCGCCCGAACCACCCGCCCACAAGGACTGCGCCTGTTACGCCGCGTGCGCGTGTCCCTTCCTGGTTCGGCCGAGCATGAAACGCCGGGGCGCAGGGCTGCCCGAGGGACACAGCCTTGCCACCCATACACCGGGAATCGCCATGCCGCACAACCCGGGTGCCACCGCGGTCTGGACCACGCGCAGTCACGAGATCATTGCCGACGAACGCGGCGGAACCCTCTTCCGCATGGGCGATCCCGAAGACGTCCTCTGGTTCGTCGAGGGTCGCGCCGCCGCACGCGACGAAGTCCTGGCGGCCTGCGGGGCCGAGCTCGATCGAATGCGCGCGCTCATGCAGGCCGAGGGAGCGCCGGCCTCCGATCGCGCGGCGCTCGAAGCGGGCTACGTCTACGCCGTGACCTTCGCCCCGACGTAAGCGCGGGCGCGCTCGGCGGACCAGGCGAGGGCCCTGCATACGCCTCAGCGCCTTCGGCCGTCACGCGCAGGCCGAGCGCTGCGGGAGCCGCACATCGGATTTCGCACGGTGCTGCGGACCCACTAGACTGGGGGCTTGGCCCCACAGCCCGTGCCTCCCGTCGTTCCGCACTCGCCAGGCAATCCACACGCGCCAAGCGATCCACACGCGCCGATTCCGATCCCCTCGCCACCACCCGAGCCGTCGCGTCGCTGGGCGGCTGTCAGCCTGATCGCGTTCGCGCTGTTTTTCCTCGGCGTCGTGATCGTGGCCGACCGGGGCGAGATGCCCGATCTGGTCAAAGACCTCATCTATGACGTCCCCCTCGGCGACAAGGTCGCGCACTTCCTGTCGATGGGGTTGTGGGCGTTCCTCGCCGACGTGGCCTGCCGGCGCTGGCGGTGGCGGGGCTGGCCGATGGGAAGCGCGGTTGTCGGCGTGCTGGTCGTGATCGAGGAGTTGACCCAGGCGCTCTTCCCGGCGCGGACCTTCTCCATCGAGGACCTGGTGGCAAGCCTGTTGGGCGTGGCGGCCGGTGCCTGGCTGGCGGCGCGATTCATGCGGCTACGCCCCGCCTCGTCGTCCCCGCCAGCGCCGGATCCTGCGGTCCCGCCCGTCTGATTCGAGCGCGACCCGTTGCGACACGAAGGGTCGAAGGATGGGCCCAGCGCGCGGCGCTTGCCGACGAGCGCTAAGCGCGATAAGCCGTGCCACCCATGGCACTTTCGGTCGGCATCGTCGGGCTCCCCAACGTTGGTAAGAGCACCGTTTTCAACGCCCTCACCTCGGGCAAGGCCGAAGCGGCGAACTACCCCTTCTGCACGATCGATCCCAACGTCGGCATCGTGCCCGTGCCCGACGAGCGACTCGACACGATCCAGAAGTACATCAAGACGCAGAAGGTGATCCCGGCCATCGTCGAGATCGTCGACATCGCGGGTCTAGTCGCGGGCGCGTCCAAGGGTGAAGGGCTTGGCAACAAGTTCCTGGCCAACATCCGCGAGACCAGCGCCATTTTGATGATGGTCCGCTGCTTCGACGATCCCAACGTGGTGCACGTCTCGGGGTCGGTCGATCCGATGCGCGACATCGACATCATCGAGCTCGAGCTCGTGCTCTCCGACGTCGAGACCGCCGAGAAGCGAGCCAAGCGCGCTGGCGGCGCCGCCAAGTCAGGCAACGCCGAGGCCAAGGCCGAAGCCGCGCTGGCCGAACGGCTGCTCGCTCACCTCGGCACCGGCAAGGCCGCCCGCACGATGCCAGGCACCGACGCCGATCGCATCGAGATCGGCAAGTGGGGCCTGCTGACGGCAAAGCCGGTCCTCTACTGCTGCAACGTCGGCGAGAACGATCTGCCGAACGGAAATCCCTTCTCGGATCTGGTGAAGGCGCGCGCCCTGCGCGAAGGCGCCGGCGTGGTCATCCTGTGCGGCAAGATCGAAGCCGAGCTGGCCGAGGTTGCCGGCGCCGAACGCGGCGAGCTGCTGTCGGCGTACGGGCTCAAGGAGCCCGCGCTGAACAGCCTCGCGCGTGAGTGTTATCGCCTGCTCGGCCTGCAGTCGTACTTCACCGCCGGCGAAAAAGAGGTCCGCGCCTGGACCATCCGCAAAGGGGCGCTTGCCCCCGAAGCCGCTGGCGTCATCCACACCGACTTCGAAAAGGGCTTCATCCGCGCCCAGGTCTACTCCCTCCCCGACCTCGAACAGTTCGGCAACGAAGCCGCCCTCAAAGGCGCCGGCAAACTCCGCATCGAAGGCAAGACCTACGAAGTCCAAGACGGCGACGTCATGCACTTCCTGTTTAATGTTTAGTTCGGGACCCTGAGAGGGTCCCGCGCCCCCCCGCGACAGGCTCGGTCGAGCAAAGCTCGCCCTCCCCAACGCGTTTGTTCGGGACCCTGCGAGCATCCCGCGCCCCCCCGCGCCAGCGCCAACCGGCACTGGGTTTGACCGAAACCGGAGGTAGAATCGCCGCCCTTGCGAGGGGAGATTGGAAACCGAGCAGGATCGCAGCGACCCCAGGTGACAGCGGCCGCGGCATTCGGTAAGCCTCTGGCGGCGCGCCCGCAAGTGCGCCCGAACCAGGAGCCAAGCGTGAACCCCAGTAAGCAGCATAAAGTCGCGATTCTCACTGCCGGAGGCCTCGCGCCCTGCCTTTCGTCAGCGGTTGGCGGGCTGATTGAGCGCTACACGGAGCTGGCGCCCGAGGTGGAGCTGATTGGTTACCTCGGCGGTTACAAAGGCCTGCTGCTAGGCCACAGCGTGGCGGTCACGCCCGACGTGCGGGCACGCGCGGCGGTGCTGCACAAACACGGAGGTAGCCCCATCGGCAACAGCCGCGTGAAGCTGACCAACGCGAAGGATTGTGCCAAGCGGGGGCTGGTGCGCGAGGGCCAAGATCCATTGGCGGTGGCGGCCGAGCAGCTAACCCGCGATCGCATCACCATTTTGCACACGGTGGGTGGAGACGACACCAACACGACCGCCGCTGACCTCGCGGCCTACCTCAAACGGGGGGGCTACGATCTGACGGTGGTCGGGTTGCCGAAGACCATCGACAACGACGTCTACCCGATTCGCCAGTCACTCGGCGCGTGGACCGCGGCGGAACAGGGGGCGATCTACTTCGAGAACATCGTCAACGAACAGTCGGCCAACCCGCGGATGTTGATCGTGCACGAAGTGATGGGGCGCAACTGCGGCTGGTTGACCGCCTACACCGCCAAGCACTACCGCCAGCGCCTGATGCATCCGGATTTCTTGCCCGGCTTCAATCTGGCCCCGCACCACAAAGACATCGACGCGGTCTATGTGCCCGAGATGTCGGTCGACCTCGAGCGCGAAGCCTTGCGGTTGCGCCGCGTGATGGACGAGCAGGACTGCGTGAACATCTTCGTGTCCGAAGGCGCCTGTGTGAACCAGATCGTGCGCGAGATGGAGTCGCGCGGTGAACACATCCCGACCGATGCCTTCGGCCACTACAAGTTGGACGCGGTCAACGTCGGGCAGTGGTTCTCGAAGCAATTCGCCAAGCAGCTGGGCGCCGAGAAAACCTTGGTGCAAAAGTCGGGCTACTTCGCCCGCTCGGCCGCGGCCAACGCGCAAGATCAGCGGCTGATTCAAAGCATGGTCGACCACGCGGTCGAGTGCGGCCTGCGCGGCGAGCCCGGGGTCATCGGTCACGACGAAGAGCGCGGCGGCCGTTTGCGCGCGATCGAGTTTCCGCGCATCAAAGGCGGCAAACCCTTCGACGCCGAACAGCCCTGGTTCAAGGGGCTTCTCAGCGACATTCACCAGCCCCTCGGCACGGCCGTGGCGGTCAAACACCACCCCGACGACACGATGTCGTAGCGGCAGGCTGGCAAGCGGGCTGACCGCGCTCGCGGATCGAGTTGGCGGGGTCATCGCGATCTGGGGGCGATGCTCGTCCCTGCCTTCGGGTACTTGAACGGGTCATCCGATCGGTTGATGCGCGCAGCCCCCGGCGCGGCCGCATGAAACGCCGCCCGCCGGAGGCAGCACGCGCAAGACTTGCGACGACGCCGCGAATGCCGCGCAGGTCTTGCCGCTCCTGGCGTTCGCAGAGGACCGGCGCGCCCGCATCCTCGAGGTTCGTCGACCAGAGCGGTTTGGCACGGGTGTCGCTTGGCCAATTCCCATGGAGACACCCGCGCAGATCCTTTTCCACCAGATGCCCGCAAGTCCCGCTTTGGAGGCTGAAGTCCACCGCCACATCGCCGAGCTCGACGCGCTTCACGATCGCATCACCAGTTGTCGCGTCGTCATCGGCGCCCCCCACCGCCACAAGTCCCACGGACACCTTTTCAGCGTGCACGTCGACTTGCGACTGCCCGGGGCAGAGCTTCACACCGATCACGCAGGCGGTGGCCACCGTGCGCACCACGACGATCCCTACATCGCCGTACGTGACGCCTTTCGCGCCGCTCGTCGCCAGCTCGAGTCCTTCCTCGCGCGCCGTCGCGAGAGCCCTCTTTGGGGGCCCGACGCGAATCGCTGAGCCGCGAGCGGCAAGTTTGTTCGGGGAGCCCGGGCGTCCGGGCTCTCAGCGCGCGTCGCGGGTCAACGCGTATCCCACGGCCACACCGACGCCCTCACGCAGCTCGGGCGCAAAGACCTCGGCGAAGGTGCCGTCGCTGCCACGCACCTCGACGGGAACGCGCTTGAGGTTTCCGCTCACCGTCAACCAGACGCCGAGTCCTGTCCCGTCAGCGGGCACGCGGTTCGGCGAAAAGTCGAGCGCTGCCACCGGCACTCGTAAGCCGTGCGGCTCGCCTCGCATTTCAATCTGCACGGATGCGCTCATCCCGGGCCGCAGCTCGCGCGCCTGGTTCAGAACCGCGATCTCGACGGCGCCCCGTCGCACGCCGTCGGCCTCGATCTGAATCGCGCCCAATCGCTCGAGCTCGCCGCGAAAGGTTCGCCCTTTGAACGCCGGTACCGAAAGCGCACAGCCTGTCCGGGCTGCAGTCGCCCCAGCTCGCCCAACGCGCCGATCAGAAGCACGAGCAAGACGGCCAGCCCCCAACGGGGCAAGTGTCCCGAGCTGACGAAGGCGGGCCCGTTCGAGGGACGGACGAGCGCGCCCGAAGAGGCGGGCGGATCGAGGGTCTCGGCGTGAGATGGGGACATGAACTCTCCTCTGAAAGAAACGCCGCCGCCGACTATCCGTCCGACAGATCGTCCTGCCCGTTCCGGCTGGTCGCGTGCATGCCGTTGCCCGTCGCGGGCGCCTTGGTAGCGCGGTAGGCTCGGACGCCCGCGATGATCGCGGGCGCCATCGCCGACGCCACCAGCGCGAGCGAGTCGCTACCCGATGAGCGCCCCGGCCCGGCCATCAGAGCCACGGCGTCGTCGAGCTTCGCCTCGATCGACCGCAAGCTCCGCTGAAACGCCCGCAGCGTGAGGAACGCCTGCACCAACACTGGGATCGCTACGCCCACCAACAGCGTCAAAACGGCGGTTCTCACGAAGTCTACAGGGTCAGGCATGGTCAACGCCTGGTCGATGCCATGGGTTGCGCAGCGGCTTGATCGAGCGTCTCGATGAAGGCCTCTCGCGCAGCCTCGGTCGCGCGGGCAAGCGCCAACGGGACCCGCTCAACCTCACGTCTGGTCCCCGCCACGGCGTCGCGCATGCGGCGACGACTCTCCTGTCCGGCGGCTGGTGCGGTGAGATAGGCGAAGGCAGCCCCGGCTGCAGCACCAGCCATCGCCGCCAGCAGGACCTGTCCAAATCCAAAGCCGCGATATTCGATGCGAGGTTGCGCTTTCATGATCTTTCCTCCTGGCTCCACGATCGCTGCCGATCTACTTCTGGGGCTGCTTCTGGCTCTTCCTGACGTGGTCGGCCCCTTCGGGGGCCCGCTGGGCGGCCTCGCGTTTGGCCTGCTCTTGCAGCCGTCGTTCCTTGGCTTGCTCGAGGCCCCAGCGGCGCTCCTCGGTCTCGCGATCGATTTTCGGGTCGGAGGCGCGGGTGGCCGCGACTCGCTCGGATCCCGAGTCGGCGATGCGCGCCCGGGTAGGTTGACGCTCGGACCTGGCCGCAGTGGCGCAGGCGCCGGCCAGGCAGACGGCAAGGACGAGGATTTTCAGCATGGTTTCCTTCACAGCAAGAAGCTCGCCGTCAGCCACCCCGGCTGGCTTGCCGCAATCGGCGGCTGAGCCGCGCAATTCCCGCGCGCCCGGGGGCCGACGGCGCAAAACTTACCCGTTGCCCTTGGCGCCTCGGTCGGCGACGAATGCCGCGAGTCGCGGCTGCTAGCGAAAGCGAAACTTTCGCTGGTAACACCAGCGTCACGCAACGCCTTGGCGCTCTGGCGATGTCGTCGGGAACGGGTCGCCAGCGCCGACGCGAGAGCCAGCTCGCGGTCGGTTGGGGGGCTCTCAGCTCATTCGCACTGCGTGGCTCTCCGTCGTCTCTGCCACCTTCGCGAACAACACGACGTAGTTCTTGCCGTACGCCTCCGAGCACTTGGGGCAGGTCGTGTAGCCGAAATAGAGCTTCTTGAGCTTGCGCCCCTTCTCCAGCACGAACGCCTCCATGTCCTTGGCCCATCGGCCGGCGTTCCGGAACGGGCCTTCGAACACGCGCGTGAGGAACGTGCCCGACAGCTCTTGCATGTTGGCTCCCACCGCTGAGATTCGCCTCCCCCTGGATCGGGTTCGGGCGACCTTGCCCGGGATCGATCGCCCGCTCGAACATTTGCGGGTGGCGTTCAACGGGACCGAGCTGGTCCTGGTCGAAGATGGCGCCGCTTTCGCGTTGTCGGGACAACGGGTGTTCGATCTGGACATCCAGCGATCGGGTTGTAGCTGGCTCACCCAGTTGATTGGACGTCCACTCAACGGTCAAGAGCACCCACCAGCGCAGCGCCAGGCTTCAAGCGAAGAAAACCTGCGGGCGCGTGCGCTTCCAGGTACTTCTATTGTGCCGGCGTCGTGGGTTTCGGAAGGACAAACCAGGAGAAGGCTTCGTGATGAAACGCATGCTCCCATCATCGGTTCTACTGTTTGCGATGCTGCTGGCTGCGTGCGGCGAGGACAGCGCACCTTCGCCGAGCGACGCCGGCACCGATGCAGGAGCGCAAGCTGACGTCCCGAACGCGACCGGTCAACCGGACGGCGCCGGCGACGTGCCAGCGGTGCCGGGTGCGGAGGTCGGAGGGCTGCCGACAGGACCGGCGCCCGATGCCGGCCGCGCCGGCTGTGCCGTGAAGTGTGCCGAGGGAGTGGTCCTCCGCTCCGATGGCCTGCTGGTCGCGGGGGCGAACAGTGTGCTCACGACGATAGATGGCCAGCCCTTCTTGGCCGAGGGCGGCCGCGATCTCGCGGCGGGATCGGACCCGAGTGGGACCCTCACCGGTAATGCCTGCGTGGTGAGACAAGACGGCACGGTCTGGTGCTGGGGAAGCAACCTCTTTGGTGCAATCGGCGCTGGTCTCGCCCAGCCAGCGGCCCCCGATCCTCGTCAGGTACTCACCAGCGCGCTGACCCCTCTCACAAACGTGCGGCGCGTTTCCGCCGACCATTCTGGACACACCTTTTGCGCAATTGTCGAGACGGGCAACGTGTGGTGTTGGGGTTCCGGCGGCTTGGGCCCGCTGGGCCATGCGCCCATCGCCGTTCAGGTTCTCACCGCGCCGGGGGGGCCACCGCTGTCAGGAATCACCGACATCTCCGGCGCTCAGTTTGGAGCTTGTGCCATCAACGCGGCCGGCGCTCCCGTCTGCTGGGGATTGTCGTCGGGCGGCGTGCCCGTCGAGGTTCCGTTTCTGGAAAAGGTAAACCAGGTGGTTTGCAGCGCAGAGGGCTGCTGCGCGATCGGAGCCCCCGGTGGTCGTATGTGGTGTTGGGGGGCCTCGTTCAAGGACGCCCGGCAAATGGCCCTGGCGGACGGAGTTCCCCTCGTCGATGTCGTGGGTCTCAGCCGCGGTCTCTTCCACGTGCTGGGCCTGCGGAGCGACAAGACGATGGTTCAGCTGCAAAACCCAGCGGCGCCTCTGTTGGTTGCAATGGACGGCGCCGCACCGCTGACCGATCCGCTGCTCCTCGGTGAGCAGTGTGTGATCACCAAGGCGGGCAAGATCTATCGACGATTGCCCAGCAACGACCTTTCGCTCTATTGCGGGCCGGTGTCGCCGCCTGACCGCGGCGCCACCCGGTGCGGCGCAGCTGGTGAAGTGTGTTGTGCAGAGGAGGTATGCGGCTCCGGGTTGGGTTGCCACGAGGGAAAGTGTTCTTGCGGCGTCCCCGGCACACCTTGTTGTGGCGGAGCAACCTGTGGCCAACAGCTTCAGTGCAGCCAGGCGAACCCGCATTGTTCGTGCGTCAACACGTGCGGAGGTGGCTACGTCTTGCGCAACGACGGTCTGGTCGTCTGGAAGGGAAACAACATCCTCAAGGGCGCAGACGGCCAACCGTTCAAAGCCGTCGATGCGCAGGACATGACCGGCAGCGAGCGGGATCCTTTGATTGGGGGGACCGGCTGCGTGGTGCTCAAGGACGGCTCGGTTTGGTGCTGGGGTGACAACACCTTTGGACAGCTGGGCGCTGGGATCGCGGACGCCAAGAGCGCCACGCCCCGCCAGGTCATCGGCGCCAATCAGACGCCACTGCTGAACGTTCGCAAGGTGTCTGCCAGCCGATCCGCGAACACGGTTTGCGCCGTACGCGAGGACGGGGGCGTTTGGTGCTGGGGGGCAGCGAGCGTGGGCCTGCTTGGTCCCGGCGTCACGACCAATTCGAACGTCGCGCAGCAGGTTCTCACGGCTCCTGGAGGCGCGCCGGTGACCCAAGCGTCCAATGTATCGCTGGGGGACCAATCAGCCTGTGCTTTGGGCTCCGACGGAAGTGTGTCGTGCTGGGGCGGTTTCGTGGGAAAGATCGCAAGCCCGGAGGCCGCGAAGGCCGTCGCATGTTCGATCCATCCGAATGCCAGCGGCGGCCGCTGCTGCGCGCTTGGCCAGGTGGATTCCAGCGTGTGGTGTTGGTCAGGCGGGGGCGAAGTTCGGAAAGTGATCCATCCAGGCGGTCCGCCGGTGACAGGCGTGACGTCTTTGACCCCGTCGGGAAACGACATCTTGCTGGTACGCGACGGGATCCTCTATTCCGTGAACGGATCGCTGGAGACGCGACCGGTGCAGACCGGAAATGACGGTGCCCTCATGGCGCCGCCGGTGCTGGGTGAACATTGTTTCGTCACCCGCGAAGGCCAGCACCACTTTTCGACCACTTCCTGGAAGCCGTTCTGCCAGTAGGCTGATCCGAGGCGCGCGAACCCAACGCGCGCCCCGGTGCCGTTGGTGCCGCCCGGGACGACGAACCCGCCTGCCGCGGGCGACGGCGTGGGCTGGCTGATGTCGAAGGCGGTGACCCCGTCGTCGAAGTGCGAGACATAGAGCTTGTTGCCCTCAGGTGACAACGCGAGGAGGTCATGGTGGATGTCAGCCCCGCGGCGGTGCGCATCAGCGCGTTCTGACTTCCAAGCCGCAGGTCAGGAGCCCTATGCGCGCTCGTCCGCTCGTTGGCGGTCAATTGGGGAAGCCGGGGACAGCGAGCTGGATCTCGTGCAGGGTCGTGTTGCTCGTGACATAGAGGCGTTTGTTGTCGTCGCCGCCGAAGGCCACGTTGGTGATGAAGCTGCCCTGGATGCCGCCGATGGAACCCAGGCTCTGGCCCGAGGGCGAGCGGACGTTTACGCGGCCACCGCTGGTGGAATAGAGGTTCCCGGCGCAGTCCATGCCCATACCGTCGCTGCCCTGGGCGGCGAACGATTGCGCCTGGCCGACCACGGCCCCGGCGGCGTCGAGGGTATGTTTGCGAATGGACGACGTGTCGGCGACGTATAGGATCGTTCCGTCGGGCGAAAGAACGATGCCGTTCGGGCTGTTGCCGGTTCCGATGCGCGACAGCTCGCCCGACGGAGAGAGGCGGTAGTACGCCTGCGCAGCCTGCCCTGGGCGACTGCCGCGCTGGTAGCTGGGATCGGTGAAGTAGATGTTGCCGTCAGAGCGGACGACGACGTCGTTGGGCGAGTTGAAGGGGGTGCCCATGTAGCGCTGGGCTGCCTCGATGTTCGTGCGGACCCCCGTCTCGAGATTGAAGCGGGTGAGCCCCTGTCGGTCCTGCGAGGCCGCGACGAGGGCGCCCATGTGATCGAGCGCGAGGCCGTTGGTGTCGACCGGTTCTTTCCAGACGGAAAAGGCGCCGTCGGCGGGTGTGTACATCCGGATGCGGCCGGGCGAGCCCGTGCCGTTGAGAGGGAAGTCGGAGAAGAGAAGGGCCTTCTTGCCGGCGATCCAGACGGGTCCTTCGGCCAGGGTGAAGCCACCGCGGATCACCCGCGCGGTGGGGTTGGCGGGCAAGGGCGCGCCGAAGGGACCGGCTGGACAGCGGAAGCCCGCGGGTCCGAGGGCGGAGGGCATCGGTTCGGGTCCGCCTTGATCGGACCCCGGGACCGCATCCGCGGCTGTGTCC
>JANNNO010000443.1:0-20923 GCA_031398585.1 Myxococcales bacterium | reverse complement strand
AGGTCGCGTCTTTGTAGTCCCAGACCTTCTGGTATTCGCCCTGAAGCGCCTTCGCCTCGGTCATGCTCGCCTGCAGCACGGCCGCCGCACGTTTTGAATCCGTGAGCTTGAAGGGGCGCGCGCGGAAGCTGTTGAGCTTCTCCTCGGCCAGCAGGAACTCCGCCTTGGCGGCTGCCGCGGCCGCTGGTGACGGCGAGGGCAGACGGCGCGCGATGAACTCGTCACGGACCTTCTGATAGGCCCGGGCCGAAGCGCCGCGGTCCCGCCCCTGATCCGCAATCGCCGCGAGCTTGAGGTAGGACTCGACGACGAACTCACCGGCTTCGGGCTGATTGGCGTAACGCTTGGTGAGCTCGTTGAGGCAGGTCCGGTGGCGGGCCTGGTCGCCCGCCTTTTCATGCGCGCGGCACGAGAAGAAGAACGCCTCGGCCGAGTCGCGTGGCTTGTCCACCGTCGCATCGGCATAACGGCGGTAAAGACCTGCCGCGCGCGGATACTGCTGATCGTTGTCGAGCAACGTCGCCGCGCCGCCGAGCGCGTCTTTGCGATGCTCGTGGGTAGCGAATCGGGGCTCGTCGGCGATCTTGAGGTAGCCCGCCACGGCGGCGTCGAAGTTGAAGAACCGTTCGTTCGACTTGGCCGCGTTCCAGACCGCGTCCTTGCCCTCGTTCGACTCGGGATACTCGGTCGAAAGCCTCTCGTAGCAGCGGGTCGCCTCGCCGTACTGGAACAGCTTTTCGTGAATCAGGCAGGCGTTGTTGAGGTTCTTGGCCGCGTCCGGATCCTTGGGGTTTTGATTGACGAGATCGATGAGGTCGAGCGCGAGGCCGACGTCCATCTCGGTCGAGACCCGGCCGGGTCCTGCCGTGGCGGACGTGGGGCTTCCCGGAGCCGCGGCATCGGGTGCTCCGCCGGGAGTCTGCGGTCGCGCGCCGATGCCGGTCACCATCGCGATGGCGCCGTTGCCGTCGCGGCAGACGGTCAGCTGGCGATCGGTGCCCTTCTCTTCGTTCTCGATGGCCAGAGCGAGCCGCTTCGAGATGATGGTCGACCGAACCGATGTCCGCAGTGACTGGACCCGCGCCAGGAAAGGCCCCGCCGCGGGATTCTTGCTGCAAGCCGACCCCGAGAACTTGTCAGCCAGGGTGAGCAGGCGGCCAAGCGCGCAGTCGTACTGCTCCTCGTCCTGGACCTTGGCGTCGATGAAGTAGGTGTCGATAAGCGCGCCGTACGCCTTGTACCCGACCTCGGGTTGGGTGGAGCAATAGGTGTCGGCGATCTGATCGAGGCGCGCGCGGGCCTGTGGCCAGTGTTTAAAGCGCAGGTCGATTACGGCCGCCGCATAACGGAACTCCGGCACGCGTTCGTCACGAATGTTGTTGGCGTACCAGTCCAGAGCGGCTTGCCACTTCTGAGCGACGTCAGGCTTGGCGATCGGCGTGACCGGTGGGACGGTGTTGGCCTCGCTCGGGATCGGGGGATCCTCGAGCTGCTGCGCGGCCTTCATGCGATCGATGATGTCCTCGTAGGACTTGACGACCATGAAGGCAGCGTCGCGCTGGAAGCGGTTGTCGAGGACCGAGTCCCTCACCGTCGTGTAAGCGCCCACCGCTCGATCGAACTGGTCCGAGTAGTAGAGCGCGTCGGCGAAGTAGACGCTGTATTCGTAGGCCCGTTTCGCGTTGGGATAGGCCGTGAGGTACTTCTCGTAAAGGTCGGCCGACGTTCGGTAGAGGGTCTTGCACTCTTCCAGCTTGGCCGGGTTGTTGGCCTGCAAGGCTTCGGTCCGGCAGGCCTGGGCGCCCGAGTGAACGTTGGTCGCGGCGGTCAGCAAAGCGTCCTCGGCCAGCTGCTGCGCGGCTGCCAGGGCGTCGGGGTTGTTCTGGTTCTGCTGGTACCACTCGGTGCCCTTGGCGTAGAGCTTGCCCAGCAGCTCGCGCTCGCGTGCCGCCGCCACCAGGTTGCGATCGCGTTCGTAGGCCTGGACGATGCGGTCCTGGATCTTGGGCGCATCGGCGAAATTGGGCCACTTGGTCAGCAGCGCTTTGAAGACTGCGACTGCCTCGGGGTATTTGGTGGCGTCGAAATAGATCTCGCCGAGGCGCTGATAGACCTCTTTGACGTGTGGCTCGTTCTCACGGCCGCGATAAAAGGCCTCTGCACGCTGCAGGCCCGTCTCGGGGTCCGGCAGCGAGTCCCCGTTCCAGTCGGACTCGGAGAAGCTGACGCCGAGGTACTGGATCGCTTCGGGACGCAGGTCCGAGCCGAACTTGTCGCCCGAGGCTTTGCGTTCGTCGGCCCACTTCACCAGGTTGTCGAACTCGCGGATCGCCTCGACGAAGCGGTTGTCGCGGTAATACGCCCAGGCGAGCTTGTAGAGCGCCTTGTCGAAGTAAGACGACTCGCGGAACTCGAGCACACGCCGGTAGGCCGAGATGGCCGGCGGCAACTCGGCGTTGTCGAAGTGCACTTCACCGATGCGCGTCCAGGCCTCCGGCAAGAACTTCGAGTCCTTGCGGATCGGCTGGCAGCCCTTGTAGGGGTCGACGTTGGCGGATTGCCCCGGCTTGTCGGCCGTCGGCTCCTTGGGCGGATCGAAGGCGCGGTATTGGTTGGCGCAGGTGAGCGCGAGCAGCGCCTGCCGCCCTTCGGCCTCCTTGCCCATTTCACTGAGGCAAAAGCCGAGCAAGTAGTAGGCGGCGTCGGCCAGCCGGTAGTTCGGGAACTCGGTGAGCAGACGGCGATAGAGATCGACCGTCGCGTTGAATTCCGGCTTGGGCGCCTCGCCGGTGGGCGGCGTGGGCGAATCGAGCGCCTTTTGAAAAGCCTCCTGCGCGACGAGAAATTCGTCCTGCGACTTTTCGTAGTAGAGCTCGGCCAAGCGGAACATCGCGTCCGGCGTCCAGCGCTTGTCGGTCGGGTACTTGCGCAAGAACGCTTCGAACATGGCGATGGCGTCGAGGCGCCGCTCACGTTCTTCTTTCTCGTTCTGCGTGATGAGGGGCTCGTACTTGCCCTTGATGTCGCGAATCTTGTCGTAGTACGCGCGGCGGATGACGACGTTGGTCGCCTGCCGGTACCCACGCACGGCCTCCTGATAGCGGACGAGATCCTGAGCGAGCTCGTCGAGCAATCGCGGATCTGGTGCACCCGGCGGCTGCGCGGCAGCGGTGCCGGCAAAGCCAGCTACCAGCAGCGCGGTCAACAGGGCGGCGCCGATGATCGAGCCAAGACGCATGGCACAGCTCCGCATGCGGAGTCGGCCGACGTTCACGGCGGGGAGTCTCTTGGAATCGGCCCGCCTCACTTATCGTCCTCCTTCAAAAGCGGTCCGAAGTCGTCTTCGATGGCCTGCAGCTCCGACTTCTGTTGATTGATCAACTTCGAGGCCGCCTGCGTCTTGGAATCCTTGATGCCCCACGAGACGTCGATGAGGCCAACGTCGGACTGCACGGTGAGATCGTAGAACCGTTCGGTCGCCTTGGTCATCATCGCCTCGGCGAGACCGCCGCCGACGTTCTTGCCTTCCGACATCACGGATCCGAACTTTCCGCTGACCGCCGCAAGGTTGGTCCGCTCCGCCACCAGTTGCTCTTTCACCGTGGTAAGGCGCTTGTCGGCGATGCCTTCGAGCCGACGGTCGAATTCCAGCAGGCGTGACTGAATCGCGTCGGCGCGTTGCAGAACACTGGCCATCCCGTCGAACTGAACGCCATTTTCGGGCGGCATGCTCGAGCGCGCGCGCATGAGGACTTCCTGCTCGCGCCGCAGAAGATCGGCCAGCCGGTTGGCGGCGGCGTTCTCGGCAACACCAGCCTGTCCCGCCATGGAGGCTTCCTGCCCGGTCTCACTGATCTGGCCGCGGATCTGCTCGAGTGCCTCGCGCGAGGTGGCGATCTCCTGCTTGAGGTCGGCCACGGGCTGCACGAGATCCTCGGGGCGGATCTTCTGGTCGCCCTTGGAATGCACGAAGTACTGCTCGATGGCGACCAGCTGCGCTTCGAGCGACTGCAAGAGGACGTTGATCTCGGACGCCCGGCTGTCGAGCGCGGCGAACTCGCCCACCACGGAATCGGCCCGGGCGCGGACCGCCTCGCGGGTCGTCGGCAGGGTCTTCAACTCCTGATCGAGCAGGCCACGCTCGGCCGCGATCTGATCGAGCACGCTGCGATCGGCGGGGGCGAGGAACGCCATGGCCACGTTGCGCGCGTCGGCCTGAAATCGGCGCCGCATGTCGATGGTCTGGTTGAGGATGCTGGTCGAGTTGGTGTGGGCCGAGGCGAGGTCCTTGAAGATGCCCCTGCGACCACCGCTGACGACCGTCCGGTCGAGCCGATCCACCAGCTCCTCGGACTCTTTCAAGCTGCGCTGGAGCGTGCTGAGCTCGTCGGCGAGCGCGAGCAGCTTGGCCACGTCAGGCTCGTTGGCGATGAGCTTGGCGGCAGACTGCGGGACGACGGCGGTGATCTCGAACTTGTCGAGCCCCTTGTTGACCAGCTGATCGAAGTACTTGGGATCGCCCTTGGCCTGCGAAAGGCGTGCGTAAAGGTCGCGGTAGATCGGCTCGTATTCGTCGAGCGTCTGCGAGAACTGGTTGGATGCCAGGAAGAAGTTGCTCATGCGCAGGTGCAGGTTGCCCACCAGCAAGCGCAACTCTGGCGCCTGGCTCGACGATGGGCTCTGCAGCAGCATCAGGTCGAGCGCGCGCGAAGCCGATTTGAAGTCACCCGACTTGATCGAGTTCCAGGCCGACTCGTACATGGCGTCGCCGAAGAACTTCGACTGCCGCGGCACCGACGCGTACCACTCCTTGGCGCGATCGAACTGTCCGCGATCGTAGAGCAGACGACCGATCGCCAGCCGGGCGAGGTCCTGAATCTCTTTTTCGTTGGAGTCTTGCGGCTGCAGCTTCAGCACTTCGTCGAAGCCACGGGCGGCGGTGGCGAAATCGCCCCGCTTCACCTGGATGGTGGCGAGAAAATAGCGCGACTGCAGATGGTACGGCTGCGCCGGCGGGATCGATTCGAAGGCCGCTTGCGCCTCGTCGAGGCGGTTGCGGAAGAACATGTACTTGCCCCGGACATAGGGCACCGAGGGCTCGAGCTGCGCCGCTGGGATCTGCGCCAAGCGCGCCAGTTGACCTTCGACGTTGCTGAAGTCCCCCGAGCGCAGAGCGATCTCCACCAGCCGCTGCAGAGCCACCTGCTCGCGGCGCGAACCCGTGTTCTTGGTGGTCGCCTGTTCGAAGTAGCGACGCGCCGAGAGCAAGTCGCCATCCTTGAAGAGCGATTCTCCCAGCAGGACAAGGGCGTCTTCGTAGGCGCGGCTCTGCGGGTATTTTTCGATGACGTCGAGACAGAGCGTGGCCGCCGCGCTGTAGTTGCGGAGCGCGAAGAGCTTCTCCGCCTCGACCACGCGGCGGTCGGCCGCGTTGGGGTCGGGGGCGTACGATTCGCGGAAGTCGGCCGAGAGCGCGCCGACCCGCTGTTCGATCTCTCCGAGCTGCCGGTGCGCATCGGTGACCCGATCGGCGCGCGCCGGGCCCGCCGCCCACATCATCGTGATCGCCATGGAGCCTGCGGCGGCCCCGGCAAGGGCAGCCCGAGACGCAGTGCCGAGCGTCTTTAGTCCTGACATGCTCACCCCTCGCGCGTTGGCGCGCCTCGCTCCGATTGATCCCATGCAACCCCGTACGGCCTTGCGGCCGCGGTTACGATCCCAGCAGCAACGCTCTCGATCGACTGACTCGCCCTCACTTGGGCGCCGCCGCGGCCGGCGCATTTTCGCCCGCCACGGTGGTCACCCGGAAGTCGAGCGCAGGCTTGTCGTCCATGTTGGTCAAGGCGCCGCCCTTTTCGAAGCCGACGACGGTGACCGCGGTGGCGCGACCTTCATTGGCGACGAAGTTGGTGCTCGACCGGACGTTGAACTTGTACCCCTTGAGGTAGCTGAACACGCCGAAGCCGTGTCCTTGATAGATGAGGTGAACCGAGAGCGTGTGCGATCCGGGCTGGATGGCGCCGTTGTACACGTCGAATTCCTTCATCTCGGACAGCCGCCCCGAATCGTCAGCCTTCGAGAAGATCTGCACGCCATCGAGTGCGTAGACGACCTTCACCAATCGGAAGGTGGCGCCCATCTCGTTGCGATGGCGAATGACCGCGCGAGAGGCGCCGATCACGCCGCCGAGCACTGTCTCCTTGAGCAGCTGCAAACGCGCCTTGGTGCGGAAAACCTGCTCCTTGAGCTCGCTCACGCTTCGCTCGAGGTGCCGTAGTCGAACCGTGTAGCCGCCCGGGTCGGTGGCGGTCGTCGGAGGCAACGCTGCGCCCGGAACCCCCGCAGGTGGTGTCTCGGCAGGCGCTGCCGGCGCTGGTGCTTCCGTAGGCCCAGCCGAAGACGGCGCAGCCGAAGACTGCGGCGTCGAAGCCTGCGGTGTAGATGCTTGCGGCGGAGCCGAGGACGGCGTGGCCGGTGCTGCTGCCGGCGGCGCAGCCACTGGCTGAGCCTGCCCTGCAGGCGCGCCGGCCGCGGGGGCCTGCGCGAAAGCCGGAACGGAACCGCTCAATAGAACGGCGGCGGCGACTCCCCAAACTCCCGATGATGGACGCAGTCTCATTCTGGTCTCTCCGTGTAGTGCGGCGACGGCCGGGCGGCTCACTCGAGGGGCAGTGTCCCTCTATACCAGCGGCCTTCGAAGCTCGTCAAAGACGGTACCCGAGCTTCCAGAGCCGCCAGCGCGCTGCATTTTAACAGCTTTGGCGATCTTCGCGAATCGACGTTTGTCCAAGCGTCGATTTCTGTCGGGGCCCCCGGCAGGGCGACGGGAGCGGGGGCGCGAACGCCGGAGGTCAGCGAACGCGCTTGAGCATCTTCCAGATCGCTTCGAGCAGGACCGGGACTCCGTCGCCGGTAACCGTGCTGATCGGGAAGAAGGGGACCTTGCGCCGGGCGAAGGCAGTCGCCAGACGCGTGATCCGCTTGCGTGTGTCGGGAAGGTCCACCTTGTTGAAGGCGACGATCTCCGGGCGCTCGGCTAGGCCCGGGTCGAAGAGCGACAGCTCTCGGCGGAGCGCCTGGTAGTCGTCGAGCGGAGACCGATCCGGATCAGGGGAAACCTCGATCAGATGAACGAGCACCCTCGTCCGCTCGAGGTGGCGCAAGAAGCGATGGCCGAGCCCGGCTCCCGTGTGGGCGCCCGTGATGAGGCCAGGGACGTCGGCCACCACGAACGACCGCTCGCCCGACATGCCGACGACACCCAGGTTGGGCGCCAGGGTCGTGAACGGATAGTCGGCGATCTTGGGGCGAGCCGCCGAGACGCGGGCAATGAAAGAGGATTTGCCGACGTTGGGAAAGCCGAGCAGGCCCACGTCCGCTAGCAGCTTGAGCTCGAGGCGGATCTCGCGCTCTTCCCCGGGGCGGCCTGGATACGCCTTGCGGGGGGCCTGCGCCACGGAGGTCTTGAAGTGGATGTTGCCCCGGCCGCCGCGACCACCTTGGGCAACAACCATGCGTTCGCCGTGGTTGCGAAGGTCCCCGAGCCGATCGCCCGAGCCAGCATCGAAGACCTGCGTCCCGGGCGGGACCCGCAGAACGAGATCGTCGCCGCCGCGACCGTACATGTCCTTGTTCGAGCCGTTCTCGCCCGACTTGGCCTTGTATTCGGTGCGATAGCGGAAATCGAGCAAGGTGCCGAGGCCTTCGTCGACCTCGATCACGATGCTGCCGCCGTCACCGCCGTCGCCCCCGGAAGGGCCGCCCAGCGGCACGAACTTCTCGCGCCGAAACGCGACGGCGCCGTTGCCCCCGTCGCCGGCTTTGACCCGGATCAGGGCTTCGTCAATGAAGGCGGTCATGGCCTGACCGCCGCCCGGCGCGGACAACGCCGGAGCCGGTTAGCGGTCTTCGTTCGATCAGGCCGACGCGACCGCGCCGGGCGTGATGCTGACGATGGCCCGACCGCGCAGCTGGCCGTACTTCACCGTGCCGTCGATGAGGGCATAGAGCGTGAAGTCGCGACCGATGCCGACGTTCGTACCGGGATGGAAGACCGTGCCGACCTGGCGAACCAGGATGTTGCCGGCGCGGACGATCTGACCGCCGAAACGCTTGACGCCTCGTCGCTGGCCGTTCGAGTCACGACCGTTGCGGGAGCTGCCTGCGCCTTTTTTATGTGCCATGAGACTAGTCCTTCGTACGTCGACCGGGCTTTAAGCCGGGTTGATCGCCGTGATCTTGAGCGCGGTGAACGGCTGGCGATGCCCGTTCTTCCGGCGGTACGACTTGCGCCGCTTGTACTTGAACAGGACGATCTTGGCGCCGAGCCCTTGCTCGATCACCTCGGCTTCGACCTTCACGCCTTTGACGAGCGGCGTTCCGACCGTCACCTTTCCGGCGTCGTCCGCGAACAACAGCGAATCGAAGGCAAGTTTGTCGCCCGCGTTCAACGCAAGCTTCTCCACGCGGAGGGTCTCCCCTGCGGCCACGCGGTACTGTTTTCCCCCAGACTGAATGACGGCGTACATGCTGGTGCTCCGAGCGAGCCGGGTAATCTAGTCAAGCAGCCCGGTCTGTCAAGGGTTGTCGGTGGCAGCCCGCGACTTTCACGGTCTGCCGTCTCTTTTCCGCGCCTACGCGCATGCTGAGATCAACGCGTCGTCGGCTCCCGACGGGCGGCAACCGCGCGTCCGTGCCCGGAGAGCCCCTCTACCTCGGCCAGGGCGACGATGTCGTCGATCTGGGAGAAGAGGGCGGCTTGGTCGTATTCGATGATGGACGTGCGCTTGAGGAAGTCTCCCACCCCGAGCGGCGAGCAGAACCGGGCGCTGCCTCCCGTAGGCAGGACGTGACTCGGGCCCGCCATGTAGTCGCCGACCGATTCCGAGGCGTGGTGGCCAACGAAAACGGCGCCGGCGGTCACCCGGTCGGCGTGAGTGGGCGCCCCGTCGAGCGCCACCCCGGCGTGCTCGGGGGCAATCTGGGAGAGCAGCTCCACGGCCTGCGCGGCGGTCTCGACGACGATGGCGAGTCCCTGATCGCGCAGGGCTCGCTCGGCGATCGCTTTGCGGGGGAGCCGTTCCAGCTGACGGGCCAGCTGAGCGATGACGGCATCGGCAACCGGCCGGCCGACTGCCACCAGGATCGGGACCGAGAGGGGATCGTGTTCGGCCTGCGCCAACAGATCGGCGGCAACCCAGGCCGGATCGGCCGAGGCATCGGCGGCAATCGCGACCTCAGTCGGGCCGGCGAGAAAATCGATGCCCACGTCGCCATAGACCAGGCGCTTGGCCGCGGTCACGTAAGCGTTGCCGGGTCCCACGATCTTGTCGACCCGCGGAACCGATTCGGTGCCGTAGGCGAGCGCGGCGACGGCCTGAGCGCCGCCAATCACGAACACGCGATCGACCCCGGCGATGATGGCAGCGGCCAGCGTCTCGGGCGAAGGCCCCGGCGTGGTCATGATGATCTCTTTGACCCCGGCGGTGCGCGCAGGGATGGCGGTCATCAATACCGTCGATGGGTAGCGGGCGGTTCCGCCGGGAACATAAAGGCCGACGCGCTCCAAAGGACTGACCCGGGAAGCCAGGCGCACGCCCGCCTCGCTGTGCTCGAACGAGCGCATGGCGTGCTCGAGCTCGCGCGCGGCGAATTGACGGATGCGTTCGGCGGCCCGCTCGAGCGCCGCACGCACGTTGCCGGCGACGCCGGAGGATTGTGCTATCCAATCGGCGCGCGAAAGCTCGAGGGTTGGCAGGTCACGCTTTTCGAAGCGGAAGGTCAGCTCCCGGATCGCCTTGTCGCCGTGGCTTCGAACGTCGCGTACCACTGCGCGCGCGGCGGTCTCGACCGCCTCGGGCAGCTCGGACAGACGTCGACCGATCGCGCGAACGCGGTCGACGTAGTCGGGGTCACTGGGGACCAACAGGCGCAAAAGAGCGTCGGACATGAATGATTTCCGAATACTGACATCGAGAAAGACAAAAGGGACCCCCAATGGAGTCCCCCGGTCACAATGCTGGCATTGCCGTCATGCCTCGGCGCGACGGCTTGCCGGTGCGCGAACCCGCGTGCGTTGCGGGCCGCGACGCACGGTCAGGACTTGGATTTTTCCGCGCGTCGGGCCTCGCGGAACTTCTTGATCTGGGACTTGGGAACGTCGCGATGGTCCTTGCAGACCATGCCGAAGACCGGGGCGGCCGCATTGTTACAGCCGGGCACCGGGCAGAGCTGCTTGGGTCGACGGCGTCCGCTACCACCGGAGATGGCGATCTTGGCGAAGCTGGCGAACTTGGGCGGACGGCCACGGCGGCGGGGCAACGTGCCGCCTTCGAGAGCGGTCATCACCATCTGCTTGGCGCGCTGACTGGCATCGGCCTCGATGGTCGCAACGAGGCGACTGACGAAATCGTCGACCAGGGAACGCAGGACGTTTTGCGGCGAAGCGGTTCGTGCCATTTTTCGGGCGGCAGAATCTCGGCTTTTGCCGAAATAGTAAAGGTCAAATCCCTGCAGTCGCCAATCGATTGCAATCAAGGCGTCGTAATGGTCGGTGAAATCGCAGGCGCAATCCCGCGGGCATCTCGTGTTTGCGATTGCGCGCTCGGTTCGCGCGCGGAGACATCGGCAAATTCACGATCGCTCGGCGCCTACAATCACCTTGACGCACGAGTGATGACTCTCGATTATTCCGCGACATGGCGGGTCAACAACGCGCGGAGGCGATTCCTCCGCTGCAGCCAGGATCCATCGCAGCGGTCCTGAAGAAGTATTCCGACGTCGCGCTCGCCGGCGTGGTGGTCGTGATCATCGCGATGATGATCATCCCGCTGCCGCTGTTCATCCTCGATCTCTTCATCTGCGGCAACATGGCCATCTCGGTCATCCTGCTGCTGGTCGCGATCTACATCCCGGACGCACTTCGCATCGCCACGTTTCCAACGTTGTTGTTGATAACGACTCTGTTTCGGTTGGCGCTGGAAGTGTCGGCGACCCGGTTAATCCTTCTGAAGGCGGACGGCGGCGAGGTCATCGAAGCATTCGGTAACTTCGTTGTCGCCGGCAACCTGGTCGTCGGCGCCGTCATCTTCTTCATTCTCACGATGATTCAGTTCATCGTCATAGCGAAGGGCTCCGAACGCGTCGCCGAGGTCGGGGCGCGTTTCACTCTCGACGCCATGCCGGGTAAACAGATGTCGATCGATGCCGAGCTGCGAGCTGGGCACATCGATCACACCGAAGCCCGGCGGCGGCGCGCGGCGCTGTCGCGCGAATCGCAGTTCTTCGGATCGATGGACGGCGCGATGAAGTTCGTCAAAGGCGACGCCATCGCGGGCATCATCGTTCTCGTCACCAACATCGTCGGCGGCCTCATCATCGGCATCGTGCAGCGGGGCATGGACGCGGCCACCGCGGCGAAGACCTATACCGTGCTCACCATCGGTGAGGGGCTCGTCGCCCAGATCCCCGCGCTCGTCATCTCGACCGCGGCCGGCATCATCGTCACGCGGGTCGCCTCCGAGGACGAAGGTGGACACCTGGGGCGCGACATCGTCGGGCAGCTCACCGGTCAGCCCAAGGCGCTCGCGATCGCGGCGGGTCTCATGATCCTGCTGGCGATCGTGCCGGGCTTCCCGATGATTCCGTTCCTGGTGCTGGCGCTGTCGATCGGGTTTCTTGCCTGGCGGTTGCTCGGTGATGAAAAGCGCGCGGTTGCGGCCAAGCTGGCTCTCGCCAAGGGCGGACCCGCCGCGCAGGCAGCGGCGGCAGCCGCGGCGAAGGCATCGGGCGACGCCCCCAAAAGCGGAGGTCCCGCGGGGGCCCCGGCCATGCCTTCGCCGATCCTCACGCCGATCGGCGTGGACCTGTCGCCGCAACTGGGCGAGCTCTTTTCACCCGACGGCGCCGGCGGTCGCTTCGTGAAGGAGCTGGTTCCGGCGCTGCGCGAGCGCGTGTTTGCCGATCTCGGCATCCAGTTGCCAGCGGTCCGTTTGCGCCCGGGCGTGCAGGCGCTGGCGCCTCACGGCTACGCCATCCGCTTGCTCGAGGTCGGCATGGGGCGTGGTCTCGCGATCCCGGGGCACGTCTTTGCCAGCGAGCCACCCGATCACCTCAGCGAGCTGGGGTTCACGGGTGAAGCGGGTCCCGCCCCGGAAGGCGGTCAGGGCGTCTGGCTGCCGGAAGCCGAGGCCGAACGGCTGCGCGCCGCCGACATCATGACCGCGGGTCCCGAGGAGGTGGTGATCCGCCACATCTATCGGCTGGTGCGGCGCTACGGCTACGAGTTCATCGGAATTCAAGAGACGCAGGGGCTCATCGAAGGGCTCGAGCGTTCGCACCCGGCGCTGGTGCGCGAGGTCGTGCCCAAGCTGGTGACGCCGGTGTTGTTGACCGACGTCCTACGACGGCTGGCGGAAGAGGGGGTGTCGTTGCGTGGCATGCGCGAGATCCTCGGCGCCCTGGCCGAGTGGGCGCCGCTCGAGCGCGACCCGGTTGCCCTCACCGAGCACGTGCGCGGCGCCCTTCGTCGGCAGATCACGGCGAAGTACGTCGGCCCGAGCGGGACCCTCGTGGTCTATCTGCTCGACCCGATGATCGAAGAAACCATCCGGGAGTCGATCCAGCGGACGCCGACGGGGAGCTACCTCGCCCTCGAGCCGGCCATCTCGCGCGACATCATCAAGGCGGTGGGACGAACCATCTCGCCGGGTGGACCGACGCCGGTCATCCTCACCAGCGCCGAGATCCGGCGGTACGTTCGCCGTTTGCTCGAAGCGGAGCACCCGGACCTTGCGGTACTGTCCTTCCAGGAGCTCACCGCCGAGACGAAGCTCCAGCCACTCGGCCGGATCAAGGTGTCTTAAGTCAGTCAGTCGCCTTTTCGCTGCAGGAGATCCACATGGCAGATCGATCGTTCTCTAACGCGCGTCCCGCCGCGCGTCCCGCCGCGTTCACCTGGTCCGGCATGGCCGTGGCGCCCGTCTTGGCGGTCGTCGTTGCCGGCTTCGGCTGCGCCACGAGCGGCCTGCCCGACGAGCCCATCATGAAGAAGTACGAGCCCACCCAGTGGGTCTCGAACATGAAGAGCGGTCTCAAGGTCATCGTGAAGGAGGACCGCAGCGCGCCTCAGGTCGCGATCGTCTCGGTCTTCGGGTCGGGCTCGAAGGCGGACCCCAAGGGCCTCGAAGGCATCGCTCACCTGGTTGAGCACCTCGCGTTTCGCACGCGACCCGGCGGGGGCATGCAGTACTGGGATCATCTGAAGCGCCTTGGCGGCAACTTCAACGCGTTCACGTCGCACGACGTGACCGCGTACTACACGGTCGCGCACAAGGACAACCTCGCGCACATGATGCAGCTCGAGGCGTGGCGGCTTTCGCGCACGATGGATGGCGTTACCGAAGAGGTTTTCAAGCCTGAACGTGAGGTCGTGCGCAACGAGCTTCGCGAAAGCTCGGAGACGAACTTCGGCGGCCGCATGTTCGATCTCATGTTCGAGACCATCTTCCCGAACACGCACCCCATGAACCGAGCGGTCATCGGCACTCACGAGTCGCTGACTGCGATCAAGTTCCAGGACGTGAAGGACTTCGTAAAGGCGAACTACACGCCCGACAACACCACCGTCGTGATCGCGGGCGACTTCAACACCGACGACGTCAAGAAGATGCTCGGCATGTGGCCGCCCGAGTTGCTCTTCGGTCCGGGCGGGCCCGACGGTTCGCCGGTGCCGCCGAAGGCGCGCCTGGGTGAGCGGCCGGCGCCCGAGGTCCCAACGGTCAAGGTGAGCGAGCTCAAGAAGGAAAAGGGCCCGATCGACGAGAACCTGCTCGTCCTCACCTGGACCATGCCGCCCGGTTATCGCGGGGATGACGCGCTGATGGAGTTTGCTGCGGATCGCCTGAATTTGGCGATGGGCGAGGCGCTGGAGGTCGACGACGACGACGACATCCGCAATGCAGGCGCCAGCGCCGAGATCTTCGCCGATTCGTCGGTAATGCTGATGTTCGCGAGCTTGAAGCCGGGCGCGGACCCCCAGCGCGCACGGGAGCGTCTTCTCGACACTCTCTCGACCGCTTGGACCACTGACCTCGGCCGGGTGCAGACCGAGCAGACGCGCTGGTTTGGCGCCACCGACCTTCTGCTCTCGATTGGCGATCCGGTCGACAGCGCGCTTTCACTCGCGGTCTACGCGGCCGCCACCGGCAAGCACACGTACTACAGCGAGCAGTTCGAGGAGATCGCCAAGCTGAAAGCCGGGCAGGTGACCGACTTCGCCGCGAAGTGGTTGACCCGCGAACGCGCGGCCGCGTTCTTCTTCGAGCCCGACAGCAGCGACATCCCGCGTGTCGTCGGCGGCGGTGGTGGTGGCGGTGGCGCCTCGTCAGCACCGAGCGGTCGTAACGAACACACGATGATCAAGGACCTGGTGACGTCCGCCGAGGACTACGGACCGGAGAAGATCAAGCAGACCGTCCGCTCGCCGCAGCTGGCATCGGTGCGCAAGGAGACGCTGTCCAACGGCCTCGAGATGTTCGTGCTGGCCAACCCGGGAGCGCCCATTGCGCGGCTGCAGCTTCGCCTTCGTGGTGGAATCACGACGACCAAGCCTGTGGGGGCAGCGACCATCGCGAGTCGCTTCTCGCGCTCTCGCTGCAAGGATCACGGCAGCCTGGCCCCGGTCGGTGGACGGCTCTCGTCCAACGTCAACCTCGCGTCGTCCGATGTCACGACCACGGTGCTCTCGGGCAACATCGCCAATGGCATCGCTGTCCTTTCGGACGAGGTTCGCTGCCGCGAGGCTGATGAGGAGATCTTCTTGCAACTGCCGCGCTGGCTCGAGCAGCAACGCAAGTCGTTCGAGATTCGCGAGAAGCGTCCCGAGTTCGTCGCCGGTAAGCGCGTCGGCCAGGCGCTTTATCCGGGCCACAGCTTCGCCGAGGCGGAGTTCTACAACCCCGCCGACCTCAAGTCGGTCCGCCGCGAGGATGCGCAAGCCTTCGTGCAGGGACACTACCGTCCCGACAACGGCGCCCTGGTCGTCTTTGGCGACATCGATCCGGAGGACGTCAAGAAGGAGAGCAACAAGTACCTCACCGCCTGGACGCAAGGAGGCGGCGGCTCGTCCATGGATCCGCCGCCCGCGCCGTCCGGTCCCAGCGCACGGGAAGTGGTGCTGATCGATCGCCCGAAGGCGACGCAGGCTTCGATCATCATCGGCTGCCGGTTGATCAACCTCACGCCCGAGTTGCTGGCGCCGTTCGACGTGCTTCAGCAGCTGGCGTCGGAAAAAGCCTGGGCCGTGCGTGAACAGTGGGGTGCCACCTACGGCATCCGGCCGTTCATCTCGCGGATGCCGGGTGGGGCCGCGGATATGACCATCACGGGTGCGATCGAGAACGCGCAGGTTGGCAAGTCGATCACCCGGATCCTGGGGATTGTCTCCGAGCTCGCCAGCGGCAACATCGAGCCGAAGCTGTTTGCGACCAAGCGCTGGGACGCGGGTCTGGCGTTCATGAACCGCTTCGCCACCCCGATGGCAAAAGCCAACGCCTTGCTGGATCTGTCGATTCGCCGCTGGCCGATCGATTCCTACGACAAGTATCCCGAACGCTTGGCGGGAACCACGCCGGCGTCGCTCAAGGAAATCATGGCTCCCTGCGTGGGCAAGGAAGTGCTCGCGATCGTCGGGGATTCGGCGTCGATCAAGCCGCAGCTCGAAAAAGAGGGCCTCAAGCTCGCAACCAAGTAGCTGCGCGCTCGGCGGCGCGGCCGGGTCTGCTCGCGAAGGCGAGTGGCCCGGCCGTTTTGCTTTCGCAGCGGCGGGGCTTGTTGTCGTGTTGGCGGGTGTGGGAGAAACCCGGCGGTGAGCACGGATGCTTCGGCGCCAACGCCTCGGGCGGTCAAGCTGGCGGTCCTCGTGGCCGCGCTTGGCTACTTCGTCGACATTTACGACCTGATCTTGTTTTCGGTCGTGCGCGTCTCGTCGCTCGAGTCGCTCGGGGTGACCGGGCCGGCGGTGCTCCAGCGCGGCGTCACCATCATCAACATGCAGATGATCGGCATGCTGATTGGCGGGATCCTCTGGGGCGTTCTCGGGGATCGCAAGGGGCGCCTGTCGGTCCTCTTCGGGTCCATCATCCTCTATTCGCTGGCCAACCTGGCCAACGCGATCCCCGACAAGATCGCGGCGCTCACCGGTGGGGCGATGGATGCGGTCGATGTCTACGGGTGGATTCGCTTCATCGCCGGTATCGGCCTCGCGGGCGAGCTCGGCGCCGGCATCACGCTGGTCAGCGAATCGATGCGCAAGGAGACCCGCGGGATGGGCACCACCATCGTCGCCACGGTCGGGATCTGCGGCGCCATCGTTGCGGTGCTGGTCGGCAAGACGACCGACTGGCGGATCGCCTACGCCATTGGCGGTGGCCTCGGCCTGGCGCTGCTCGGATTGCGCATCGGCGTGATGGAATCGGGGCTGTTTCACAACGCGCAGAAGTCGACCGTCACGCGCGGGAACTTCTTTGCCCTCTTTCGCACCTGGGCGCGTACCCGTCGTTATCTCTCGGTAATCCTGGTCGGGGTTCCCATCTGGTACGTGATCGGCCTGCTGGTGACCTTTTCGCCCGAGCTGGGGCGTGCGCTTGGCATGACGACGGTGCCCAAAGCACCCGATGCAGTGCTGGCGGCCTATGGCGGGCTGGTCGTGGGCGACTTCGCGAGCGGATTTCTCAGCCAGCTGCTCGGGAGCCGAAAGAAAGTGCTGGGCGGCTTCATCGCGCTCACGGCGGTCTTCCTTGGTGCCTACTTCACTGTGGCGGCATCATCTTTGACCGCGTTCTACGCCGTCGTCTTCGGACTCGGCATAGCCGTCGGTTACTGGGCGGTCTTCGTCACCGTCGCCAGCGAACAGTTCGGAACCAACCTGCGCGCCACTGTGACCACGACCGCACCCAACTTCGTGCGCGGATCGCTGGTCCCCGTCACGTTCCTGTTCGAGCATCTGCGCACCTATCCGAGCCTGGGCGTCAAAGGCGCGGCCTTGCTGGTCGGCATCGGCACGATCGTCATCGCCGCGGTGGCGCTCACCGGCCTCGACGAAACCCACGGCAAGGATCTCGACTACCTCGAGACCTGACGACGCCCTAGAGCCGCGGGCGGCGAAGCGCGCGGCCTACCCTTTGCGGACCAGCTCGCCGAACAGCGGCGTCGAGAGGTAGCGCTCGCCGCTGTCGGGCAAGATGATGACGATGGTCTTGCCCGCGCTGCTGGGGCGTGCTGCTAGCACCAAGGCCGCGGACAGCGCCGCGCCACAGGAGATGCCGCAGAGGATCCCTTCTTCCCGCGCCAGCCGACGGGCGCCCGCAAAGGCGTCATCCTCGGTGACGGTGAGGACCTCGTCGATGATCGCGCGATTGAGCACCGGCGGAATGAAGCCAGCGCCGATGCCCTGGATGAGATGGTTGCCGACCGGACCGCCCGAGAGCACGGCCGCCTTGGCCGGCTCCACCGCCACGATCTTGACCTCGGGCTTGCGCGACTTGAGCACCTCGCCGACGCCGGTGATGGTGCCGCCCGTGCCGACGCCCGAAACGAAGATGTCGACGGTGCCGCCGGTGTCGCGCCAGATCTCCTCGGCGGTGGTCTTGCGATGCACTTCGGGGTTGGCGGGGTTGCTGAACTGGCCGAGCGAGATGGATCCGGGGATCTCGCGGCGCAGGGATTCGGCTCTCGCCACGGCATCGCGCATGAGGGTGCCGGGCGTGGTGACGACCTCGGCCCCGAGATAACGCAAGAGCGCCGCCCGCTCCGACGACATGCGCTCGGGCATGGTTACGATGAGCCGGTAGCCGCGCGCGGCCGACACGAACGCCAAAGCGAGGCCCGTGTTGCCCGAGGTCGGCTCGATGATGGTGGCGCCAGGTTTGAGCTCACCCCGGCGCTCGGCCTCTTCGACCATGGCGATGCCCACGCGATCCTTGACGCTGCCGCATGGATTGCGCGATTCCAGCTTGCCGATGAGACGCACGCCGAGATCCCGCCCGATGCGTCCCAGCTCGACCGCGGGCGTCGCACCGACGGTCTCGACCACGCTTTTGTGAATCACGCCCTTGGGCACGTCGCTCATCACTGTCACCTGCTCTCATCTTACGAGAGTTTCGCGACGGCGGCTCGTGGCGCCGACGTCCTCAACGACGCGGCCGTTCCGAGGCCGAGGGTCACCTCTCGTCAGATGGTGTAGTCGCCCGCGAAGATCTTGGCCTCTTGCACGTCGGTGAGCACGCGATCGCCCTCGGCGATCCCGAGCGCCTCCAGCTCGTTCTTGCCGAGCTCGACGGTCAACGAGCTCTCGTCGGGCAGACGCAAGGTCACTTTCACATAGGCGCCGACGAAGGCGAGACGTTCGACCCGCGCCAGGGCCACCGGCGTTGGGACTCCGACCTCCGCCGCAACCTTGGTCAGTCGCACTTCGTGCGGGCGAACGAAGGCGTGCACGCTGGCGCCGTCCGATGCTCCGTCGGGAGCGCGCAGAGCCGCGGTACTGGCGCCCATGCTGGCAATATTGGCGACGCCATTTTCGACACGCCCGCGCAGAACGTTGGAACCACCAACGAACGACGCCACGAACGGCGTCGCCGGGTGGTCGTAGATCTCGCTGGGGGTTCCGATCTGTTCGACCAGGCCGTCGTTCATGACCACGATCGAATCGGACAGCTCCATCGCTTCGTCCTGGTCGTGAGTGACCAGAATCGTCGTGACAGGGGGATGTCGGCCGTCGTGCATGCGTTGTTCGTGAAAGCGGCGCAGCCACTCGCGCAATGAAACGCGCACCTGCGCATCCAGGGCGCCGAAAGGTTCGTCGAGCAGCAAGAGGCGCGGCTCGGTCGCCAGCGCACGCGCAAAAGCGACTCGCTGCCGTTGCCCGCCCGACAGCTCGCGCGGAAGCCGACGGCCGTAACCGACCAGCTCCACCGCGGCCAGAAGCTCCTCGATGCGGCGATCGATCTCGGGACGCGGCAGCTTCCGGATCTCGAGGCCGAAGGCGATGTTGTCGTGCACGTTCATGTGCGGAAAGAGCGCGTAGCTCTGAAAGACGAAGCCGACGCCTCGGTGCTGCGGCGGGATGTTCGTGCCGTCGACCCCGTCGATCAGCACGCGGCCCTCGTCGGGGTGCTCGAGGCCCGCCAGCAGGCGCAACACCGTCGATTTTCCCGAGCCTGAAGGGCCCAGCAGCGTCGTGATGCTGCCGGCGCGCGCACTGAACGAGATGCGATTGACGGCGGGCGGGCCCTTGCGGGTGAACCGTTTGGTCAGCCCCTCGACGGCCAGAGCGCGCTCTTGCGGGCTCCCGTCGGGTCGTAACAGAGCTTTCACCCTTCGCCCCGACCAAAGGCCGGCCCCGAGCCGGGCCATGACTGCGTCGACGCCAGGCCTTCCGCAGGTGACTCGCGACCGAGGATCTCGGCCAGCGCCACGACCTCGCCGATCACGATGAGCCCCGGGGCCCCTTCGCTTGCGCGACCGTCGCTGCGATCCGAATCGCCTTCGACCTCTAGATGAAAGTGCAGCGGCCCTGCGGCCAGATCCGCCAAGGTACCCCGCCACGAACGAGCATCCGCCGTGGTGGCGCCGACGATCAACGCGGCCGGCGTATTGGGAACGAAGCCGCGAGCCAGCAGCCGCCTCGCGATGTCGGCCCGCACCGCGAAGCCCATGAGCACGACCACCGTGAGTCCCTGGGTCGGGATCGCGTCGAGCACCGGGCCGTAGGCCTTTTCCGAGTGGCCCGAGATCACGCAGAAGCCGGAGGCAGCACCGCGGTGAGTGACCGGAATGCCGAAGGAACCCGGCGCAGCGATGGCGGACGAGATCCCCGGGACGACCTCGAAAGGAACCCCGGCGGCTGCGAGCGCCAATGCCTCTTCGCCACCGCGGCCGAACACGAAAGGATCACCACCCTTGAGCCGCACGATCTCGTTGCCACGTTTGGCCTCGCGAATCATGAGCCGGTTGATCGATTCCTGATCCATCGACGCGCGGCCGGCCCGTTTGCCCACGTAGAACCAGCGCGCCACGGGCGCCAGCGGGCGCAGATCGTGGGCCGCCAACGCGTCGAAGAGAACCAGGTCGGCCTCACCCAGCCGGCGCGCCGCCCGCACGGTGAGCAGATCCGGATCGCCGGGACCGGCGCCAACGAGAGTGACCCGCCCGATCACGATCGATCCCCCTCGGGGGCGCTCGTTGTTCCCTTCGGGGCCGATGCGCCGACCTTGGCCGGCGGTTCCGCGACCGACGTCGGCGACGCCCCGCCCTGGCCCGGATCACCAGCGGCTGCATAGAGCCGATTGAGTGCTTCGAGCAAGAACGGCCGCCGCGACGACATCGGCAACCCGTCGCGTTTCCACGCTGCGCGCGCCCCGCGGGCGACCTCGCCCCAGCGATCGAGATCCACCGGCAGCACCGCCTCGAGCGCCTCACGTACCAGCCCAGCTAGCGCTGGTGCCGCTCCGCTGGTCGAGATCGCCAGCGTCACCGGCCCCCGCCGAACCACCGCGCCCGCGTAGGCGCTGGCTGCCGGGGAATCATCGACGGCGTTGACGAAGAGGCAGCGCGGTTCCGCGGCCGCAAGCACCTGCCGATTCACTTCGGGCGGCGCCGCGGCGACGACGTACCAGGCCCCCTCGAGATCTGCAGGCACGAAATCCCGTTCGCAAACTCGCGACGCCGCCGCATGCGCAGCCGCGCGAAGCTCGGGCACAAGCGCGGGCGATACGATCGTCACCTCGGCCCCCGCCGCGATCAGCGCAGGAAATTTGGTCGCCGCCACGGGTCCTCCCCCCACCAGGACCACCTTGCGCCCGCCCACCTTGAGGAACGCTGGCAGCAAGGAGGCCGAAGCCGGAGGGGGGGAAGTCGATTCGGA
>JANNNO010000411.1:0-11203 GCA_031398585.1 Myxococcales bacterium | reverse complement strand
GGAGGCCAAGACCATGGCCTCCCGGGTGGCGGTCAGGTCGATGGGCTAGCTGCAGCAGGTGGGCACCCCGCAAGAGCTCTTCTCCTTCGCCACCACCGCCGGCGCTCTGCCCTCGACGATCGTTCGCCCGCTGACCGCCGTGGTCGCGCTGTCGATGCTGGTGACGCCGCTGGTGTTGATGCTCTACGAACGCGTGTTGTTGCCCAAAATGGATGAGATGGACAAGGAAGTCGCCGCGCCCGAACGCCCGGCCGACGAGATCCATTCCAAGGATGGCGCTGTCATCATCGCGGGCTTTGGCCGCTTCGGACAGATTGTAGGCCGCCTGCTGCGCGCTTCGGGCGTACCGACCACTGTGCTCGATCTCGATCCCGAGATCGTCGAGGTGCTTCGTCGCATCGGCCTCGAGGTGCACTACGGCGACGCCTCACGGTTGGATCTGCTTCACGCCGCCGGCTGCGCGCGAGCACGTCTCTTCATTCTCGCCATCGACGATCACGACAAGGCGATGGACATCGGTCACACCGTGCGCAAGCACTTCCCCGATCTGCCGATCCTGGTGCGTGCGCGAGGCCGACAGGAGCTTTATCAGATGACCAAGCTCGAGCCGCTCCACATCGTGCGCGAGACGATGGGCAGCGCGGTTGATCTTGGTGAAAAGGCCCTCGTCGCGCTCGGCTTTCGCGCTCACGAGGCGCATCGTCTGGCTCGCGGCTTCGTTCGCCACGACGAGGCAGCCGTGGCACGACTGGCGAAGCTGTACGGCCAGGACAGCAAGCTCTTCTTCGCAGCCGCAAGAGACGCTCTGGCCGAGACCGAACGCCTCTTGCGGGAGGAGTCGGGCCGCAAGTTCGACCATGCCGACGGCTGGGACAACGAGAGCCTGAGAGCCGACGGCTCCAGCCGCGGTTGAGCCTGGTTGCCTGCAAGACGGGCTGTCCTGTTTCCTGTTTCGAGCGGCCGCTGGGGTCGCATGCGCTCGCTGTGCATCGGGTCAGAAACGAAGCGGCGCGTGACCAGAATCACTGGAGGTAACGAATTGGTGACGAATTGACCGTTTCGGCTAAGAAAACGCGTCACGCCGATCCGCATTTCTACTATAAAGCCGCTCTCGAACCGGTTCGAAGCCGGTCGTGGCCGCCGACACGCCGGCCGGCCGTTAGAGCCCCATGATCCGCGCCAAACTAAATTCCGTAAAGCACCCCACGCGGCCGTCCTGGACGCAGTCCCTGCTCCTGTTGCCGGCAGTTTTCCTGCTGGCTCGGCTCGCGTCGCTGCTCGGCCTCTACCTCGTCGCCACTCCGACCGGCCAGTTGGTCGCTACCGACCCGTGGAGTCTTGGGCGGGTGAGCGTGCTGGCCGAGATCGGATCGTTTCTCGTGGTCTTCGGGCTTCTCGGCCTGGCGTTGTGGAAGGCGCCCCCGCGCGCGGGGCGGGCGATCTGGTTGGTCACCCTGGGGACGCTGGTCGGCTACGCGATCCTGGCCGAAGCTGACGTTCACCTGCGCCGCTGGATGGGGCTGCGCCTCAACCTCGTTTTCGTGCGCCACTTCTTCACCGCCGCTCACGAGCCCGGCTTCTGGTCGATGCTGCGGACTTACCTCGATCAGGACGCGCGGTCAGTCGCACTCTCGGGAGCGCTGATCCTCGTACCGCTGGCGGCGGCTCTGGTCCTCGGCCGGCGGCAGACCGAGGCGAGTCGCCCCCGCACGTACGGCTGGATGATCGTTCTCGGAGCGGTGGCGATCGCGTGGAGCGGACACCTGGGGATCGCCCTGCGCAAGTGGCGCATGCTGGCTCCCATCCCGATTCCGCTCGCGATGGATTTGGCGCGGGAGCTGCGCGGGGCCGGCAAGGCCCCAGGCCCGGCCGACATCGCGGCGTTGCTCCAGGTGATCGCCCCGCGGCGAAGCGACGAACGTTATCCCATGTGGCACCAGGCGAGGTCCGAGGAGAGCCTGGCTCGCTTCGCGCAGCGGCCGCCGGACGAGCGTCTCGACGTCTTCGTCTTCGCTGTCGAGTCCCTGCGCGGGTGGGTGGCCGACTGGCGCTCGCCCCGCATGGCAACGTTGGCCCCCAATCTGACGGCGCTCTTCAAGGAACGCGGGGTCGCTTTCGTTCGCAACCACAGCAACGGGTATCCCTCGGGCGAGGGCAACGCCAACCTCAACCTGGGCGTCTGGAGCCATCCTTCGCGGGCCTTACCTGTCGATCACGTGGCGGTGCGATCCCGCTCGCTGGTGCAGATCCTTCGCCAGGCGGGCTATCAGAGCGTCTGGTTCACCGGCAGTGATCCCAGCTTCGACAACCTCCAGCACTTCGTGGCCCGCTGGTACGACCGCTGGGAATTGCACCCAGGCGGCGACGTCGATCTCGCGCAGGGGCTGATCAAGGCTTACGACGGCATGAAGTCAGACGTGCCTCGGTTCATGTCGGTCTAAACCTATTCCACTCACCCCTTTTACGCCTTGCCCGAAGTCGAGGGGCCGTCCCCTGCTGACAGCGAGCAGGCCTACCTGCGCGCTCTCACTTACGCGGATCGCGCTTTGGGCATGGTGTTCGATCACGTAAGACGCGCGGGGCGCATGGATCGCACGTTGTTCGTCGTCACTGGCGATCACTCGCAGCCGACGGCCTGGCATCTGCAGAACGACGATCAACTGGGCCCGCCGCACGCCGGCCGCACCTGGACCGGCCTCATGATCGCTGGGCCCGGGATCAAGGCCACGAACCTCGCGGGCACCGTGCGCGAGGACGCGAGCTCACACGTCGACATCCCCCCCACCGTGCTGGGGCTGCTCGGCATCGAGACCTCGCACCATTTCCTCGGCCGCGACCTCTTCGGCGATCCCGAGCCGCGGCCGGTAATCAGCGTGTTCCGGAACAGCGCTTCGCTGGTGATGGGCGATCGCATGTTGATTGGCGATCTGGCGGGCGAAACCCTGCGGAAATTTCGCTACGACGAAGGGCCGCTTGCCGATCCGACGACCTACCGACACGGGGCCGCGGAGTCCTTGACCGCCGCCGATCGCGCCAACTTCGCGCGCGTGCGTCAGGCAGTCAACGCATACGCCTGGTTGATGGATCACGACCTGTTGCAGCCGCCCGAGCCGCCCGCGCCTCGGGGCGAGCTGTCACAGCACCGCTGAGCGGGACCCGGCGGAGCGCTCGCTCGCCCGCTCGCGCTCTTCGGCTTGGGTGACGGTACCAGCAGGGGACGTGAACGATGCGCCTGGTCGAGGCTCCCTCCGGCGTTGCTGAGGCCAATGTGGCGCTGAAGACCACGTCGCCCTTGCCCGGCGTCGAGGTTCACCTGCGCGCTTCGCGCCCCCTGCGGGTGGCGGCGGGCGCCCACGCCGATGACGCCGATCTCCGACTCTTGCCGCGTAGGCTGGGGACTTACGTCCGCGTCGCCGGTCCTTGAACGCACACGCGGGCGCAATTTGACGGCCGTGGCATCAAAATGGAGTCGATGTCACGGCCCGCCGAATCCACAAGCGCTAGCCAGCCGGATGCCGTCCGCATCGGGGTCTCTTCTTGTCTGCTGGGAAGCGAGGTCCGGTTCGATGGCCAGCACAAGCGTGATCGCTTCCTGACCGACGAGCTCGGCCGCTTCGTCGAATGGGTGGCGGTCTGTCCGGAGCTCGAGATCGGCATGGGTGTACCGCGCGAGCCGGTCCGACTGGTTCGTGACGCCGAAGGTGCACGGATGCTCGGCATTCGTTCGGCGATCGACTGGAGCAGCAAGATGCGCCGGTTCGCCGCCAAGCGGGTGGCCGATATCGGCAAACGCGATCTCTGCGGCTATGTGCTCAAGGCGAACTCTCCTAGCTGCGGCATGGAGAGGGTCAAGCTCTACGACTCGACCGATGCCGCGTCCGCGTGTCGGCGCGATGGCGTGGGGATCTTCGCCGCCGAGCTGATGCGCCAGCGCCCGACCCTGCCCGTGGAAGAGGAGGGGCGCCTCAACGACGCTCGCCTGCGAGACAACTTCATCGAACGCGTCTTCGCCTTTCATCGGCTACAGCGGCTCTGGCGTTCGCCGTGGAAGCTGCGCGATCTGATCGCGTTCCACACCAACGAGAAGATGGCGTTGCTCGCCCACAGCACCGTTGGCTATCGCGAGCTGGGGCGGCTGGTGGCTGCGGCCAAGGGCGTGCCGCGCGAAACGCTCAGAGGGCGCTACGAAGCAGCCTTCATGGACGTGCTCGGCAAACTGGCGACGCCCGGCCGTCAGGCCAATGTGCTCGAACACATGATGGGCCATCTCGAAGCGCTCGATGCTGGCAGCCGCGCCGAGCTCGCCGCGCTGATCGAGGATCATCGCAAGGGTCTGGTTCCGTTGATCGTACCCATCACGCTGCTGCGCCACCACGTTCGCCAGCAGAACGTCACTTACTTGCTCGGCCAGAGCTATCTCGAGCCGCACCCCAAAGAGCTCATGCTCCGCAACCGTGTGTGATGACGAGAGCCGCCCCTTCGCCGACTCTGCTCTGGTTCAGGCTCGACCTTCGCCTCTCCGATCACCCCGCGCTGGCGCGGGCGATCGCCGGCGGAGGCCCCGTCATTCCGATCTTCATCTGGTCGCCGGACGAGGAGGCTCACGCTGGTCCCGGTGCCGCCAGCCGGTGGTGGTTACATCACTCGTTGACCGCCTTGCAAGCCAGGCTACGCGACGTCGGCTCCCGGCTCGTCATTCGCGAAGGTCCCATCCTGCCCGCGGTGTGCAAGCTGGTCGACGAGACCGGTGCGGATGCCATTGTCATGACCCGTCGTCACGAGGAGAGCTGGCGTGCGCTCGACGACGACGTGACGGAGGCGATGCGCGGCCGCGGCAAGGCCACCCACATCGTGCCAGGCAGCCTTCTCTTCGAACCGGATGAGCTGCACAGCCGTGCCGGTGGGCCATTTCGAGTCTTCACCCCGTTCTGGAAAGCAGGGCTTGCCCGCGGGGTGAGCCATCGCCCGATCGCGGCCCCCGACGCGATCCCGGCTCCGTCGACCTGGCCGACGTCTTTGCCGATCGAAGCGCTCAATCTTCTGCCGCATATCGCCTGGGACGCCGGCCTTCGTCGCACCTTCACCCCGGGTGAGGCAGCGGCAAGGTTGCGTTTGCAACGATTCCTCCGCAGCGATCGGGGAGCTGACGGTTCCCCTGTTGGCATCGACGGTTACGCCTCGGGCCGCGACTTGCCCGGTGTCGACGGCACCTCGCAGTTATCGCCCCATCTGCATTTCGGCGAGATCAGCGTCGCGGAAGTCTGGGACGCGGTCGACGCCGATGGAGGCGCCAGCAGTGAGCACCGAACCACGTTCCGCAAGGAGCTCTTCTGGCGCGAGTTCGCTCATCACCTGCTGCACCACTTTCCCCACACGGTGACCGAGCCCCTGCGTGAGTCCTTTCGTGCTTTTCCCTGGGCGGATGCGCCCGGCCATCTGAGCGCCTGGCAGCGGGGTGAGACCGGTTATCCCCTGGTCGACGCAGGCATGCGCCAGCTCTGGCAGATCGGATGGATGCACAACCGCGTGCGCATGGTGGTCGCGTCCTTTCTCACAAAGCATCTGCTCTTGCCCTGGCGGTCCGGAGCCGCCTGGTTCTGGGACACGCTCTGCGATGCGGACCTAGCCAACAACACGCTCGGCTGGCAATGGGTGGCCGGCTCGGGAGCGGACGCGGCGCCCTACTTTCGAATCTTCCATCCCGTCGCGCAGGGTGAACGCTTCGACGCCCGCGGGGCCTACGTTCGCCGCTGGCTCCCCGAACTGGCTCGGCTTCCCGATCGCTGGATCCACGCGCCCTGGACCGCGCCTTCCCAGGTGCTCGCCGAGGCTGGCATCAAGCTCGACAAGACCTACCCTGCACCGATCATCGATCACAGCTGGGCCCGGCAACGCGCCCTATCGGCTTACGCGTCAATCTCCGCAGCCGCGCGCGACGCGAATGCCGCGGCCAAGCAGCGCGGACCGGCACGACAGCCCCGTTGACAGCCCCGGGCCCTCAGGACAGGTTCGCCCCCCATAGAGTGGACAGCGCGCGACGCCGGACTCACCTTGCGGCCCGCGGGCGCTTGCCGTGCCGACGCTTGCGAGATGTCCCAGCCGAGTGAGTCCGTATCGTTCGATCGCGCAAGGAGTGTCCGATGAGAATCATCGTCGTTCGTCACGGGTGGATGTTGGCCCTGCGGGCGTCGGCGGCCTGGATGTTTGCGTTGGCGGTGGCCTTCCGCCCTCCGAGCCTCGAGGGACTGGTCGTCGCGTTTGGAGTCTGGGCACTGGTGGACGGCGCCGCTCAGCTCGTGCTCGCCCGCGCCCGTCTCAATCTTGGCACGCGCTACGTCGCTCCTCTGCTGGGCGGTGGGTGTGGAATTGCCGTGGGGCTTCTGGCGATGTTCTGGCCGGTCATGTCACCGGCAGTCTTCAAGACCGTCGTCGCGATCTGGGCTTCCTGCCTCGCGCTGGCTTCGCTGCTACCCACCTTGCGAGCGACGCCCTCCCACGAAGCGACGGTGGCGATCAGCCGCTGGGCCCAGGGCTCTGGCTCTGACGAGCGCCCGGGCGCGTGGCTCACTCTCGAAAGGGTGCGCGGTGCTGCCGGTGTCGCTGCGATTGCATTCGGCTTCTGGCTGCTACTAGCGCCCGACCCGGATGCGCTCGCCGCCGCCCTCTGGATCGATCTGTTCGCGGTCGTGATGGGCGCCGGCCTTGTGGGCGAGATTTTTCTCGGGCGTGCCGCCGAAGGGCGAACCGCGCTTGGCCTCATCACCTGGCGAGGATGGAAGGAGACGCGCCGTCGATTGGGACTGCTGGCACGTCGGTTGACCGGATCGCCCGGGGTAGCGAAGTGATCGACGGAGGACGCCCCGCCGTGTCGCCAAGCCGCTGAACTTCGCGGGACGGCACGCGCGGGTTAGCATGCGCCCGCATGAGCCTCCTGCGGTCGGTCTGGATCCTCCCTGCGCTCGTGACCCTCTCCTGTCGGCTCGCCGGGCCGCAGCCCCTGCCAGCCCATGTCGAGGCGGCCCGCCCCACCGATACCTTCGATAAGGCGTACACGGCGATTCGCTACCGCCAGATCGAATGCACCGGTGCTCCGCAGTCGTGCTGCGCGCGGCTGCAAGAGCAGCTCGATTCCGCGCTGCGGGCGGCCCGTCCCGCCGATGTCGCCCGGGCCGCGGACCAGCTCGCAATCCGGTGCCCCGATCGACGTGAAGTCGCGCTGGCCTCGCTCTCCTATCGGAATCCAGAGAACAAGGACTTCGAAAAGGGCGGTTTCCTCGCCGTCGCGTTCCGCGCCAACCGGGTGACCACCGATCGCATCTACTGGGCTTCGGCGTTCATCGACGACAACCTCTATCCCAACACGCACGTCGCGCCCGGTGCCCACCAGATCCATGCCGAAGTCCACGTGCTGACCACGGGCCAAGACGGCAAGGAGGCGCTTCACCGGCTGACCATGAAGCACGACGTGACGGTCACGCAGGGCAGCCGGCAATTCTTCGAGATCGAGTTGCGCCGGCATGAGCCGGCCACGAACGTGGCGACGACAGCGGCGGAGACTCCCTTCGATCTGGTCGTGCTCGAGGTGCCAGCGCCACCCATTGGCAAGATCCTTCCCGTCGGCAGCGGGCCGTCCGGCCCCCCGGCGGGTCACACGCTGGCCCGGCGCAAATCGTTACAGGTTCCAAGGTTTCCCGCCGAGCTCAATCGATCGGAGCCGTGGGCGGCCATGCTCAGCATCTGTGTCGACGAAGCCGGGCGTGTCGCCAGCGTCGCCAACTTGGTCTTTCCGGTCCACCCGCGGCTCTTCGGCATGCTCGTCGACTCGTTTCTTCGTGCGGAGTACGAGCCCTACCAGATCGACGGAAAGCCGACCCGCAACTGCCATCCCTTCCGCTTCCAGTACGGCGGGCCCAGCTGACCAGCCCGGTTTCTTGACGAATACCGCGCAGTACGAGTAATCCTCGATACCGTCATTATCAACGGCATTGGCCAACCCCTCGGGAGACTTCACATGAACACGGCTCGGGCGATCATCCTTTTGAGTCTCTTGTCCTCGGCGAACGCCTTCGCTCAGACGGATCCCGGCTCCGGCCCCGCCATCGGCACCGGGTCGAATCCCGCCCCTGCTCCGGTCGGCCTTTCGGTCTGGGGCATGGTGCCCTGGGGCGGCTTCGGCGCGGGCGTGCGCTACATGATGCCGCTGTCGATCGATCCTTTGATCAAGTCCGAAGGCATCAGCGATCGCTTCGCCCTCGAGTTCGGCGCTGACATCCTTCGCTACAGCTACAGTTTCGCCTACGCTGGCGGCGGGCTCGATTACAGCTGGACGAGCGTGCTGCCCGTGTTCGGTATGATGTGGAACGTCTGGCTGAACGAGAAGTTCGCCCTCTACCCCAAGCTCGAGCTCGGCTACGCCTTCGGGTGGGCCTCGGGCCTCGACAGCAAATACGGCAGCGTCTCGCACGGCGGTCTCTTCCTGAACGGCGCTGCCGGCGTCATGTACCGTCTCGCCAACGGGATGGCTCTGCGCGCAGAGGCGGGCGTCGCTGGCCTCAAGCTCGGCGTTGGCTGGCTTTTCTGAGCGCGTGTTGAACGGACCCGGCGCGCGTTTGCGACGCCGCCGGGACCGCAGGGCCGTACCGGTAAAGCACAGGTAAAAAGCCCGAAAACGTTACCACCGTCGGCCCGCCGAGCGCCTGGTCGCCCTGTATCATGCGCACGTGCGGGGACGAAATCTCCTGGTGGCTGCGCTCGCGTGTAGCGCGATCGGCATCACGATTGACGCCCAGGCTGCGCCCCGGGTCGACTTCACCCGGCAGATCCTGCCGCTCTTCCAGCGCGCCTGCGTCTCGTGTCATGGCCCCGACAAGGCCCAGGGCGGCCTTCAACTCGGCAGCGCCCACCGCATCCGCAAAGGCGGCATCGGCGATGATCTGATCGTCCCTGGCGAGCCCCGGAAAAGTTACCTCGTGCAGCGCCTGCGCGGTGAAGGCGACGAGGAGCGCATGCCGATGAAGGCGCCGCCCCTGCGCGCCGCCGAGCTGGCCCTGGTGGAACGCTGGATCGCCGAAGGGGCGGTCATGCCGGAGGAGGTCGCCAAGTTCGTGCCCGCCCCTGGCGGCGTGAAACGCCTCACCACGGCCCAGTACCACAACACGCTTCGCGACCTGTTCGGGGACAAGGTCGCGCTGCCGACCGACCTCGAGCCCGACACGTTGGTCTCCGGCTCGGCAACCGTCGGCGCGGCGAGGGTGGCGCTTTCGGGCACCGGCGTCGAAAAGTACGCCGCCGCAGCTTTCGTCCTGGCGCGGTCTGCGGTCGCCGAACCGACTTTTCGAACCCGCTACCTCGGTTGCCAAGGCAGCGACGAGGCCAGCGACGGGGCCAGCGACGGGGCCTGTCTGCGCGGCTTCATCGAGACCTTCGGTCTTCAGGCCTGGCGCCGTCCGTTGCATCCCGACGAGGTCGCCCGGTACCTTTCGCTCGGACGTGCGTCCGTCGGCTCTGCCCCCATGGCCGACCCGCTCGATGCCGGCGCCGTCGCCATCACCGCGGCGATGCTTCAGTCGCCTCATTTTCTCTACCGCACCGAGATCGGTCAGCCCGATCCGGCGGATCCGTCGCGCCATCGCCTCACCGACGTGGAGCTCGCTTCGCGCCTGTCCTATTTCCTCTGGGCTGCCCCTCCCGACGATCGTCTGCTCGAGGCGGCGCTGGGAGGCAAGCTGGCGACGGCGGCTGGCCTCGACGAGGAGGCCCGCCGACTCCTGCGATCGCCGCGCGCGCGTGCCACGATGTCTGCCTTCTTCGTCGAGCTGTTCCGTCTGCGGCGGCTGGATCGCATCTCGGAGAACCGAACCAAGTACCCGCAATACAGCGCCACGCTGGGGGCCTCCCTACGGACCGAGACCCTGCGGCTCATCGAAGACGTGGCCTTTGCTCCCGAACGCGACTTCCGCGACATCTTCTCGTCGCGCTTCACCTACGTGAACCGCGAGCTGGCCCGCCTCTATGGATTGCCCGGGCCGGCCAGTGACGGCTTCGAGCGCGTCGAGCTGCCAGGCAGCAGCGGGCGCGCCGGCGTGCTCGGGCAAGGCGCGTTCCTCACCATCTTTGCGCACGCCAGCTCGACCTCACCCACCAAACGCGGCAAGTTCATCCGCGAGGCCTTGCTCTGCCAGGCGGTTCCGCCACCGCCTCCCAACGTCGACACCAAGCTGCCGAAGGACGAGGGCAATAAAGTCCTCACCACGCGACAGAAGCTGGAGGCGCATCGGAACAACACGCGCTGCAACGGCTGCCACAAGGCGATGGATCCGCTGGGCGTGGCCTTCGAACCCTGGGACGGCATCGGCGCCGCGCGCGCGAACGAGGACGGCCTTCCCATCGATGCCAGCGGCGAGCTCGACGGCGAGCGCTTCACCAACGCCGCTGGCCTGGGTGCCTTGCTGGCGCGCAATCCGAAGATCGGTGCGTGTGTGGCGCGATCGCTGTTTCGATATGCCGTGGGCCACCTGGAGAGTCAGGGCGAAGAGCCGCTGCTCGAAGAACTGGCGCGTGGCCTCGAACGCGATGGGTACCGCTTCGAGGCTCTCGTTGCCAACGTGATCAAGAGTGAAGGCTTCCGCACGGTCGCCGCGCCTGCGCGCGCGTCCGCCCCACCGACTCGGACCCACGCAAAGGCGCCATGACACCCACTCCATCGTCACCTTCGTCTCGAGTTGGCAACACGCCCCTGCGGGCGGCGTTGTCGCGACGGACGCTGTTGCGCGGGTCGTTCGGCGGGGCCGCCGTCACCCTCGGGTTGCCTGCGCTCGAGGCGATGCTGAACCGAAATGGAACCGCGCTCGCCAATGGACGACCCTTGCCCCGGCGCTTCGGCGTCTTCTTCTGGGGCAACGGTGTCCGGCACAAGTTTTGGATACCCGATGATTGCGGCGCCAACTGGTCGTTGAGCGCGGAGCTGCAGCCCTTGGAGGGGGTCAAGCCGTACGTCAATCTGGTGACCGGTTTCGACGTCAAGACCGGCAACGAGCAGGGACACCACGCCGGCACCGTCGGCATGCTCTCGGGCCGGCCGATGGTGTCGCAACCTCACCCGAGCTCCGCCTATGCCTCGACCTTCAGCGGACCCTCGATCGATCAGATCGCCGCCGCTGCGATCGGAAGCAAGACGGCTTTCGCCTCGCTCGAGCTCGGCATC
>JANNNO010000402.1:0-13828 GCA_031398585.1 Myxococcales bacterium | reverse complement strand
CCTCGCCATCGCCCTGCGCGACGCGGGCGCGGCCCGAGTTCCGCCTGGTCGATTCGGATCGCGGTCCCGAGCTCTACGGCCCGGCGCTGCTCGCGGTCGGCACGCTGTCGGGCGAAAAGCTCGACGAGCTGTCGCAGGAGCTGGAGGCAGGCGGCTTTCATCCTTTGGCCGGCGACGAAACCAGCGCCTTTTTGCGACGGCTGGTCTCCTTGCTGGGGCCCGCTGGTCAGCTGCGCAACGATCTCGCCGAGATCGAAGATGAGGACTCGGCGCCACATGGCAACGCGCCGATCATCGTTCGCGACGCCTGGCTCATCGTGCGGGATCGCGCTGCGGGCTTCGGGGCGGCCTTCGATCGCGTGCTCGAGGATCTGGAGCGCGGCGGGCCGGTTCCCACCGGCCTCGAACGCATCGTCGGCATCGGGTCCGCACCGCCGCCCGGCGATCCACTGGCGTCGATCGGTGCCGCGACCGCCACCATCGCCACGGGCGTCAGTGACGATCTGCTGCTCAGCAAACCCGCCAACGCCGAGCAGGTGGCGATCGTTCGGGCGCTCGAGCGGCAAAAGGCCGTCCTGGTACAAGGACCGCCCGGCACCGGTAAGAGCCACACCATCGCCAACCTGGTTGGTCATTTGGTGGCCCAGGGCAAACGCGTGCTGGTCACGAGCTACACCACCAAGGCGTTGCGCGTCCTGCGCGATCAGATCGTCGAGGAGTTGCGGCCGCTCTGCGTGTCGGTGCTCGACAACGATCTCGAAGGCCGAACGCAGATGGAGCACGCCGTGCGCGGCATCGTGCATCGCCTCGCGTCCACCACCGAGGCGCAGCTCGAGGGCGAGCTCGGCGTGTTGGGGCAGACCCGTCGGGATATCACGGCCGACATCGGCCGCATCACCGGCGCGCTGCTCGCGGTGCGCGAGAGCGAGTACACACCGATCAAGCTCGACGGCGAGGAGATCTCGCCCGCCGATGCCACCCGCCACTGCGAAGCGACGTCACACCTGCACGGCTGGCTGCCGGGACCGTTGCCGCCGGGGGCGCCCGTGCCGCTGAGCGACGCCGAGCTGGTCGAGCTCTACGCCAGCAACGACGAGGTCTCGGCCGATGCCGAGCAGGATCTCGCCCGTCCGTTGCCGACGCGGGCCGAGGTCGTGCCGCCCGACGAGATCAACGCCGAGGCCGCGCTCATCGATGCCACCCGCCGCTCCGAGTACGCGCGCTATTTCTCGAGCCTTCCCGCCGCGGGCGACACGCCGGCACTCGAGAATCTGGAACGCGCCCTCGATCGCCTGGTGCGGGACGTCGCGGCTCTGACGCCGTGGCAGCGCACACTGGTGGCCGCGGGGCGGGGCGGAGGCGCCGAGGTGCAGCTCTGGCAGGACCTCGCCGAACAGGTGAGGCAAGCCGCTGAGCTGTGGCACGCGGCGCACGCCCAGATCCTCGAGCACGCGCCGGCTCTCGATCCCGCGTTCGCCCCACGTGATGTCGTTCCGGTGCTCACCGAGCTGCGAACGCACGTGGCCGGCGGTGGCCAGCTGGGGGGGCTGTCGCTGCTCATGCGGCGCAGCTGGAAGACAGTGCTGGAAGGCAGCCGGGTCAATGGACAGCCGCCACGTACCCCCGAGCACTTCGGCGCGCTCGTCGCGCTCGCCAAGGCGCAAGGGCGTCGCCTCGAGCTGGCCGCACGCTGGTCGCGCCAGGCCGAGCCGGCGGGGCTGCCCCGCTGGGAGGAGCTGCCGGATCCCGCGGAACCGGCGTTGCTCGAGTACGTGCAGTCGTTCGATCGACTGTTGGGTTTCTGGGAGCAGCGTTTTGCGCCGCTGCAGCGGCAACTCGAAGAGCTCGGTTTTGCCTGGGAGGCGTTCCGCGCCGACGAGCTGGCCCGGGCCGCCCCTTCGCCGGCATTCGAACGCGACCTCGCGCTGCTCAGCGGGCGGCTGCGCATCGTTCTGTCCGAACGGCGCGAGGCGGTCGGACGCCTGGCCGCGCTCCGTCGCCTCAAGTCGCTGGCCGATCGCCTGGCTGGCTTCGACAACGGCATCTGTCGCGCGCTCGGTCGGGCGGCAGGCGAGCTCGACGTGCACGCCTACGCGCGCGAATTCGCCCGCCTCGAGAGTCTCTGGCGAAAGGGCGAGATACTCACCCGACGCAAGGCGCTGCTGCGCAAGTTGTCGCAGATGGCGCCGGAATGGGCGAACGCAGTCGATCGCCGTCGTGGGGTTCATGGCGCGCTGGTGCCGCCGCGCGATCTCGCGGCGGCTTGGCGCTGGCGGCAGATCCAGCAGGAGCTCGAACGTCGCGCGACCAGCGACGATCGCGCGCTGGCGCGACGGCTGGAAGCTCTGGAAGGTCAGCTGCGCGACGTAACCATCGATCTGGTCGATCGCAAGGCGTGGCTGGCCCAGCTCCGGCGTACCGATCTCGAAGCGCGGCAGGCGCTCATCGGCTGGGCCGACACCCAACGCAAGATCGGTAAGGGCACTGGCAAGCGTGCGCCCGCGCTGCAACGACGCGCGCGCGAGCTTCTGACCCGGGCGCGCGAAGCCGTGCCGGTCTGGATCATGCCGCTGTCGCGTGTGGCCGAGAACTTCGATCCTCGGCAGGGCCGCTTCGACGTCGTCATCGTCGATGAAGCGAGCCAGTGCGATCTGCTCGGCCTTTTCGCGCTTTACCTTGGCCATGGCGCCGTCATCGTCGGCGATCACGAGCAGGTAAGTCCGTCGGCGATCGGCGAGACGGCGGAAGAGACCAACTCGCTGGTGAGCCAGTATCTCTCCGGAATTCCCAACAGCCACCTCTACGACGGTCAGACGTCGGTCTACGATCTGGCGCGGCAGTCGTTCGGCGAGACCATCGGCCTGCGCGAGCACTTCCGCTGCGTGCCCGACATCATCGGCTTTTCCAACCACCTGTCGTACGGCGGTCAGATCCGCCCGCTGCGTGATCCCGATACCGCCCGCCGCCCGCATGTGGTCGAGTACCCCATCCCGACGGCGTTCACGCCCGACCGCCTCGGCAAGGTCAACGACGCCGAGGCGCGGGCGGTGGCCGCACTCGCCGCCGCCGCGATGTCGCTGCCCGAGTACGACGGCAAGACCTTCGGCGCCATTTCGCTGCTGGGCGACGATCAGGCGGGTCGCATTCAGTCGCTCATTCAGCAGCTGGTGCCGGTGGGTGATCTGGCCCGTCGTCGGTTCGTGGCCGGCAATCCCGCGCAGTTCCAGGGCGACGAACGCGACGTGGTCTTCCTCTCCATGGTCGACGTGCCCGCGGATCAGCCGCTGCCCCTGCAAGAGCGCGCGACTTTCAAGCAGCGCTACAACGTCGCCTCGAGCCGCGCCAAGGATCAGCTCTGGCTGGTCCACTCGCTGGATCCCCACCGCGATCTGCAGACCACCGATCTTCGCCGCCGGCTCATCGAGCATGTGCGCGAGCCAGCATCCGATGCCGCCACCAGCGGACGAAAGCGCGCTCCCTCACCGTTCGAGGCCGAGGTGATGGATCGCCTGGTGCGCGCAGGCTTTCGGGCCGAGGCGCAGGTCGAGGTGGGCGGCTACCGCATCGACATCGTCGTCTCCGACGAACGCCGCCGCGTCGCCATCGAATGCGACGGGGATCGCGTGCAGCCGCTCGATCGGCTGGCCGACGAGATGGCGCGGCAGGCGGTGCTGGAACGGGTGGGATGGCGATTCATTCGCCTGCGCGCGACCAAGTTCTTCCGCGATCCCGACACCGCCATGGACAGCGTCGCCGCAGAGCTGCGCCGTCTGGGCATCGAGCCCGGCCGCCAGCGCCGCCACGACGACGTCGTCGACAGCGGCGAAGTGCTGCGCAACAAGGTCATCCGCAAGGCCTGGCAAATCCTGCGCGACGCCGGCTGGATCGCCGCACCCAGCGCCAACACACCGGCGCCCGAAGACAGCAACATCATCCCGATCTTCGAAGCGGCGATGCCCGAAGCGATCCCCGGCGACGTCACCGAAGAGCTGAGCTTCGACGACACCACCGAGCCGAGCTTCGTGATCATCGCGGAGAGCGAAGCGCCCAGCGAAGACAGCAAGCCGCAGTCGTTGTAGCTCAGCGAACGCCGAGCATCTGGCGGGCGATGACCATGCGCTGAATCTGGCTGGTGCCCTCGTAGATCTGCAGCAGCTTGGCGTCGCGCATGAGCTTTTCCACCGGGTATTCCTTGGTGTAACCGTAGCCGCCGAAGATCTGCACGGCGTCCGTCGTCACGCGCATGGCTGCGTCGGCCCCGTAGGCCTTGGCGTAGCTCGAGACGATGCTGTCGGTGCGGCCGTTGTCGATCGACCAGGCGGCCTTATGACAGAGCATGCGTGTGGTCTCGTAGGCGATCGCCATCTCGGCCAGCATGAACTGAATCGCCTGGTGCTGCGCAATGGCGACCCCGAAGGCCTTGCGTTCGAGGGCGTAGGTGCGCGATTCGTCCATGGCGCGGCGAATGACGCCGGCGGCGCCTGCCGCGATCCAGGGCCGCGTACGGTCGAAGGTCTTCATCGCGACCTTGAAGCCGTCGCCCTCGACCCCGACGACGTTCTTCTTGGTCAGCTTGACCTCTTCGAAGATGACGTCGGTCGTGTTCGAGGCCCGCTGGCCCATCTTGTTCTCCTTCTTGCCGACCGACACCCCGGGGGCGTCTCTATCGACCACGAAGCAGGTGACGCCCTTGTGTCGTTCGGTGCCCTCGAGGCGGGCGAAGACCGTGTAGAAGTTCGCCACACCACCGTTGGTGATCCAGCGCTTCTGCCCGGTCATCACGTACTCGTCGCCGACCTTGCGGTAGCGGGTCTTCAACCCAGCGACGTCCGAGCCGGCGTCGGGCTCGGAACAGCAGTAAGCGGCGAAGAGGGGCTGCGAGAGCAACCGGCCGAAGTACTCTTTCTTCTGCTCGGGCGTGCCGGCCAGCACGAGAGGCATCGTGCCCAGCGAGTTACCCGCCAACGTCGTGTTGATGCCGGTACAGCCGTAGGAGATCTCTTCGAGCAGCAGACAGTGATCCAGGCAGGGCAACCCGAGCCCGCCGAACTCCGGCGGCAGCTCGACGTTCATGAGGCCGGTCTCCCAGGCCTTCTTGCAGATCTCGTCGGGAAACTTCCCTTCTTCGTCGAGGTGACCTGCGACCGGCGTGATCTCCTTCTTGGTGAAGTCACGCGCCGTCGAGATCAGTTGCTCCTGCTCTTCCGTGAAGTCGAAGCCGATCATGCGGGCGATCTTACCTCGCCCCGCGCACGGGGAAAGGCTCGGAGGCTAGGAATCTGCTTTGTTTGAGCTGCCCGCCGGTGTCGCACCCACATCGGTGCCATCTACCGTTGCCTGGCCGGGTGTTGCCTGGGCCGTGCCCGCCGCAGCCTCGGCCGCTGCCTTGCGAGCCGCCTGCCGCTCGGCTTTTTTCTTGGCCACCTCTTCCGTACGCCGCGCTTCCAGGCGGTAGGCCTCCTGCGTGGCGCGCGCGCCCCAGATGAACCCGAAGACGACGCCCAGGATGAGGACGAGCGGGATGTAGATGAGGTGGTTGGTAGGTGGCAGATCCATGGCGGCCGTCAGGCGCTTTTCGCGCCGGCGTCGACCCGGCGCCGCAGATCCGCGATCTCGGCGCGCGCGCGGGAGAGCCCCTTGGCGAGCGCGATGACGTAGATCAGGACCGCGGCCCAGATGAACCCGTAGGCGCCGAGGATGAAGGGATTGGGATCGGTCTTGGGCTGCGGATTGGCCCCGGTCACCACCGGAACGTATTCGTCAGCGTGGGCGATTGCCCAGCCGATCCAGGCCGGGGCGAGGGTCGCCGCAGCGACGACGAGCGTGGCCAGGCGGGCGCGCGTTTGCGCCAGCAGGCGAGGGCGCGGTTGGGTGTGAGACATCGGCATCTTGCTCTCCTCGAAGTTCATTGGAGTCCGGCGCGCCATAGTACCGCAAGCCTGATGAGGCGACTTTTCCACGCTATTCCCCGGTCACCACGGGTTCGAAGGCCCACAGGCCCACCAGCACGAAGATGACGTCGGAGGCAGCGAGAAACTGGATCCAGAACAGGGCGCTGGCCAGCTCGGCGGTGGCAGGGTCCAGCAGCTGACTGGTCCCTTTGGCGCCAGCCAGGAAGATCGGCACCACCACGGGATAAAGCAGACTCGCCAGCAGGGTGTCGCGGCTGCGCGCCCGCAAGAGTGCGGCTGAGAAGACCACCCCCACGGCGGCAAAGCCAATCGTGCCGAGCGCGAGGCTGAGCGCCAGCAGGCCGACGTGAGCGCCGAAGTCTGCGTCGAAGAGCAGCGCCACCAGCGGAACCACCACCGCCTCGACCAGCAGCATGAGCAGCGCCGTGCTGAGCAGCTTGCCGAGGTAGATCGCCGCGCGGGGCGCCGGGGTCAGCAAGAGCGAGCGGATCGACTCGTTCTCGCGTTCGCGATCGAAGGTGCGCCCGAGCGCCACCGTCCCGGAGAAGAGCACCGCGACCCAGAGGATGCCTGCGGTCACGCTGGCCGTGGCACCGCTCTGAGCGTCGGAGATGAAGGCGAAGGCGAAGATGAGGACGATGAGACCGGCGAGAAAGACCGTCGTGTACGCGATCTCGCGGCTGCGCCATTCGATCTGAAGATCTTTGCCCGCGATGGTGAAGACCTGCGTGAAGAACGAAGGTGCCGGGGCGCGGTGGGAAGCGCGGTCAGACACGGGTCATCTCCTCGTACAGCGCGCGCAGCTCGGCGCCGCTCAGTCGCTCTTTCAAGATGCGATCGCAGCCGACGCGACCGCGGCGCATGATGACGACCTGTTCGGCGACCGCCGCGGCTGCGTCGAGATCATGGGTGACGAGCACGACGATCCGCCCGGCCGCGCGCTCCCGCTCGATCTCGCTGGTCAGCCACTGCGCGCCGGCGGGATCGAGGGCCGAGCCAGGTTCATCGAAGAGCAGCAAGGCGGGTTCTGCCAGCAGCGCGCGGGCCAGGGAGAGCCGCTGCTGCATGCCGCGCGAGAACGTCCGCACGGTGGCCCCTGGCCGGACATCGGCGAGGCCGACCCGCTCCAACAACGCGTCAGTTCGGAGACCGGCGTCACGAATGCCATGCAACCGCGCGATGAGCCGAAGGTTCTCGGCGGCCGTCAGATCGCCATAAACGCCCGGCTCATGACCGACGTAGCCGATCCGGGAGCGCAACGCGCTACCTCGGGCGAGGACTTCTCGCCCCCAGGCAACGCGGCCAGTGGTCGGCGGCACCAGCGTCGACAGGATGCCGAGCATGGTGCTCTTGCCCGCACCGTTGGGCCCCAGGACCGCCGCCACGCGCCCGGCCACGAAGGTCAGCGAGACGTCGATGAGGGCGCGATGCCGGCCATAGGTCTTTCCGACCGCCTCGAGACGGAGCTCTCCCAGGTCCTCCACCTGCCCGTCGCCCGTCATCATCTCCCCCCTGGCCCTCCCTGTCGTGGAACGCCTTGAGCGGGGAAATCCGTCCAACTCCTTTGCCCCGTCCGCACGTGCGTCAACCCGCTCACCGACTTTTTGCGCGATTGACGACTGCGATTTACAACGCCATTCTTCAGCTCGCTAACTTTAGGAGTGGCCCCCATGCGAGTCCTAATCGTTTTTGCGCTGGCCTGTGGCGTGTCCTGGGCAAGCGAAGTCGCTGCGAAAACACCGGCGAAATCCGGCGCGACCTCCGAGACCAAGTCCGCAACCAGCCCTGCCAAAAAAACCGACCCGACACCTGACAAGCCTACGGCAGACCCGTCCGGCCCCGCGCTGAACGCCTGCGGCTGTTACGAAGATGGCGCCGGCGTCTGTCATTGCGCCAAGAAGAGCCAGTGTGGATGTCCCGGCACCTGTGAGCCAGCCGGCTGCGAAGAGAAGCGGCAAAAGCAGCTGGCCAAGGAAGCCGAGGAGGAGCTGCGACAGCAACAGCTCGAGGACAAGAAGCGCAACGCCGAGCTCGCGAAAAAGGCCGAGGAGGCCGACCGGCAGGACGCCCAGAAGCGCGAACGCGGCCTGCGCGGGTTGCGGCTCATCGAAGAGAAAAAGTAGCGGCGGCCACCCGGGCGGGGCGACCTCTCAATCCGCCTTGGCCAGCTCACGGTAGACCGATTCCAGTCGGCCGATGGTTTCGCGGCGGCGTTCGTCGAGGCGCGGGTTGGCGCCTTCGGCTTTGCGCTGCCGTTCGATCTCGACGAGCTCACCGAAGATCTTCTCGCGTTTGTCGACCAGCTCGTCGGAGGTTGGGCCGCCGCTGACCTGCGACTTGCCCGGCCGGCGCGCCAAGAAGATCGCGACGCCGGCGAGAGCCAGCGAGATGCCCGCCGCAACGGTCTGGCCCGTGCGATCGCGGCCAGGGATCCCGGCCACGGTGAGCGCGAGTGTGCCGCCTGCCGGCAGCGCGGGCATCGTGTAGACGTTCACGCGATCGCCTCGGCCGTCCTTGTCGGCCGGCAGCGCCCGCAGTCCGCTGCCATCGAGGCGCAGGCCGGTGTTTGCGGGCACCAGGATGAAGGGATCCGGCAGGGCCATCGGCAGCGGCTGCCGCACATCCAGCGTGCGATCACCGTTGGCGGGCAGGACGTAGCCGTAGCGGATCTGGGTCATGAACTGCGCGCCCGCATCGGGTGGGATCGGCGTCTTGAGGCGCACGCCTTTGCCGGGAATGATTTCGATCGACTCGCCGCCTTCGATCTCTTGCGCGTTGACCGCGCCGTCGGGGAACGGAATCACCAGACCGTCCTCGCCAGCGTCGAAGATCTGCCGGCTCTTGTTCCTGATGAAGAGGCCGATCATGACAGCGAGCGCGTCCTCGCGAAGGTCGACGACGAACTTGGTCTGCGGATCCAGCTCGAGCACGCTCGGGTCCGAGGTGCGCAAGAGCGCGAGGATGCTGCCGCGCATGCCGGTGTCCGCTGGCATGCGGAACGGCACTGTCGATAGGCGCATGCCCTCGTGATCGCTGACCGCCGCAAAGCCCGCGGTCTCGCCGGTGGTGAGGTTGGTGAACCGCACTTTGCCCTCGGCGTCGGTGACCGCGTCGTGCACGCGCACCTCGCGTTTGGGATCGGCTGTCGACTCACTCGTCAGCTTGACCTCGCCGAGGCGAACCGGGCGTCCGGCCAGCGGGCGTCCTTCCGCGTTTTTGAGAGTGATCTCGAGCGTGCCCTTGGGCAGATCGCTGGCCGGCTGCACCTCGCCGGTGGGCGCGCCCATCTTGAAGGTTTCGGCCGGGGCGGCGCCGGCGTGAGGATCCGCGGGGGCGGCGTGGGGATCCGCCGCGCCAAGGCCCGCTATCAACATCACGCGGGTGCCTCCGCCCGAGGGCACCGGGAAGCGGCTGGTCTCGAGCCGCTCACCGTCCACCTCAGCGGTGGCGTGAAATTCCGAACCCGGCGCGATGCCATCGAAGGTGGCGCGTCCGTCGGGACCGGTCTTGGCGCTGCGGTTGCGCGAATCGCCGTTGGCACCCTTGGTGGTCGCCGTGATCTCGACGCCGACAGCGGCATTCTGCGGGGTCTTGCGCGCAAGGCGGACCACCACGGTGCCCGGTGGCAGATCCGGCACTGGCAGTGGCTTGCCCGACATCGAGCGCAGATCCGGCATCGCCGGCTGCGCGACCGCGGGGGCCGCCGACAAGGTAACAACCAGCAACGACAGAACGACGGCGGGCACGAGGCGCGGCGGCGTAAGACGAACCGAGCAGAGGTGTGAAGAGACGATCATCTTGTTGGCCAGCGGCAAAGTGGGTTGCGAGGTCAAACCGACGAGGCGGGTTTGTCCCCGCCCGCTTTGTCGCCGGGTTCGCCGCTGATCGCGGCGACGGCAGCCAGGCGGGTCTTGAGCTCTTGCTCGATGAGCCCACGAAAATCGTCGCCTGCGTCGAGCTCGCGGATGACCCGCAGCGCGCGCGTGCGGTAGCGATGGGTCATCTCCTTGTAGTCGGCCTCGCTGATCTTGCGCATCTGGTAGTCGTGCTCGATCTCGCGAATCGCCTTCAAGACGAGGGTCTTGTCACGTTCGAGCTCGCGCAGCCGCGTCGACTGACGATCCTCGGCGGCTCGCGCGGCGGCCGCAGCTGGCCGCAACAGTGGCTCCACCACACGGTAGAGCGTGATCCCCGAGATACCGAGGGCAACGCCTCCCAGGGTTACCAGCAAAAGTGGCGCGCTCGGCCGTAGCTCGGCACCGACGATGCCGAAGACGAGGGCCGCTGCCCCACAGCCGAGGATGATGCCCCAGGTGATGGAGCGCCCGCGCGGCCGCGGTGTTGCTTCGGCGGCTTCTACCCCGGTATCGGTCGCTGTCGCCGCTTCTGCGGCTTTCAGGTTGCCTGCCACGGGCGCGCTCACGAATCGACGCGGGACAGCTCGTCCTCGAGGCGATCTTCGAGGGCGGCGTCGTTGGTCAGGGTTTTGGCCGCGGCGTCTTCGGCGGCCTTGGGTTCGTCGTTCTTGTTGCGCTTCGAGTAGCGCCAGGCCGTGTAAGCGAGGGCGCCCGCGCCCGCCAGCCCGAGGCCGTAAGGAAGCCCCCAGGCAAGGCGGTTGAAGCCGGTGTCGGGAGGGGCGCCCAGCACGTGAGCGCCGCCGTGTCGCTTGACGAACATGTCGATGATCTCCTGACGGCTCTTGCCCGCGGTCAGAAGGCCGAGGATCTCGCGGCGGAACTCGGGCGCCCCGCCACACTCGGCGCCGCAGTCTTCCAGCATGTGCCCGCAGCCGTTCTGGTTCATCGAACACATGCAGCGCAGGTTGGCGCCGAACCAGGCCACTTCCGCCTTGATGAAGGCGGGATCGACAGCGGCCTGCACCGGGCGAGAAAAGCCGCTGGCTCCGAGGAGGGTTGCCAGCGCGACCAGCAGCACGAGGGCAGGGCTTTCCGCTGCGCGACCCGATGAGACCCGTGCCGCCACCGGGGCCAGAGCGGTCTCGGGCAACAGAGCGATGCTGACGCCGAACGCGAGCAGCACGAAGCCGATCCAGACCCAGTCGACGAGGGGGTTGATCACGATCTTGAAGGTCGCCGAGTTGTCGGAGAAATCGACGCCGCCGATCGTGATGTAGAGATCCTCGGGCAACGAACGCTGGATCGCGACCTCGGTCGTGAACTCGCCGTTGCGGCCATGGAAGTACCAGCGGGCGGGGAACATGCGCCCCGTCGGCTTGCCGTCGACCAGGATGGTGAACTCCCCGGTCAGCATCTCTTTCTGGCGATCTTCATCGTGGCGGAGCTTGTCGAAGCGCACCTCGTAGCGGCCGAAGGGCTGCACTTGCCCCGGCTTCATGTGCACCTCTTCTTCCTTCTGGTACGCCTGCCCGGCGAAGCCGAGGAACATCAACACGACGCCCAGGTGAACCAGGTAGCCGCCGTAGCGCCGACGTCCCCGCAGGATCATGCCGAGCAAGGACGTGAACATGTCCGAGCCGGTGTTCTTTTTGCGGATCTGGGCGCCGCGCCCGAACTCCTGCATCACGGTGACCGCGGTGAAGGCGCAGAATGCGAAACAGATCGTTGCCGAGATGCTGTCCTTGGCGAGGCCCACGGCGATGCAGACGGCCAGGGTCACGCCGGCGGCGATGGCAGGCGCGGTGAACTGGTAACGCAGGTGCGAGGTGCTCGCCTTGCGCCAGGCGATGAGCGGTCCCACGCCGGTCAGGAAGAGCAGCATGAGGCCGATCGGCACCATCCACTTGTTGAAGAACGGTGGCCCGACGCTGATCCGCTCGCCGGTCATCGCCTCGGACAGGGTCGGGAACATCGTCGCGAACAGGACGAAGAACGCCGAGAAGAGCAGGATCCAGTTGTTGACGACGAACGCGCCTTCACGAGACAGCCACGATTCCAAACTGGCGCGGGCGCGTAGCTCGGGCAGCCGCTTGATGACCATGCCGAAGCTGACGGTCAGGATGACGATCATGAAGGCGGTGAAGGCCCAGGCGAGCTTCTTGTCCTCGCCGAACGCGTGCACCGATTGCACGATGCCCGACCGGGTCATGAACGTGCCGAAGATGGTGAGGAAGAAGGTCAGGATGACGAGCGAGAAGTTCCAGACCTTCATCATCCCGCGGCGTTCCTGAATCATCGTCGAGTGGAAGAACGCGGTCGCGGTCAGCCACGGCAGGAAGCCCGCGTTTTCGACCGGGTCCCAAGCCCAGAAGCCGCCCCAGCCAAGCTCCTCGTACGCCCACAGGCCACCTAGCACCAACCCCATAGAAAGGAAGAACCAGGAGATCAGCGTCCAGCGACGGACCGCCGCGATCCAGGCGTCGTCGAGATGCCCCGAGATCAGCGCACCCATCGCGAATGCGAAGGGGATGCTCATGCCGACGAAGCCGGTGTAGAGCGACGGCGGGTGCGTCGCCATGTAGAAATTCTGCAGGAGCGGGTTGAGCCCCTCACCCCGGGTCGGAATGGTGGTGAGGTAAGTGTCGAAAGGGTTCTTGTGGAAGATGATGATCAGGAGAAAGAAGTCGCAGATCACCATCAGCGTGGTGACGACGTAAGGCAGGATCTCCTTGTGGCGATGGCGATTGTTGTAAATCGCAATGGCCGAGAACGTCGAGAGGAGGAAGACCCACCAGAGGATCGAGCCGTCGAGGCCGCCCCAGTACGCCGTGATCTTGTAAAACAGCGGCGTCGCCACGTCGGACGTGCGCTGCACGTACTTGATCGAGTAGTCGTGCGTGATGAACGCGTAGATGATCGTCACCGACGCCAGTCCGAGCACACCCGAGAGGGCATAGGCGGCGGCCCGCCCCGACTCGATGAGGCGCGGGTTCTTTCGTCGTGCGCCGACCAGAGACGCAGCGCCGCCGTAGGTGGCGAGAACGAGGGCTATCAGGAGGGTGAGTGTGCCGAAGGCAGCCATGGGCGTCTCCTCATACAGCGGGGAACTACCCCCGGCCGGGCTTTCTTCCGGGGCGGGATATAGCGAAAATCAGGACAAACAGGACAGCAAGCCACTGCCAGACGAGGGTGAGGACGTTAACATGCCGACAGACGCGGCGCCCCCGCCAACCGGCCCTGGGTCGAGGTGCGCAAGCGGCCGACAGACGGCGCGGCGGTCGGGTCAACCATCGACGTCCGAGCCCTCGTTTCCGACTCCCTCCCCGTCGGTGCTCTGCGCGGCGAGCTTCGCCCGCAGGATCGATTTGAAGTCGTTGGCGCCCGTGCCCTCGAGGGGCAGGTCGAGCCAGAGCAGAGTCGGGCTTCCGTGGGCCTGCTTGCGTGCCTTTTGCGCCACCGGGGAGATCGCCCGCCAATCGATGCCGGCGTTGGCGCCGGGATCGAGCGAGACGATGGCGATCGGCTGCTCGTCGTAGATGTGCAGTGAGCAGAGCGGCCGTTCGCCGAGCAGGTAGCGCAGCGCCCAGCCCGATTCGGGACCATAGAAGTAGACGTCCTCGCGCACGTCAGGCTGCTTGGCCAGAAAAGCACGGGCGAAATCGAAACGCTTGCCGAGCGCCAGCGGCAGGCGCGCTGCGAAGGCCGCGGCGGTGGGCGGCTGGTTTTTCTTGGGGAAGGCCGGCTGCGGTTTGCGCGGTTTGCCGGCGGGCGCGGGACGCTCGATCACTGGCTTTTCGGGCGCGCGTGCCCGGCTCTCTCTCTCGGGAGTTTTCGCTTTCCGACTGTCCGGCTTGGCCTCGGCTTCACCGCGGGGCGCACGAGTGGGCTTTTCGTCCTCATCGCCGCGCCGGAGGCCCAGGGCGCGCGCTCGTGGCGGCGGCGGTGGCGTGCGTTTCTCAGGAGGCGCTTTGGCCATCGTTCTTGAGCTCGCCGGTCGCGGGATCCACAGTCTTGCCGCGGCTGCGCAGCCACCCGATGATCCCCGGCAGCAGCGACAGG
>JANNNO010000392.1:0-14586 GCA_031398585.1 Myxococcales bacterium | reverse complement strand
AGCACGCGGACGCGACGCTCGCTGACCACCCGGAAGGTCGTTTCGATGACGGCGTTGACGACCCCTTCGACCCGACGTCCGGCGCCCCGCACCGGCGTGAAGGTGAAGTTGAAGTAGCACTCCTCGGTGTAACCGTGCCGGTGCATCGGCAGCAGCGCGTCCTGCGAGTAGGTCGACTCGCCCGTGCTTCGCACCTGTTCGAAGAGCGGGCCGATATTCTCCCAGATCTCGGGCCAGACCTCCGCCGCGTCTCGACCGAGCGCCCAAGGATGCTTGCTCCCGAGGATCGGGCTCCAGGCGTCGTTGTAGAGGAGCGACAGGCGCGATCCCCAGTAAACAGCGATGGGAAAACGAGATCCCAAGCAGATCCCGAGAACCGACTGCAGACTCTGTGGCCACTGAGCCGCGGCGCCGAGGGCTGACCGACTCCAATCGAAAGCGCGCATGAGCACGCCCATCTGCCCCCCACCGCCGAATGCGTCGTCGTCTTCGATGGTCATCGAGCCCCAGCCACGGTCGCCCTGTGTCTGGTCCTATCGCGGCCGGTGCATACCGGCAAGCGGGAACCGTTGGGCAGAGATCCAGCCCCAGGTCAGATGCCGCCGCGGCGCAATTGCTTCAACCCAGTATGATCGCAGACCCGCGCGCACTGACCCGGCCGGCATGGAGGATCACCACATGGTCGGCGACGGCGCGGGCCTCGTCGCGTTGATGGGTGATCTGAATGGCGGGGATCCTGGCCTCATCGACGTACGCGCGCACGTCCCGCTGCAGGTCGCGACGCAGAGGTTCGTCCATGGCGGAGAAGGCCTCGTCGAGCAACAGCACCCGCGGCGAAACCGCAAAGGCGCGGGCCAACGCCACTCGCTGCGCCTCGCCTCCCGAAAAGGTAGCCGGACGTCGCTCGGCGATCTGTGCGACGCGCATTCGTTCGAGCCATTGACCGGCTTGTCGGGTGCGCTCGGCCCTCTTCAGCGCGCGCGGCAGCCCGTATGCCACGTTCTCGATCGCGGACATGTGCGGGAAAAGAGCCAACGACTGGATGACGTAGCCCACGCTGCGGCGATGGGCAGGCACGTGGATCCGAGCGTCGTGGTCGAACCAGACCTCGCCGCCGACAGCGATCTTGCCCCTCTCAGGCGCGAGCAGCCCGGCAATGCCCGCGAGGACTGTGCTCTTGCCGGCACCCGATGGCCCGAAGAGGACGGTGATCCCGGGCTCCGCCTCGAACGTGACATCGACGACGAAGCGGCTGTCGATCGCGGGGCGGACGCGCAACGCCACTTGCAAGCCGCCGCCTTTGCCCGCGCTCACGACCTCCTCCCCGACAGCTTGTTCGCGACATAGAGGATCACGACTGCCATCGCGGTCAGCGCCGCGATCATGCCCGCCGCCTCGGCTTCGCGATTCGCCTGGATGGCGTCGTAGATGGCGAGCGAAGCGGTCTGAGTCTCGCCAGGAATGTCGCCCGCGACCATCAACGTCACGCCGAAATCCCCGAGGCCGCGGGCAAAGCCCAACATCAAGCCCGAAACGATGCCGGCTCTTGCGAGAGGCAACACGACGGTGACGAACGCCCGCCACGGGCTCGCCCCCAGAGTGCGGGCCGCGCGCGCGAATGCGGGATCGACAGCTTCGATGGCCGCTCGCGCTCCTTTGGTCACGAAAGGAAGAGCACCGATGGTCGCCGCCACCACCGCGCCCGTCCGGGTAAAGACGATGGACTCACCGGTGAGCGCCTCGTAGAAAGCCCCGATCGGGCTACGGCGCCCGAGCGCCACCAGCACGTAGTACCCGAGCACGGTGGGCGGCACGATGAGCGGGCTCGTCACCAAAACATCCAGAAGATCGCGCCCGCGGAAGCGCTTGAGGGCGAGGAGCGCGCCGATCCCCACGCCGACCAAGCCAGCAATGATCGTGGCGATGGACGCCACCTGAAACGACAGCGCAAGCGGCGCCCAGCTCATGGGCCGCGACCGGGCGCCTCCATTGGGAGTGCGAAGCCGTAACGTTTCATGATCTCCCGACCGCGGGGCGAGCCGACGAACGCAGCAAAGGATCGCGCGGCGTCGGCGTTGGCCCCGTTCCGGCAGACGACCAGCGCCTGATCGATGGGCAGGTGAAGCCCTTCATCGATCAGGAGGAAGCCTCCGTCCTTGGTCATCGAGCCGAGCGATTGGGCGACGATCGCCGCTTCCGCGTTTCCCGACTGAGCGAACTTGAGCGTCTGCTGGATATTCTCGCCATAGACAACCTTGGGCGAGACCTTATCCCAGAGCCCCGCCTTCTCCAGCGCCTGCTTCGCGGCTCGACCGTACGGCGCATGCTCGGGGTTTGCGATCGCAATCTTGACGAAGCGGGCCTCCGCGAGATCGCCGATAGCGACTGCGCCTGCCACGTCCCTTGGCGTCCAGACCCCGATCCGCCCCCGCGCGTACCGTGCCTTGGTGCTCTCATCGCACGCGCCGGCGGCGATCACCTGCTCCACGAACGAGACGTTCGCGGCCGCAAACAGATCGAAGGGCGCCCCCTCCGCGATCTGCTTGGCAAGCTGTCCCGTCGATCCGAACGAGAACGTCGTCTTGCGCCCGGTGTCCGCCTCGAAAGCGCGACCGACCTCCTCGAAGGCGAAGACCAGGTCGGCGGCGGCCGCGACCTTCAGCGACGATGGCGGTGGCGCCACTTGCTTTCGACATCCCAGGGCGAGCAGCAGCAAAAGAGCGCACGCTCGGCTCTTCGTCACGCGCTCACCTCCGCGACGACCTGGCCGGTGCGCGCGGTTCCGTATCCAGCCAGACCGCCCAAGTCGCGTTTGAACCGCTGGCTGCCGAGCACCTCGAGCAGGCGCTGCAGACGCGCGTACTCGGCCGATTGACGAGGCAGCACCAGATCGAAACGCGCCTCCGCCAGCGGAACGAATTCGAGCCCGCGACTTGCGGCTGCCACCTGCGTCGCGACGCCCGCATCGGCCGCGCCCGCAGCCACCGCCTGCGCGACGGCGGCGTGCCCCCGTGCCATGGCAACGACGTCGAGCGCCTTGCGTGGCACTCCCGCTTCCGCGGCCAGCCGGTGAAAGAGCTCCTGCGATCCCGTGCCGCTCTCCCGCCCGATCACGCGCACACCTTTGCGTGCGAGATCCGCGATGCCGCGAATCTTCTTCGGATTGCCGGCCGCCACCACCAGCCCCAGTTCCCACACCGCGAGGTTGACCAGCAACATCGACCGCCCGCCAAAACGCCGGCGCACGGGGACCACGTTGTAGTCCCCACTGTCCTCATCGAACAGGTGCGCCCCCGCGACGTGAACGTCCCCGGCGGCGAGCATGTCGAGCGCCGCTCCGCTGCCCGCCTCGAGCCAATGAAGGCGCCCAGCCTGGTAGCGCTCCCCAAGGTGTGCGGCAAGCAACGCCAACGCGGGATCGCACCCAGCAGCAAAAAGATTCTGACGCAGGCTTTCGCCCTCTCGCAGCGGCTGCACACGCACGGGCGACTTACCAGCAGGCCGCCCGCCCGCCTTCGCAAGAACGCCGTCAGCTGGCACCACGAAGCCACCGGCGCTGTCCCCGTCGAGGAGATGCGCCACCCACCGCTCGTCGATCACCGCCACCGCCACGCGTTTGCGCGGCCCCCTCGCGCCCGCGGTGCCCTCCCCCCGCCGCCCCACCAGCACTGCATCGAACGGGCTCGCGTCTTCACTCATCCAGAAGATGTCTTCGACCCGACAGCCGAGGATCCGCGCGAGCTGAAGCGCGATGCTGGTGGCCGGAACACTCTCACCCGCCTCCAAGGCGCCCAGAGTCTGCCGACTCACGCCCGCCCGCTGCGCAAGCTCGCGCTGCTGAAGCCCTGCCTTCATCCGCAGCTCTTTCAGTCCGCTGTTGAATCGGGGACGGCCCACGGTCGGCACGTCTGCCACGCGGCGGCGGGCGGTGTCAAGCGAGTGACACCGGAGTCAAGTTGACTTTACCCGGATGAAACGCGGAAGGAGTAGCATCCGCCCATGGCCTATGACGAGACCGTCGCCAACCGCGTCCGCGAGGCGTTGAGCAAACACGGCGACTTTGCAGAGCGGCGCATGTTCGGCGGTCTGGCCTTCATGGTCCGCGGTCACATGTGCTGCGGTCTCGTCGGCAACGAGATCATGGTGCGCGTCGGGCCGGAGGGCTACGCAAACGCCCTCGCGGCACCCCACGCGCGTGCGATGGACTTTACCGGCCGTCCTCTCACCGGCCTGGTCTACGTGAGCCCCGCCGGGTTCAGGACCAAGAGGGCTCTCGATGCATGGGTCGAACGAGGCCTCGCATTCGTCCTTTCATTGCCGGAGAGAGAGCCCAAGAAGCGGCCGCCGAAGATGCTCGGCTCACGGAGCTGAAAATCTCACCCCGCACCGAGACTTGGGAGGCCGGTCAACAGCTCGTGACAGCATCGGTGCGACCGGCAGGGGTCACTTACGAAAGCCGACTCAACGTCCGCACGACGGGCGGCGCGCCCTCGATGGTCGGAAGGGACTTGACCCCAGGCTGGCCGAAGAGCGAACTTCGAACGGTCAAGGGTGCGGCGTGGGCTGCAGGTTCCTCGGGTGGTCGGGCCGCCAACCGAAACAAAGGCGGCCCCTTGTCCAGCAGCGAGAAACACCATCCGAGCGATCGACCCGAGTTGCCACCGCCTCCGGGGGCATGGCCGACAGCACAGGCGGCCGCCCGTAGCCTGCTATCGCCCGTCGAGCGCTTCTTATCGATCGAAACCTCGAGCGGCATCCTCCTGCTGATGGCGGCAGCGGCGGCGCTTGCGTGGGCCAATTCGCCCTGGAGTGCGAGCTACCAAGACTTTTGGCATACCCGTCTCGTGATCGGAGTGGGCCCCCTCGTCTTCGAGCGGGATCTGCACTTTCTCGTCAACGACGGCCTCATGGTCATCTTCTTCTTCGTCGTCGGCCTCGAAATCCGCCGCGAGATCCACTGCGGGGAGCTCAGCCAGCTGCGACGGGCCGCCCTGCCGGTTTTCGCGGCGCTGGGAGGCATGATCGCGCCGGCCTGCCTCTTCCTGGCCTTCAATCTCGGCACCGCCGCCCAAGGTGGATGGGGCGTGCCCATGGCGACGGACATCGCCTTCGCCGTGGGCGTCCTCGCCCTGCTCGGCAAACGAGTGCGGCCCGCGCTGCGGATCTTGCTCCTCGCCCTCGCAGTCATCGACGATCTGGGTGCGATCATCGTGATCGCGCTGTTCTATTCGTCGGGAATCCAACTGGTGGGTCTCGGCATACTCGCCGCTGGTCTCGCGCTGCTTTTCACGATGCAGAAGCTGGGCGTTCGCTCCTCGTGGGCCTACGTCGCGCCCGGCCTTGTCATCTGGACCGGGACCTACGCCGCCGGCGTTCACCCGACGTTGGCCGGCGTCATCATCGGTCTGCTGACGCCCGTGCGCACCTGGTTGGGCACGGAGACCTTCGTCGACCAAGCCAAGGCAGCTGCCGACGTGGTCGCCGGCCCCGCTGGCACGCACGATTCTCACGCGGTTCGGGAAAAGCTGGCCAATCTCGGTGTGGCGAGCCGCGAGACCTTCTCGCCCGTCGAGCGGCTGCAGCACGGTCTGCATCCCTGGGTAGCATTCTTCATAATGCCGGTGTTCGCGCTCGCGAACGCAGGCGTCCCGCTCGGCGAAGCGCGCCTCGATTCCAACGGGCAGGGAGTCCTGTTGGGGGTGACGTTGGGATTGGTCCTCGGCAAACCGATCGGAGTGCTCGGCCTGTCCTGGCTGGCGGTACGCCTGCGACTGGCGGCCCTGCCGGCGGGTGTCGGCTGGCGTGGGGTGCTGGTGGTCGGCTTGGTCGCCGGCATCGGCTTCACCATGGCGCTCTTCATCGCAGGCCTCGCCTTTTCCTCCGGGCCGCTCAACGAGGTCGCCAAGCTCGGCATCCTGTGCGCTTCGGCCCTGGCCGCGCTCCTGGGTCTCGGCGTCGGCCGCATCTTGCTCTCGGCGGAGGCGCCCGCCGAGGCAGCGCCCACCGAGACTGCGGCGGAGACGTCGACCACGGCCTGACCCGCGAGTCTACAACTCGGCCGCACGGATGGTCCTTCTGAACTAACCTCTCACGTCATGGTCAACGCCCCCTTCCAGGTCGATTCTCGACTTGTTCAAGCCAACGAGCGGACCCTGCTCGCCTGGATCCGCACGGGGATTGCGCTCATGACCTTCGGCTTTGTCCTCGCGCGCATCGGGATCTGGCTGGGAGCACTGCCCGTGACGTCTGCCGAGCCCGAGGCGCGCGGCCCCGGTGCCGCGTGGATGGGAGCCACCTTCTGCGCCCTCGGCGTCATTGGCAATGCCATGGCCTTGTGGCGTTACGCCCGCGCCAGGAACCGAATCCAACGCGGGGAGGCTTTTCCCAGCAACGACCCGTTTCCTCTCCTTTTCGGTGTGGTCCTGACCATCCTCGGGACCCTCTTGGCGGGGTACCTACTTCCGCGGCTGCTCTGACCGCTCCACCTTCGAGGGGGGCGGTCCGCCACGCGTGGCCAGCGGCCTCGCCCCGGTCGGGGAGACGCCCGCCCAAACGACGCGGCAAATGCGGGAGAAAGGCCAACCAATGCGCTTGCCCTGTCCACACGCAGGACAGATGCGTTGGCATCCTACGTGCCCTCTCGAAGCGCCGGGGGCGGTCGCAGTTGGGCGCCGTGGGGGTGGCATCGGTGTCTCTGTCGGCAGTCGAACCCTTCCATCTAATCCTATGGGAAGGGCGCAGACCGTCCTGTCCCTCCTTCAGGACCGGCAGAGCCTCGACAATCACGGCGTTCAACTGGGGCTCGCTCATCGCACCACCGCGAATCGTCGGTCAGCCGCCCGGTAAGCCTTGAGCGCTCGTGCCCGGTTTCGTCTCGACCGATTCGAACGGCGCCGCTCTCTGGCAGTGGTCCCCATGACGTTCCGGTACAACTGACCCTGAAAGTCACAAAACTGGCCGATCGAAAAGCGCCGCGGGTTCAGTCGCGGCAAAGAACCGACGACGGTGGCTGGACATGTCGGTATCAGTCGCAGGGAATCGAAGCGTGGACGGGTTCGGGGACCGTAGCGGTCGGGCGGCGCGCTCCTGGCCATCGTTCATGGCATGGGGATTGGCCTTGGCGCTGATCACATCAGCCTGTTCTGACGACCCAGCGGCGCCCAAGAAGGTCGATTCCGGTGCGGTCGATGGCGCTAGCAACGGCGGCAGAGATGGCGCGACCACGGACACCAGCCCGACTCCCGCCACCGATGCGGCCGACGCGCCCGGGCCGGGCAGCGGCGGAAGTAACGGCGCGACCACGGACACCAGCGACGCAATCGCCGCTGACGCGGCCGATGCGCAAACCGCTGACGCAGGCACCGCCGATGCAACCGAGGCTGATGCGACTGCGGCCGATGCCGCCACCGATGCGATCCCCGCGGACGCCACGACCGCCGATCTCGCCGTGGAAGCGGCCCCGCCGGTCGTGTTCGATTGTGAGGACACGGCGAAGATCCCCGCGGCTCGCTCGAGGGCCATCGATTCCACGGGAAGCAGCCTCTTCTTCATTTCGGGTGAAGGCTACGGCGCGTTCAACGTATTCGATGTCTCGGCGCCGGCCGCGCCGGTCATGGCGGCCAGCCTGACCCTCACCAAGACGACCGGGTGCTGGTACCCAGGCGGCGTGGCGCTCGCCCCGGGCGGCAACCACGCCTACATCTACGGCCTCGGGTGCGCCGGCCTGCCGGTCATCGACGTCACCAACCGCGCGAGCCCGGTGCCCGTGTCGATCGTGGCTGGGGCGTCCGGCGGCTCCATGGATCTCAAGATCTGCGGGAACATGGCGTACGTGGCCCTCCAGGCCAAAGGCGTCGCCGCGTACGACATCTCGAATCCCGCCGCTCCCGTGTTCCGCGCGCAATCCGACATCGACGGCATGCCCTACCCCTACGGCGTCACCTGCGCAACCGGCGACGCGACCACGGACTACGTCTTTCTCGGCGACGGGGGCACCAACAAGGCGCCCGCCGGCCTTCGCATCTACGAGTTCAACAAGACCACGAACGTCTTCACCGCGCGTGGCGCGCACACTCCGACCGTCAACAGCTGGGGCGGCCGAGGCTGGCCCATTTCCAGCACGCTGATGTACATGGGCTGGAGCGACACCGGCCAGCTGGCCCTGTTCGACATCTCCAACAAGGACACCTTGCCGGCGCCCACACTGTTCCCGGGCGCCGGAGACACCAACACGCAGTTGCTGGTGACCGGCAAATACCTGTTCACCACCTCCACCAGCAAGGGCTACGGGCTGGGCGTCTATGACATCTCCACCCCCGCCTCGCCGAACCTCGTCTATCACAAGCGCTTCGACGCGTCGGTCATCGGGCTCAGCCGCTTCACGACCGCCGGAAAAGACTACCTCGCGTACACGGTCAACGGCGGAAGCGCGATCTCGGTCTGCCGGCTGAGCAACCTCTAGGTCGCCCGCGAAGCGGCGGGGGGCGCCGAACGCCCCCCACCCGTCTCCTCAATCCAGCCGCTCGGGACGGAGCCGCAGACCATGAGCGGCCGTGTGGCTATCGGGTCGAAAACGATAGCCGCGACCGATGCACGCTCATGACCGTACGAAGCGCGACGCCGTGAGGTTCGACCGAAATTCGATGAGCGCCCGCAGCAGCCGATCGATCGCGCGCTGGTCAGGAATATAGAAGCGCGCAGCCGAGCCGATTCGGCGCCCTACCCGAATCGACAGCAGACGCCGACTGGTCAGTGAGAAGACGTCTTCGTCGGTTCGGTCATCGCCGACGTAAACCGCGCGATCGTATCCGTTCTGCTGGCACAACCAATCGAGCGCAACCGCCTTGTTGATGGGCGCGTCGGGCAGGACATCGATGACCTGTTTACCGGGCAGGAGACGTGCGCCTCGCAACCGTCTCGCAACGGCAAGGATTGCGACGCGCGCGGCCCGCTTGTTGGTGGCACGCCGGTAGTGGATGGCAAGACCGCAAATTTTGTCCTCCACCTGCACGCCCTCGAGCCCCGCCAGTGCAATTTGCAGACGCCGCCGCCATCGCACGACGCGGGAGTGAGAGTCTTCGCCTCCTGGCACGAAGCCAAAACCGTGATTGCCAACCACCACCACCTCTCGGCTTCCCGGCAAGCGTTGCGCGACATCCAGCCGATGCCGGCCAGAGATCACCGCACACGGGTACACGGCGGCGACCGCAGCAACGAGTGCCGCCGTCCCTGAACGCATCTTGGCCGCATTGGGCTCGGCGACGATGGGGGCCAAGGTGCCGTCGAAGTCGAAGGCGACCAACACGCGGGAGCGGCTCCAGCGGCGCAGCTCCTGGATGTGCTCGTCCGCCAGGATCGGTTTCACGAGGCCCGCCGCCTCTCCGACAGCATCAACGGCGAAAGCCGGCCCGCAAGGCGCTCGCGCTGCCGCAGGCGCGAGGCATCCACCAACATGCGACCTGCCCAACGGTAAACATTGAACTCCTTAACCAGCGCGCGCATCGCGTGCATCCGCTCGCGTTGCTCTTCGGGCGGCATCAACAGCGCGGCTTCGAGGGCCAAGCTCGCCGCCTCGATGTCGTAGGGATTCACGATGAGCGCCTCGGTCAGCTCGCGCGAGGCGCCCGCGAATTGGCTCAGCACGAGCACGCCCTGCTCGTCGTCGCGGGCGGCCACGAACTCCTTGGCCACGAGGTTCATTCCGTCGTGCAGGCTGCTGACGTAGCAGACGTTGGCGGCCCGATACGTGCGCACTACCTCCTCGGGTTCGTGATGTGAGCGTAAGAGCACGATCGGTCGATAGCTACCGTGGCCGAAGCGCGCATTGATCCGAGCCGCTATCGCCTCGACGCTTTCACTCAGCTGACGATAGCGCTCGATGACGGTTCGGCTGGGCGCTGCCAGTTGCGCGAAGGTGAAGCGGCCACGCAGTCCCGGCCGCCGCTCCAACAGCCGCTCGACTGCCAGCAAACGCTCCTCGATGCCCTTGGTGTAGTCCAGCCGATCCACGCCGACGCCGAGGAGCGCGTCGGGGGCGAGATCGAGCTGTCGGAAGACCTCCGCCCGGCACTCCGCCACTGGCCTGGCGCCCTCGTTCCACCGGTTTGGCCACTCGATCGAGATCGGATAGGGACGGACCAGAGAGTCGCGGCCTCGATAGACGATCGCGCTGCGCTCGCGATCGATGCGAGCCTCGAGCGATCGCTCGACCGCGCCCACGAAGTTGTTGCAGTGAAGCTGGGTGTGAAAGCCGACGACGCTGCTGCCGAGGAGGCCCGCCAGGATCTCTTCGTGTTGCGGACAGATGCCAAAACGCTCGGGGTTCGGCCACGGGATGTGCCAAAACGTGATGATCGTGGCGCGGGGCAAGCGGGCCCGGATGTAAGCCGGTGCCAAGGCAAAGTGATAGTCCTGGACCAGGATGATCGGGTCGTCGGCCTCCGCTTCGGCGCAGACCGCGGCCGCGAAGCGCTGGTTGACCGTCTTGTAGTGCTCCCAGTCGTCGCGCCGGAAAGTCGGCCGCGTGTGGGCTATGTGGCACAGCGGCCAAAGTCCCTCGTTGGCGTAGCCATAATAGTAGCCCTGCTCTTCTTCGGGCGTCAGCCAGACCCGGCGAACGACGTATGCCTCTTCCCCAGGAGGAACGCGCACCCGGCCGTGGGCGTCGGCTGTCTCACGATCTGCTGATCCGCTGCCATGTGCGACCCACACACCCGAGCAGGCCCGCATCACCGGCTCGAGCGCGGTCACGAGACCGCTTGCGGGGTGCAAGACATTCACCTTGCCGCCCTCGCCGTGCACATGCACATAAGGCTCACGGTTGGCGACGATGAGGATTCGTTCGCCTCGCAGCTCCCGCGTCAGCGTCTGTCTGAGCCGCTCGGCGCTCCAGGTCCCGCGTGCCGCCGGGCTCTCCTTTTCGAGCAAAAGCTCGTCGACCAGCTCCTGCACGTCACGCAGAAGAGGTTGAAACTCGGGCTTGGCTTGACGGGTGCGCAGCAGGTGCCGCAGTTGACCGGCAAAGCTTCGCCAGGAGAGGCGGTTTGCCACCAGCGCGATCAAGCTGCCGGCGACCGCCAGGATGGCGAACGCGGCCAGGAAGAAGGCCCTCGTCGTCGATTCCCGCCGCTCCACGAAGCTGAGGTCGTGGAGAAGAACGGCGTAGCCGAGGCTGCCGCGCTCGTCGTTCACAGGCAAGACACTGACATGCACGCGCCCGCCGGGGATCTGCAGGACGGCGCTGCGCTCGCCGCCCAACTCCGGTCGCAACTCGTCCAGGCCGCCGCGGATGGCTTCACAGGTAAGTTCGTCCGGGTATTCCGGCGTGCGAGCGATCGTTCCAAGGCCCCTACTGCACGCGGCGGCCGCCATGATCCGAACGTCGTGAGTGATGTCGGCCAGCACCTGCCGCAGGCGCGGCGACTCTGACCATCGTGCGGCCAGATCGCGGCGGCTGGCGTTGACCACCAGCCGCGCGCGCAAAGCGATGTCCTTTTCGAACCAGGTGCGCGTGGTCGCGTTGACCAGCGACAGCGCGGCCCCTGTCAGGAGCCCGAGACCGACGACGAGGATCGTAACGAAGCGGAGCGCTCGCGCCATGTCGTCACCACACGTGCCAGTGCTCGATCCCGTTCCTCCTCCGCCAAGCCTTCATGCCCGCCGCACCTGCAGATCGTATGCCCGCGGCCGAGCGCAGCGCCCTCTTTTGGCCGCCCGTTTCCCGGGCTGCTTGCTGATCCGATTCTGTCCTCGTGCCGAGGCGCCTGGCCACGTGTGGCACTCCGCCGCGAGGTTGCCTGGCCCGCAGAGCATGAGGGCCGGGGCTATCGGGTCGCAAACGACCGCAGCTGATGCCTCAGCTCGTCGAAGTCGAACGGTTTGTCGAGCACGGCGACAGCTCCGAGGGCATGAGCGGCCGCGTGAGTGTGCCGATCACCGAACGCGGTCATGAGGATGAAGGGCGGCTGGTACCCCCGTTCGCTGAGCCCTCGCATCACCGCCAAACCGTCGCGATCGGGCATTCGGAAGTCAGCGACGACGAACAGAGGCCGATTGTCGTCGACAAGCTCAGGCGGGAAGCTCTCGAGATAAGCCTCCAGATCGGCGCCGTTGCTGAACTCCGTTACGCGGTGGCTATCGTTGCGCAGGACCATCGAGAGCATGGCTCGCAAGGCGGGGTCATCCTCGGCGAGAAGCACGTTGAACGACTTCTGCGGGCGACCTTCGACTCTCATTGCGACTCCCCTCGAGCCGACGGCTTCTGCACGGGCATGCTTCCTTTCAAGACAGCTCTCGCTTGATCTCGGCGACACGCAAAAAGGCCAACAGACCAACACCTATGATCAAGTGATTGGCAACCGACCACCGGTTCGTGGCTGGGAGAAAGATGGATCCGACTATCAGCCACCAGGCCAGCCGCCTCGTGCGAAAGGGCGCTGCGCCGCCAAGGAGGGCGTGAGCGGAGAAGGCGATCCCGAGAAGCCCCCCCGCGACGGCAAGCAACATCTGGCCTGGGCTGTGGGGCCACAGGAAGGCCGAGGTCAGTAGCCAAGAGCCCAGGACTAGCTGACTCGCGGTTGCTGCCACGGCTCCTCGATCGTGGCGTGACAATCGGCCTCACCGAGACCGTTTGCTACGACTGATTCTGTACCACCCGCTATGAGTGGCCCCGACATGTCCGCAAAAGGCATGGGCATCCTTCAGGCCCTAAACCAAGGGTGGGTCCGGCGTGCTCGCTTCCGGGCGTCCGAAGCGCCTGACGGCCGCGCGCAGCTCGGCCACGTCGAAGGGCTTGTCGAGCACGGCATAGGCGCCCAGCTCGCGCGCCTCCTCGTGCAACGAGGGATCCCCGAAAGCCGTGATCAATATGAACGGTGGACACCAGGGCAGGCCGCGCATCGAGCGCAGAACCTCTAGCCCTCCGGCCCCGGGCATTCTGACATCCGCGATGATGAGGCTGCCGGCGCCGTCGGGCTCATCGCCATAAAAGGCGTGGCGCAGGTCGTCCGCCAGGGCAACACCGTCGCAGGCCTCGATGACGAATTCACCATCACGGCGTAGAGATTCGGCGATGAGTCGGCGCATCTCGCGATCGTCTTCGGCCACGAAGATCCGCAATGGAATGGCGGCTTTCGAGGTTGGGTTCTCAGGCATGAGCGTTCACGACACTTGCACGCCTCATGCCCGAGCAGTTTGGCCATCGACACCGGCCAGAGCGTGACATCTCGCCTCGCGTGCCGACTTTCGTCATGGCGGCGTGGCCGACTGCATCGGTGCGTTCGTCGTTGTTGCCCGTAAGCACCACCACCGCCGCCCCCGGCTGCAGCGCGCGCATGCGCGGAAGGAGATCGAGACCGCTGCCGTCGGGCAACGAGAGATCGACGAGGAGGCAGTCAAATCGCATCTCGGGCAGCTGCGCGCAGGCCGAAGACAGGGTATCTGCCTCCTTGATATCGAAGCGAACCGCACTTTGTCCCCATTCATCTCGTAAGCCTCGGAATCCACGGCACTCCTTCGAATGAGACAGCCCGTCGCGCCTACAAGAAACGCCCACCCAGGGCGGGACAAGACGTCGCACATGCCTCTCGAGCGAGCCGCGGTGCCAGGGCCAAGCCACAACCCGCCGGACTCCCGTGGGTGCGCATTCGCGGTACTCTCATCCGCACCACCCGTTGTTAGCACCGTTGATCGTCCTTCACGTTGCATCTGCCGAGGTGGCGTCCGCCACCACCGTGGCCATCGCGCGCGCCGTCGAGGCCGCGTTTGCCTCGGCGGAGGTCAGCGTGCGCGCCGCCCCTGCGAATCGCGCTGACCTCAGCCTCGCGCGTGCCTGCGCGGTCGGCACGACCAAGGCTCCGATCCGCGGCGTCGCCTCGGTGTTCTGGAGCGCGGCCGATCAGCGACAGGTCGTCGTCAGCGTCCGGCGTTGCCCGCAAGGCAGCAGCGGCGACAAAGGGAGCGACGACGGCCGTTTCGAGCTCGTCTTCTCTGCGCAGGATCCGTCCGTCGAGCGCGCACGCGCGGTTGGGTTCGTCATCGCCTCCGCGCTCTCGGCGGGCGGTGATGTCGAGGCGCCGGGAACCGCGGCCCCCATGAACACCGCGGGCAGCGAGTCTCCCCTCGCGATCGTCGCGGGAGACACGACGTCTGGCGGGGAGCACCGCCGCGCGCTCGAGGCGTTCGCCCTGGCGGGGTGGCCGCTCGCCGGCGACGGGGGTGGCGTCGGCGGCGGTGTCGGATTTCGCATCTTCCCAACGTCCGGCTGGGCGTTGCGGTTGGGCCTTGGCGCACGATCCGGCCAAATCCCGGCGGCGCAGGCGTCGTTGTTCGAGGTCCACCTGGCCGCGGGCGTCGCGTACCGGTTGTGCCAACCGAGCGGTGCCTGGCCGGAGATCAACGTGCGTTTCGATGCGGGGGCTCTGTACGAGGGCGTCACCCACTTTTCCAGCGACGATCCCGAGCCCGTGCGGCACAGGCGCTTCTTGCCTGCCCTCGATGGGCGCATCGAGCTCGGCTGGCCCGCTGGGCCTTTCCAGATCCTGGTTGCCGCAGGGGTGCAGGCGTCACTTGGCAGCGCCGACGTCCTGG
>JANNNO010000378.1:0-3928 GCA_031398585.1 Myxococcales bacterium | reverse complement strand
GGCGCCATCTCGAGCGGCGACCGCATCCGCAGCGTGCGCTCGGGCCGACGGCCTTGCGGGTCCACGCGGAAGACCTCGTCGCGATAGCTGTTGGCGATCAGCAGATCGCCGTCGGGCAGCACCCGCAGCGTGGAGGAGCCGAAGTTGCCGACCACGTTCCGCAGGACGATGAAGTCGTTCTCGTTGCCTTCGCCGACGCGAATCACGTCGCGATTCTGGAAGAAGAGCAGGTGCCCTTCGTTGTCGAACGCAAAGTCCTCGGCGGTGCGCGACCGCAGTCGAACCTCGACCGATGCCATCTCGCCCGCGCGGGGGCCGCAGGTCTCGACGGGCACCGGCGGGGCCAGGTCGGGGGCCGCGCTGGCGTCGACCGTGGGAGTCGCCGTGGCGTCGGCCCGCGTGCCTGCGTCGTTCGCCACCACCGGCGGGGGCCCTGCATCGGCCGTTGGAGGCGCGACGGGCGGGCCGACTGTCCCGGGCGGCCCTGTCGTGGGACCGGTCGGACCCGTGGTCGGGCCGGTCATGGGAGCGCCGCTTCCGGGGGGCGTGCCGGGCGCAGGACCGCCGGGAGCCAGCGCGTCTGCAGCGCTACCCGAATCGGGCTTGCTGCCTGGGCTGGGCGCTGTCGGCGACGGGGCGGGCTCGGCAGGTTCCACGGAGACTCCGCCTTGGAGGCCGCCGTCCTGCATCTTGCAACCCGACAGAAAGAGGCCGGCCAGGCTCGCCAGGATCAGTGTGTGGCCGGAGCGGAAACGAGGGGCCAGCCGCCCGAAGGCGCCCAGCTGTGACGGTGAGTACATCTTGATCGACCTCCCGGAGAGATGGGCAGGACTCGTCGCGAGCGGACGTTTCTAGGCCGTTTGTGGTCCGAAACGGCAGGATTCTTCATCAAAACCAGCGGTCACCGCGATTACGTGCGATTCCCGCTGGTATGAGCGCCGCCTCCCTAGCTAACTAGTCGATTTCCTTGCGTCACCGTGGTGACGTTGTCGTGGCAATCCCGTAGCCTCGACCGGCGCTCTAGGCGCCAGCGCGATGCGGGCCGTCGTGTTAATGGGAAGCGCGAGGGCCCTACTTGGCGACGATCGCCCGCTCCTCGCCGGCGACCTCGACCAGCGGGTGCTTGGCAAACGCGCGGAACTCGTAGACCACGCCCTCGGCCAGGCCGCTGATGGTGGCGGTAAAGGCGCCCTTGGCCGTGCGCTTCTGAACCGGCGTGGCGGTCCAGGGGGCGTCGGCGTTGAGCAGATCTTCGGTGCCCTTGCGCTTACGGTATTGAAAGCCGACCTCGGCGCTCTCGAGCTGTCCCAGCGTGACGAGATCGCCCTGCAAAGTCGCCGTACCGCCCGCGGCCCGCGTGCCCGCGCCGCTGGCGACGACCGGCAGGCGCATGCCTGGCTGCACGTTGGTCAACTTCACCACCAACGGGTTGGGCCACTTGCGGTCGTTGTACAGCCGCTGCGCCATGATCACGTCGAGGTGCAGACCCTTGTCGTCCTGGCGAAAGTGCGAGGCGGCGTCGGTTTCCGGTTTGTATTCGAGGATCTTGCCGTCCGAGCCGAGCACCGAGATCGTCGTCTTGTCGGTCGCCCGAATCGAACGCAGCGAGAACTTCTTTCGCTCGCCCATCACCCACGGCGTCTTCGTGATGAAGACGTAGACCGTGTCCTCGTTCTTCTTCTTGGTGAACCAGAGATTGCCCTCGTTGGTCACGACCCACGGACGAACCGCCTCGATCGATTCACCGAAGGCGAAGTTCCACAGCGCAAACTCACGGAGCCGCTCTTCTTGCTCGATCGCCAGCTCGCCGTCGGGCTTGGGGCCGACGTTGAGCAGGAGGTTGCCGCCCTTGGCGCGCGTCTCGATCAGCTTCTCGATGAGCTGCGTGCCGCTGAGATAGCTCTCGTGCGTCGGCTTGTACTGCCACTGGGTCCCCATGGTCAGGCACGACTCCCAAGCCCTGTCGAGCGGCACGCCCGGGATGGTCTGCTCGGGCGTGTCGATGACGTCGCGGGTGATGACCGCGTTGGGCTGCGCGCGCCAGATCACGTCGCGCATGCCGCCCGCTTCGCCATCGAGGAACCAGACGTCGACCGGGCCGTACTTCGTCGCCAGCTCCTTGAGCTGATCCCGCGAGAGCTTCATCAACCCGGGGTTCTCTTGCGGAAGCACACCGGGGTGCGGTCTCCGGGTGACAATCTTCCCGTTGGTTTGCAGCCAGTGGAAGTCCTCCGGCGAAAAGTAAAAGCCGATGATGATGCCTTCGGCGCGGAAGGCCTTCACGATGTCGGCGGTGAGATCACGCTTGGCCGGCGTCCGCATCACGTTGAACGGTGTGGTCTTCGTGTTCCACATCGCGAAGCCCGAGTGATGCTTCGTCGTGAAGACGACGTACTTGACGCCGGCGAGCTTGGCGAGCCGGGCCCAGTCGCGCGGGTTGAACTTGCGCGGCTCGAAGGTCTTGGGCAGCTCGTTGAAGTACTTGTTGCGGTAGGCCTCGTCGGCGCCGGCGAGCGAATGGCTGATGACCGAGCCGATCTGACTGTCGAGGCCCCAGTGAATGAAGAGGCCGAAGCCGAGATCGCGAAACCACTCCAGACGCTCGGGCTTGTTGTCGAAGCCCTCTTTCAGCTCTGGGCGATCTTTGGATGCTGGCGCTGCCCAGGCGGGAGCGCCGAGCAGCAAGGAGGCGATCAGAGTCAGGTGCGCGACGCGGGCGAAAGAGACGTTCGGCATGTATGACCTCGACGAAAGGCCGCGAGACTACACCAAGCCGAGCGCCCGCCGATCGGGCTCGGCAGCTCCTGATGGCGGATCAGCCGAGCACGGCGTCCACACTTTCGGACAGGATGGCGGCCATGGCGTCGAGATCCGCCACGCTCGTGTTGAGCGGCGGAAAAAAATAAATGGTTTCGCCAAGTGGACGGAATAGGGCGCCCCGCTGCAAGGCCTCGGCGTAGACCTTGCGCCCTACGCGCGCGGTCGGGTCGAGCGGTCCACCGTCGGCGTCGGTCAAGTCGACCGCAGACATCATGCCGATCGCGCGTGGGTTGCGAACGTAGGGCCGGCGGGCGAGTTCGAGCGTGTGCGTGAGCAGTCGTGGGGCGGTCCTGCTCACGTGACCGAGCACGTCCTCGGAGGCATACGCCTGCAGCGTTCCCAGCGCGGCTGCGACGCCGAGCGCGTTGCCCGTGTACGTGTTGGAATGCAGGAAGGCTCGCCGGGCCGCCCAGTCGGCGTCGAACAGATCGAAGATGGCCTGGGTGGTGAGCACGGCCGACAGAGGCAAGAAGCCCGCGGTCAGACCTTTCGACACCAGGGCGAAGTCGGGCAATGCCGGCGTCGGCGCCAATTGCCCGGCCAGCATCGTGCCGAGCCTTCCCATGCCGGCCGCGATCTCGTCGGCGATGAGGAAGATCCCATGCGCATCGGCGAACGCGCGCAGCCGCGGCAGTAGGCCGGGGCTGTAAAGGCGCATGCCGCCGGCGCCCTGCAGGACCGGTTCGTAGATGATCGCCGCGAGCTCGTGAGCCTGCGCCGCCAGTTGCGCTTCGATGGCGCCCCATTCCGGATCCGCGTTCAGCCACTGCGGGTCGTGCGGGCCCGCGCGCAGGGGCAGAGGTCCGAGCTTGGTTACCGGGAAGGTCAGCGACGTATACGGATCGCCGTAAAGGCCGAGATCTCCCACCGACAGTGCGCCCACTGTCTCGCCGTGATAGCCGCCGGCCAGCGCGGCGAACTTCGTGCGTGATGTCGCTCCCCGCTGCGCCTGGGCCTGCAGCGCCATCTTGAGCGCGATCTCGACCGCGGTAGAGCCATTGTCGGCCAGGAAGACGTGGGTTGACATTTTTTTTATTACGCAGCCTTTTTCACTTCTAAAGCAAGAGCGACAAGAACTTTTTTGCTCTCATTTTCGATTTGTTTTATG
>JANNNO010000368.1:0-9401 GCA_031398585.1 Myxococcales bacterium | reverse complement strand
GGCACCTACCTCGAACACGCGCGCCTGTCGCTCGAGGATGCGCGCCGACGGGTCGATCGATTCCTCTCGCAGGCCCCCTCGGCACCGCGGCGCCGCGAGTTCGAAGACTACCGCCGCGAGATCAATCAGCTCGAGTCGCTCACCGGGCTGACCGCCGCTGCCTTGGTCAGCTCCTTCAACGATCGCCGAGCCGACAGCGGCCTAGGTAGAGCCGAATCCCGCGGCGCCGCTCGCAAGGACGATCCCATCGAGCGCAGAGGCGATCGCACGGAGTTCGACCGGCGGCGCCGTTCGCTCCGCCAAGCCATCGACGTGCTCCGCAAGCGACTCGAGACCGACAGCCTTCACGTCACCGAGGAGCTGGGCGACAAGCAAGAAGGAGCCACCCGATCCGCGATCGCGCTGGGCATCGCCGGACTGCTGGGCGCCATCGGTGCCGCGTTTTCCCTCTGGCGAACCCTGCGACCTCTGCAAGAGCTGCGCATACGCGCCCGTCAGATCGCGAGCGGCGACTACGACCGGCGCATCGGCCTCGGATCGCAGGACGAGATCGGGGATCTGGCGCGTGAGTTCGACGCCATGGCGCAAGCGCTGCAGGAGCGCGAACAGCGGCTCATCCATTCGGAACGGCTGGCCACGGTGGGCAAGGTGGCGGCGCAAATCACTCACGAGATTCGGAACCCCTTGGCCTCGATCGGTCTGTCCGCCGAGCTGCTCGGGGACGAGCTGCGCATCGATCAGCCCGAAGCCAACCGACTGCTGGGGGCGATCAGCGGCGAAGTCGACCGGCTGAGCGAGATCACCGAATCCTATCTCCGCTTCGTTCGCCTGCCACGGCCTGTGCTCGAGCGGGAGGACCTCGTCGCCATCGTCACGTCGGTGATGGAGTTTTCCCGCGCCGAACTCGCGCAGGCGGGCATCGTGCTCGAACTCGACGCTCCCACCGCCGTACCCGAGATCGTTGCCGATGAAAATCAATTGCGCCAGGCCCTGCTGAACCTCATCCGCAACGCCAAGGAGGCGATGCCGGACGGCGGCCGTCTGCGCGTCGCCGTCACCGCTGCAGTTCACGGTTGGGTCGAGGTCGCGGTCACCGACTCGGGCCCAGGAATCCCCACCGAGCATGCACAGCGGATCTTCGAGCCGTTCTTCTCGACCAAAGCCAAGGGTACGGGGCTCGGTCTGGCGCTGGTCCAGCAGATTGTCGGCGAGCACGGCGGACGCATCTCCATTCGCGGCCCGGCCGAGGGACGAGCGGGAACCGGCACCGGGACCACCTTCTTGCTGGAATTTCCCGCCGCCCTGGCGCCGACGCCTGCGCTGTCGAGCGGGTCCCAGAGTGCGCCTGATCCCGCCTTCTATGAAGACGGGTCGCCCGCGCTCGGCACCCTGCCCAGCGTGATCCCCGCTGGCAAACGGTGAACGCCCCCGGGCGGCCCCGCCGCGCCGCACGTGTTAGGATCGCAGCCATGGCCACCGAAGCCGCTACCGAGTCGACGTCGGAAATGAGACCTGAAGCTTTCGACGATTTCGACGCGTTCTTGCGTCAAGGCGTGCGGGAGTACTACGACCGTGCCTGGAAAAGTCGCAGGGGCAGCTTCGTCGCCCTCGTTCTCAGCTCGGGCCAGGTGACGTCGATGGCCATGGATTCCGTGCGTGACGGCTCGGGCCTGCGCAAGGCCGCCTTCGGCGCCGCCGGCGTGGTCGCCCTGCGCGTCGGGCTGAAGTACTTCCTCACCGGCCCGCTCGGGTTGCTGGTCAGTGCGGCCGTGGTCGGCTCTGCCGTGGCCTACCTCATCAAGAATCAGAAAGAGATCACCGGCAAGATCGAGCCCTGTAAGGCGATCATCGCCGATACCCGGACCAAGTTCGACGAGATCCAGGGCGGCTATCGGGCCGGCCGCTACGACGCCGCCGGGCGAAATCTCATGGTCGAGGGACTTCTCAAGCGCTTCCTCGATCAGGTCGACGCTCTTTGAGGTAGCCCCCGCGGGCGAAAGTCAGCTCGCGCGCGCTGTCTAGTTCAGCATCACCGACTTGAGGCCGCCCACGCCGAAACGGACGAGCAGACTCGAGCGGAGCACGGTCTCGACCTTGCCGCGGCCGTACTGCGGATGCGAGATGATCTCCCCGCTCTTGTAGCGGCCCTTGGGATCGAACGAACGGACGTCCGTGGCCAGAGCGATTTCGTTGGCCAACGCGCGCACCTGCGCCGCTTTGGCATCCTCGCGCCGCTGCGATTCCCGCTCCGCCCCCGTCTGGGTGATGATCGGGCGGGCGCTCTCCGGCTCGCTCGCTTTGCGCGCTGGCGCGATTCGGTAGCCATGCCGGGCGTTGCAGGCCTGGCAGACCACCTGCTTGGGCTGATCGCCGACCATCGCCACGATGCTGTGATCGGTGAGCTGACCGCAGGGCGAACACCAGGCCTCGACGTCGCCACCGACTTTGGCGGTGCCGACGGCAGCCGATCCGGAGACGCCCGGGCGGGTCCCTGCCCCCCAGGAGACGCCCGTGATCCGCCGCTCCCCCACCTCGGATGCGCCCGAGACCCGGCGGTCGGGAGTGCTGGCGGCGATGGTGCCGACCCGGGGCAGAGCCGAAGCGTGTCGCTTGGCATCGAGTAGGCGGCGTCCGAGCGTCCTCTCGACCTTCAGCTTGTCGCCCTCCGAGAGGGTCGCGAAAAAATCGCGATAGCGCTGCGACACCCGCTCGACCGCCTGGTGGGTCGCGAGCACGAAGTCGCGCTCTTCCACTCTTTCAGCGGCGTTGCTCACCTGCAGGGCGAGGTCGCGAATTTCGTCGGTCAGTTGCTCGAGGGTGATGGGTGTTTCCATGTCGCCGTCGTACCTGCGTGCCACCAGGCCGGCCTTCGACCCGCCAAGGCGTCCCAATACCAGAAAAACCCGACACTCGCCATGTGGGTAAGGGCGACATCGTGTAATGGGGTCAGTGTGAACCCGAACGCCCGAACCTGAGCGACCGCGCGAGCCGAGACGGCGAGCCAGAGCGCGCGAGCCAGAGCGCGCGAGCCAAAGAGATGAGTGCTAAAGTCGCCGCCCGGCCCTAGCGCATGTCGAGGCTCGCTTTCGTCCCGCCACCTTCGTTCCGGTCGCGCTTCGTCCCATGGCACCTGGCCACCTGGGTCTGTCTTGCCATGGCGACGCCCGCTCTCGCGCAACCGGCGACGCCCCCCCCGGTAACGCCCCCCGAGCTGTTGCCGCCCTCGCAAGAGCCGGCCCCAGGCCTGGCACCGCCTTCGGTCCCGCCGGAAGCGGCACCGCTGCCCCCCGAACGCGACAGCTCTCGGCCGGCAGCACCACCTCAGCCGTCACCGCGTCCTCTCCCCTCGCCCTCGCCCATTCTCATCGACGACATCTCGGGCGACACCGCCCTGGCGAGCCCGGCGGCGGAAGCCACCGACGAAGCACGTCCGACCATCGAGACCGGCGCGGGCCGTGTGCTCGCGACTCCCAATCTGGCCGGCTCTCTCGGGCTGCTGCGCACCAGCGCCGCCGCGACCGGTGCTCCCGGTTCCTGGCGGCTCGGCATGAGGGGCGAATATGCCAGCGGCGAGAGCTTTCTCATCAAGGGTGATCGCAACCGGAGGCTGGCAGGAAATTTCGCCTTCGCCACGAGCCTCGGCGAATCCATCGAATTGTGGGCCACCCTGCTCGCCATTTCGAATCACAACGAACGCTGCGTAAGCTCGGACGACTGTCGCCCCGAACCCGAACGCGTGGACCCTCCCTTCATTCGTTCCTTCGGCGACCTCGTGCTCGGCGGAAAGTTCGCTCGCACCGCAGCCACCGATCTCGCCCTCGGTGTGGAAGGCGGCCTCAAGCTCTACAGCGCCAACGACAGCCTCGGCTTCGACGCCGACGCCACGTCGGGTTTCATCACGGCGCTGGGCTCGTTCGACTTCCGCCAGCGAGCGGCCTTTCCGGTGGTCGTAAACGCGAACCTGGGCTTCGTGGTCGACAACTCGCGCCACCTGGATCAATTCGAGGAGCTCGGCGAGTCGCTCATCAACTCGCGCGCGGTTGCCGGGTTCGCGTATGGACAGGCGCTGTCGCGCTGGCGCGCTGCCCTCGGGCTCGGCGCGCCGCTGGGACGGCGTCAGGGAGGAGCCGGCTTCACGCCGTTCGTCGAATATCAGATCGAACGCGTCGTGGGCGACTTCGACCCTGCGTTCGCAGCTTACGCGTCTCCCCGCTGTGACACCCCCGCGGGTCGCGGCTGCTCGCAGCAACGCGTGCAGCATCGGCTCGATTTCGGTGCGCGCGCCCTGTTGGCAGGTGGCTTTGGCTTCGACGCCGCCGCGGAGATCGCCACCGGTTCGGTCGGCCATGCCTTTGGCCCCCCGCTGCCCACCTGGAACCTCATCTTCGGATTTCACTACGCGTTCGATCCGGCACAGAACCGCCCCATCGTTCGCACCGTCACCGTCGAACGCGTGGTCGAACGCCAAGTGGTTCCGCCGCTGGGCTACGTCGGCGGCCGGGTGCTCGACAGCCGCGACGGCACACCCGTCGCAGCGGCGATCATCGATGTCGTCGGTGGCACGCGGGCGCGGGTCGCCACCGACAGCGACGGGGCCTTCGTGACCAAGGGACTGGCGCCAGGCTTCGTCGATCTCGAGGCCAACGCTCCCGGCTTCGGTCTGCAAGCGGTCAGAGCCAAGGTCGAGCTCCACGAGACGACCGCGATCGAGGTCCGGTTGTTGCCGATGCCCGCGGCGCCGCCAATCCCTACCGCGCCGGTTGCCGTCCCCACGGCCCCTGTCAGCGCGGCACCGACGACCACTGGGGGCGTCAGCCTCGAGAGCGGCCGTCTGATCTGGAAACGCCCGATCGAGTTTGCCGGTACGCCGGTGGCCCCCACCGCGGAGCTGACCGCCCCATCGCGGGCCTTGCTCGACGATCTCGTGGTGTTGCTTCGGCAGCACCCGGACGCGGGCCGTGTGCGCGTCGACACGCACTGGGACAACGGCATTCCGCGCGAGGCAGCACTTGCGCTCACACACAGTCAAGCCAACGCCATCGCCCAACATCTGATCGGGGCGGGCCTTGCGCCCGAACGCCTGGTCGCGACGGGACACGGGTCGACCAGACCCAAGGTGCCGAACCTCGGGCCACAAAGCCGCTCGCGCAACCGCCGCGTCGAGATCACGCTCAGCCGTTAGCGCCAGCAGCCGCGCAACGTCTGGCGCGAGGCGCGCACAATCCTCTCAGTCGTCCTCTCAGTCCTCGCCGAGGTCGCGGCCCAGCTCTCGGTCGAGCTCGGCGTCCGCTTCGATCTCGGCTGCCGTTCTTGGCGTGCGCGTTTCAGCCCGCGTCCGACCGGCAATCGCCCGGCTGCGACGGAGAGCCAGCAGATCGAGGAAACGCGCCGGAGCCACCGCCACCTCGTCTCGGCCTTCGATGAAGCGCTTGCGCTCGAGCGCCATGAAGCCGCCCGCGAGTCCGCCGCCTGAAAGCAGCGCCATCACGTCGGGCGCTCCAAAGCCGGGAAACAGCCACGCTCCCCCCAGACCGAAGAAGCCGAAGGCGGTCACGGCGCGGCCGACCGCGCGGACCATTCGATCCCTGCGCCATTCGGCCAGATCGATCCGGAACGTGACGTGCGTCTGATCTTCGCTGACCTCTTCGACCATGGTTTCGACCCGAGAAACCGGGCCGAAGGCGAACTGTCGCGCAAAGGCGAGCGACCGCACCAGGCCAGGCCAGAGACCACGGGCGCGTTGCCATTCGATGCGGTGACCGTGGTGCCTCCGGATGGTCATCAGCTGCTGACGCAAGAAGCGCTCGACCGCCCGGGCGACAGGCGCGCTGGGACCGGGGATGGTCCGTTGCACGATCAGTTGTCGCTCGCCGAGGGCGCGATCGAGTGTGGTCTGTCTCGCCTCGACCTTGCCAGCACGCAGCTCCTCGAGCGCCTCTCGGAGAGCTCCCTCGGACAGTCCTGCCTCCTCTCCGAGGCGTAGGAGATCGGGTTCGGCCATGCCGGTTCCCGCGGCGTCCTCGTCGTCATCCGACGGCTGCCGAGCCTCGAGCTCTGCCGCCCGACGAAGCACGACTTCGACCTGCGAACGGGTCAGCCTGCCCTGCGCCACGATCCGAGTATACGGGCACGAACCGCTGCAGTCCCGAGCCGCTTCGCACGCCCGTTGGATCGCGTCAGCCGCGCAGCCGTCGGGCGCGATGAAACACGAACTCGACCACTCGTTCGTACAGCCAGTCGGGCGTCAGGCGGCGCAGGACGCCTCCTGTGAAAGAGGTCGGCCCCACCCGCCAGCGTAGGCGCGGGCGGCGCGAGGTCGCGGCGCGATAGACGACCTCGGCCACGTCCTGCACCTTCCCTCTACGAAGCTTGGCCGATTCGCGATCGTAGCTGGCCTGCAGGCCCGCGTAGGGGGAATCGGGTCGCCCCGAAGCGGCCGCGTGCACCTCGTTGTCGTGAAAAGCCGTGGCGATGGGCCCCGGCTCGACCGCCGTCACCCGGATGCCGAACGGGCCCACCTCGTAGCGCAGGGCTTCGGTCAACGCCTCGACCGCATACTTGGAGGCGTGATAGCTGCCCACGAGCGGCAGGACGACGAGGCCCGAAATCGAGCTGAGGTTCACGATCGCGCCCTCGCCCCGCGCGCGCATGGCGGGAAGCACGGCGCGGGTGACCCGCAGGACACCAACGACGTTGGTCTCGAGCTGGGCCCGCAGCTCGTCAGGCGAGGTCTCTTCCAGGGGCCCGTGGCAGTAGTAGCCAGCGTTGTTGACCAGCACGTCGAGGCGCCCCCCCGTTGCGGTCAGCACCTGCTGCACGGCTGCGTCGACCGAATCGTCGCGGTTCACGTCAAGGGTCGGTGTCTCGAGTGCCCAGCCTGCGGCGAGCGCTTCGGCGCGCAGGGGCGCGGCCCGCTCGGGTCGCCGCACGCTCGCAAACACCTGGTACCCGGCGCGGGCGAAGCGGCGCGCGGTCTCGGCGCCAATGCCGCTCGAGCAGCCGGTGATCAGCACCGAGGGGCGAGCCGCAGGACCAACGCCGCTCATCGCCCCTGCACCATGCGCAGGACGATCGAGGCGGCGAATCCCCAGAGCAGAGTCAGAGGCAGCCACAGGCGCAAGCCGCGACCGCGCACGCGGGCGATGCCTCGCATCCCCATCCCGACGTGCAACGTGGACAGCAGCAGCAGCGCGATCCAGAGCGCTGTCGATGACGAGGTCTGATTCGGCGTGAAGGAATGCGCGAGCGCCCCGATGAAAAAGACCAGGCCGAACGCCATCTTGCCCAGCGACCAGCGGATCTCGCTGGCGCGTTTTTGCGCGGCGAGGACCGGCTCCAGGGCGGCGCTCTGCGCGGTGCCCAGTCGACGGTCGCGCGGCTCTCGCATGTCAGAAGCTTACGACATACCCGGTTTGCACGACGTGCGCCCCGCCCCACCGCTTGGTGTAGGGCAGCCCGATGATGGGCGGCGCTGTCTTGTCGGTGAACTTCTGGCCGTAATAAGCGCTCTCGAAATAGTAGCCGTAGGAGACATCGAGGGCGCCGCCTGCGAGGTGCCGCAGAACGGGTATGTCGGCAAGGGCCCGCAGATCCCAGATCACCTTCAGCTCCGGCAGGTGGGTCGTGAGGCTGCCGAACTTGGGATCCCACGAGTGCAGCAACGTGCTGAGCCCGTAGCAGTCGAGGGTGCCTCCGCTGTCGGGGCGCGAGTTGCACCAGAACTCGGCGTCACCTTGCCAGTGGTAGCGATAAGAGAGCCTGAGCTCCAGGTTCTGGGACACCTGCTTGTAGACGCGGCCTTCGATGCTGTGGGCAGTGAGGCCCCAGGGATCGATGGCGGTGAAAGCACCCTGGTCGAAGTAGAAGCGATAGTGCAGTTGCAGGCCCAGACGCTGCTCGGGAAAGTACTGCGCCACCTTGGTGGTCAAGGCGTGGCGGATGCGGACTTCAGGCAGCACATCGCGGCCGTAGTTGGGGTGCTGGATGTAGGGGTTTCCGTAAAACCCATCGAGGTGGAAAAATTCGTAGCTCAGCTGGCCGAGCAGCGTGGGGCCGAAAACCTGCGCGTAGGACAGCCCAGCGAACCAGACGTCGAGCTCTCGCGGCGGGATGGGTCCGCTCGGTCGAATGTCGTCAAGAGCGTGGGCCACCGTGAAGCCGATCGTCCCGGTGCGCTCCCAGAGCTCGAGCGAGGCGTTGAGACCGGCGCTGGTAGAAAAATAGTCGGGCTCGCGGCTGTAGCGACCAAAGAGCCCCACCCTCAGCCCCTCGGTCAGCGTCTTGCCCACGCTGAGACTGCCCTCGTAGCGCTCTTCGGAAAAGACCTCGTCCGACATCGCGCCTTGGGCGATGGACGCTGACGAGATCGCATCGACGGCGAGATGCCCGCCGACATCGAAGCCCTGCGGAAGATCCAGACTCGCTTCGACCATCGGCTGCACGACGCGCGTCGAGGCTTCGCGGAAGTAGGCCCCCCGCACGGCGATGCGGTTTTCGGCCCCCGCCGGTCCCCTCGGCAGAACCAGGGCCAGGAATGCAGCTGCGGCAGCGACGCGGACAGCGCGCACGCGACAATGACGACTGATCATCAGTTACAGCCGCAGCCGCCGCCAACGGTTCCGTAGCCGCCCTCGGCACCCTCGCGCGCCGAGAAGACGTGCTGCCGCCAGCGCGCCTCGAGCCCATCGTTGAAGGACATCGCCCGCTTGCTGAGGTGAGCGCGCTGCCACGGCTTGACCGGCGGTGGGGTCCGGCAGCCCGCCAGGATTGAGCTCGCCAGCACGATGGCACCGAGGCAGAGCAGCGACGTCCCGCCGGTCGACCTGGGGGCGCTGGGTTGCGGGTCGGCGACAGGACAACGTCGGCGGGCCACGTCCATGCTCAAGTCCTATAGCGACTCGCCCTGCAAAGCAAAGGTTCCGGGTAGAATGCGGCGCGCGGCATGGCGACTCCCACGACCCTGGTGCTGGACATCGAGACCATTCCAGACCGCACAGTCTTCAATCCCCCCGAACCGGTACCCGGCGGTGAACGCCCATTCCCTCCCCTCTACGCCTGCCGTCCCGTGGTCATCGGCGTCATGTGGCTGGGCGAGGACTACGGGCTGCGCCGCCTGGGGACCTTCGGCGAAGGAAAGGACGAAGCCGGAATGCTGGCCGACTTTGCCGACTTCATGGACGCCCGGCGCCCACAGATCGTCACCTGGAACGGCCGCGGCTTCGACATGCCGGTGCTGCTGTTGCGAACCATGGCGCTGGGCCTCACCTGGCCTTGGTACTACCGCGAACGCGACTATCGCTATCGCTACAGCGAAGAGGGACACCTCGATCTCTGTGACTTCCTCTCGGACCATGGGGCCGCGCGCATGACGTCGCTCGACGGCGCGGCTCGGTTGATCGGCC
>JANNNO010000331.1:0-1923 GCA_031398585.1 Myxococcales bacterium | reverse complement strand
CGGCGGTCTGCACGTCGCCGACGGCGGTCATGACCACGCCGACGAGCTCGTCGTCCACCGCGCGGGCCTTCTCGAGCAGCTCGAGGCCGCCCATTCCCGGCATCTTGAGATCGGTGAGGACGATGTCAGGCTGGAACTCCTCGACCTTCCCGAGCGCCTTGAAGCCGTCGGCGGCGGTCTCGACGCGATAGCCTTCAGCCCGCAAGAGCTCTGCCAATGCGTTGCGCGCGTTCGGCTCGTCATCGACCACGAGCACGGAGCCTCTGTCTGCGTCTCGAATCTCTGCACTCATGGAGCTGCCTGGCCCCCGAGAATGACAGCCTCAGGCGCCCCCTTCACGCACTATTGCGCTGAGCTTCGCCGGGCCGGCTTCGTGGGCGACGTTTCCTCGGGGACTCAACGCATGTCGCTGGCCGCGCGTATCGCCGCGCGGACGGCGTTTTGCACGGCCTGCGGAACGGGTTCGGCGCCGGCATCGCGGCAAACGGCGAGCGTCTGCTTGAGCGAGGCGCAGGCGCGCTCGCAGGGGGCGCAGCCGCTGACGTGTTGCTCGAGCTCGGCGCAGATCGCGGTGTCGATGTCGCCCTCGAGCTTCTTCGAGAACGCGGCCAGTACATCGGGGCAGCCGGGGGAGGGCGACGGGAGCCCGTCCTGCCGTGCGCGCGTGAGGTGATCGCGCACCGAAACCCGCGCGCGGTGCAGGCGGCTCTTGACGGCCTGCACGCTGAGCCCCGTGATCTCTGCCACCTCGTTGGCCGTCAGCCCTTCCACGTCGCGCAGGATCAGCACCTCGCGAGAGTCCGGAGCCAGCGCCTGGAGCGCGGCGAGGAGGGCCTGCTTGGTCTCCTGCTGATCCACGAGCTGGTCGGGGGATGGCTCCGGTGACGGCAGCTGGTCGGCTCGCGCGTCGAGCGGCGTCTCGGAGCTGGGGGCGAACTTGCTCTTGCGACGCCTCTTGATGCAGAAGCTGCGCGCGATGGTGTAGAGCCAGGTCGATACGGACGCGCTCCCGCGGAACTCGCGGACGGTTCTGGCGGCGGCCAACATCGTGTCCTGCAGGACGTCCTTGGCGTCTTCGACGTCGCCACACATGCGCAGGCCGAAGCCGAAGATCCGGCGCTGGTACCTGTCGAGGAGGGCCTCGATGGCGTCGCGATCGCCCTGACGCGCCGACTCCAGCAGGCCGGCATCGACCATCGAGATCTGCTCGCTCATTCCGGAAACCTAGCCGATGCCACGGGCTAGCGAACCCTTTTCCGGTCGGCTGGCTCCCACGGGATCGGAGGCAGCGACCCATGGTATTTCGACAGCTCTTCGATGCGGACAGCTCGACCTACACCTACTTGATTGGTGACGACGAGACCCGTGAAGCGGTGCTCATCGATCCCGTCCGCGAGCGCATCGAGCGCGATCTCGGGCTGGTTCGTCAGCTCGATCTCACGTTGGCGTACGTGCTCGACACGCACGTCCATGCCGATCACGTGACGGCGGCGGGGCTCATCGCCCGGCAGGCCCAGGCGCGCAGCGTGGCCGGAAGGCTGGGCGCTCCGTGCGCCGATCTGCGCGTCGGAAACGGCGACAGGATCACGTTTGGACGGCAGAGCCTCGAAGTGCTGGAGACGCCCGGGCACACCGATGACAGCGTCAGCTACCGGCTCGGCGATCGCGTGTTCACGGGCGACGCTTTGCTCGTGCGCGGTTGCGGACGAACCGACTTCCAGAACGGCGATGCGCGCTCGCTTTACCGCTCGATCACCGAGATCCTGTTCGCGCTGCCCGACGATACGTTGGTCTTTCCTGGGCACGACTACCGGGGCATGACCGTGACGACGATCGGCGAGGAGAGGCGTTGGAACCCTCGCCTCGCCGGCAAGTCGGCCGACGAGTTCGAACGGATCATGCGGGATCTCAAGCTCGGCCTGC
>JANNNO010000266.1:0-4289 GCA_031398585.1 Myxococcales bacterium | reverse complement strand
GCCAGGGAAAGCGGAAAAAGGATCGCATCGTGCCGCTGGGAGGCCCGGCCTACGCCGCCATCGGTCGCTACCTGCTGGTGCGCGCGGCCCTGCTGCCTGCCCGCGGGCCGACCGAGACCGCGCTTTTTCTCGGCGAAAAGGGTGCGCGCCTCGATCCGCGCCAGGCACGCCGGCAGCTGCGCGCCCGCGCCCTCGGTGCCGAGGTGAGGCCCGTTGCACCCCACGCGCTTCGCCACAGCTTCGCCACCCACCTGCTGGGGGAGGGGGCCGACCTGCGAGCGATTCAGGAGATGCTCGGCCACGCCAGCTTGCGGACCACGCAGCGTTACGCGCAAGTCGACATCGACCATCTGATGTCGGTCTACGACAAGGCCCATCCCCACGCGCAGCTGCCCGGGCGCGGCCGCAAGACCTGATCCGGCCTTCGTGCTGGCGGTGCCCACGGCACGCCGTTTTTGCGTGCAGGCGACGGGTTCCCTGCCATAGATCTGCAGGTCATGCGCAAAGCCAAGATCCGCTCGACCACGGTGCTCGGGGTCCGTCGTGGCGGCTAGGTCGTCATCGCCGCCGACGGTCAGGTCACCATGGGCAACACGGTGGTCAAGGGCACGGCCCGCAAGATCCGGCGCATCGGCGATGGGCGCGTGCTGGCCGGTTTTGCCGGCTCGGCCGCCGATGGGCTCACGCTCTTCGAAAAGTTCGAGGCCAAGCTCAAGGACAGCGGCGGCAACCCCCTGCGCGCCGCCGTCGAGCTGGCCAAGGACTGGCGCCTCGATCGGGCCTTGCGCCGGCTCGAAGCGCTGCTGCTGGTGGCCGATCGGGAACGCACGCTGCTGCTGTCGGGCACGGGTGACGTGATCGAGCCCGACGGCGACGTCGCCGCGGTCGGCTCGGGCGGCAGTTACGCGTTGGCCGCCGCGCGCGCTCTGCGCGACAACTCGGAGCTCGGCGCTCGCGAGATCGCCGAGCGGGCGATGAAGATCGCCGGCGAGATCTGCATCTACACCAACGACCAGCATATGATCGAGGAGCTCGGCTGATGGCCCCGCGTGAGCTTTCTGGCAGCCGCAGCGGCGAGTCGCTCACTCCGCGCGCCATCGTCGAGGAGCTCGACCGCTACATCGTAGGGCAAGCGGCGGCCAAGCGATCCGTCGCGGTGGCCTTGCGCAACCGGTGGCGTCGCCAGCAGATCACGGGTCCTTTGCGCGACGAGATTTCGCCCAAGAACATCATGATGATCGGGCCGACGGGCGTCGGGAAGACCGAGATCGCGCGGCGGCTGGCCAAGCTGGCCGAGGCGCCTTTCGTGAAGGTCGAGGCCTCGAAGTTCACCGAGGTCGGTTACGTCGGCCGCGACGTCGATTCGATGGTGCGCGATCTCGCCGAGACCGCGGTCTCGATGCTCAAGGAGGAAGAGCGCGAGCGGGTTCGCCCACGCGCACGCGAGAACGCTGAGGAGCGACTGCTCGACATCCTGTTGCCGCCCAGCCGTCCCCGTCAGGCGGGAGCCGCGGAAGGACCGCCCGGGGACAGCGCCACCCGCGAGAGCCTGCGCAAGCTGCTAAGAGACGGCAAGCTCGACGAACGCACGGTCGAAGTCGAGACCACCGAAGGGGCGCCAACGCCGTTCGGAGACGTTTTTTCCGGCACCGGCATGGAAGAGATGGTGACCAACCTGCGGGAGATCATGCCGGGCGCACGCAAGAGCAAGCGGCGTCGGCTCCCCGTGCCCGAGGCGCTGCTGGCGCTCGAGGAAGAAGAGGCCGGCAAGCTGGTCGACATGGAGCGGGTCACCAAGGACGCCATCCGGCGGGCCGAGCAGTCGGGAATCATCTTCATCGACGAGATCGACAAGATTGCCGTGCGTGAGGGCGCCGCGCGCGGGGCCGACGTCTCGCGCGAGGGCGTGCAGCGCGACCTTCTGCCCATCGTCGAGGGCTCGACGGTGTCGACCAAGTACGGCCCTCTCAAGACCGACCATGTGCTGTTCATCGCCGCGGGCGCGTTCCACCTGGCCAAGCCGAAGGATCTCGTGCCCGAGCTGCAGGGGCGATTTCCGATCCGGGTCGAGCTCGAAGCCCTGACCGACGCCGACTTCGTTCGCATTTTGACCGAGCCGGAGAACGCGCTGACCAAGCAGTACGTCGCGTTGATGGCGACCGAGGCCATCACGATCGACTTTCGCCCCGACGCGGTAGCGGAGATCGCGCGCATCGCTGCCGAGGTCAATGGCCGCATGGAGAACATCGGGGCGCGGCGGCTGCACACCGTGCTCGAGCGACTGCTCGACGAGCTGTCTTTCGTGGCGCCCGACATCGGGGCGCAGACGATCACGATCACGGCTGCCTACGTGCGCGAGCGACTGGCCGACGTGCTGCAGAACGAGGACCTGTCGCAATTCGTGTTGTGAGCCGGGCTGCCGCGGTCATGGAGGAACCGGCGGCGACGGGGTATCCTCGCCGCTTTCCGCCCGCCGTCCGCCGTCCCAGTCGCGCTGCCGCAAGACCGTTGTCAGGGGTCAAGCCCTCGCCAGCCTTCCCTAGTAGGAGATTGTCCATGACTCAGCGAACCCGGCCTGCTTTCGCGTCCCTGCTCGCGACCGTGCTGCCCGTCGCCGCCCTGGCCGTGGGGACCGTCGTGAGCGTCCCGGCCGTGGCGGCGAGCCGACTCGTGGTGCTGCCCGTCGTGGTCGGAGGCACCGGGGAGCCGGAGGCCGGGCTGGTCGCGGCGCTCACGGAGGGGTTGAAGCAGAACCCGCAATACGGGGTCGAGCAAGGTGACGCCCTGGTCACGCTGGCCAAGTTTTCGTCGGTTTCGCTCACGGACGCCGATCTCGCCCGCCTCGGCGACGCCGTGGATCAGGCGGCGAAGAAAGCCGGTGGCGAGGCCGCTGATGCCGCGACGTCACTCGCAGCAGCGCGTGAGGAGTTGCGAGCGGCGGCTCGCAAAGGCCCGCGTGGCGCCAAGGGCGACGAGCTCGCGTGGCGCGCCAGCACCTTGCTGGTGAACGCCCTGGTCGCGTCGAAGCAGGAGGCCAAGGCGCGCACCGTGGCCGAGGAGACGTTGCTGCTCTTTCCCGGTCGCAAGGCGAGCGAGGCGGACAAGCTGTCACCCAAGGCGACCGAGCTGCTGGCGGCATTGCCGGCCAACCTGGGCGCCAAGCTGACGTTGCGCACGCGGCCCGAGGGCTGCGAGGTGCTGGCCGGCGACGTGGTGCTCGGCAAGGATCCGCTGGAGATCGCCGTTCTGCAGGGCGACGGCTATCACTTCCACGCGCGTTGTCCCGCTGCCGCTGGTGCGACCGCGGGAGCGCCCATCGCTTCGCATCCCAAGCGCGTGATCGTTCCGGCCAGTGAGACCACCCGGCAAGAGGTGCTCGACGCGGAATTCGAGCGCGGCTTTCAGGCCGAGGGACTCCGTCGCATTCGTTTCGCGACGACGCAGGACCGACGCCAGCTGGAAGAGAGCTACGCTCGCCGCATCGCCGAGCGCTTCGACGCCGACGCCATCGTGCTCGCCTCGGTCGGCGAGCTGTCCGGCGCCGACTGGCTCAACGCGCGGCTCTACCTCCGCTCGGGCTACCTCAACCGGCAGGGGCTCGTCCGTCTCGAGCCGCAGCGAGCGAACGCGCTCGGGCGCTTTCTGGCGACCGGCAAGGACGTCCCCGGCGTGCTCAAACCCGAGGACGCGGGCAACCTGCTCTCTTCGTCGCGCGTCTCGTCCAATGCCGAACCGGCGGTGGCTCCCTGGTACAGCGACGTCGTCGGCTGGACCTTCCTCGGCGCCGGCATCGTGGTGACGTCAGTCGGCCTGTGGGGCAACGCCAGCTACGAAAAACAGCAGGAAGAAGCCGAAACCCTTCGCGGCGACATGGAACGGCAGGACCGTCTCTTCCGCGAGGCGCAGCAGACCAAGTTCTGGTCGGGCATCGCCACTGTCGGCGGCATCCTCTTCGCCGTCACGGGCGGCGTCCTGCTCGCCGTTCCCGAATACGCTGACGACAGCGCCTTCATGGCCATCCGCCCCAACTTCATCCCCGGCGGCGGGGGCCTCACCCTAGGCGGCCGCTTCTAACCGAGGGCCGAAGGCCCGCGGCGGGCGAGGGGTCTCCCCGCCCGATCCCCAACGTCCCGCGGACAACCCAAGCCCGTCTGCTCTTCACCTCGCCCCGGAACGGACCGGAACGGGGAGAGCAACTGTGTTGTTTTCAGCCCTGGGCCGCAGCTGGTTGGGAGGCTGGCTGGTGCTTGCGGAGGTGGTCACGGGCAATGGCGTTGAGGATCGTCAAA
>JANNNO010000261.1:0-17472 GCA_031398585.1 Myxococcales bacterium | reverse complement strand
TGGCGTCGATCTCGGTACCGACTGGGATCTCGCTGGGCCGTCGATGCTTGCGGGCGTGGGTCCGATCCCGGTGGGCAGTGGCGGGATCGAGGGCGCGCCGACTGTCGACGGCGTCGACGATCTGGCTCTGTGGGGTGATGACGTCGGCCTGTCGGACCAGCCGCACATGCTCGCTCGAAATCTCAACGGACTCGATGGAATCGACGCGCTCTCCGACGTCGATCTCGAGGGATTCTCCGCCTCACTGGCGGGGCCCGCGCCGGGTTTTGCCGCACCTGGCGCCGGACCCGATCGCGCGGTCTACGATGGGATCGAGCTGGATCTCCGTTACGCCGCGGAAGACGGTGTCGATCTCGGGGTCCACGGCAACTCGTTCGACGGTGACGAAGGCGCAACGGGCGACGATGTGGCCGGCGCACCCTCCCCTTCGTTCCTCGCTCCGGCTGGCTACGACGGACGTTCTGACGGCGTGGCCGATGATCTCGTGACGGTCGCGCTGTCCGAGGATTCGGTCCCCGACGGCATCGAGGCTGAACCGCTGCCGATGGCCGCCGCGTCTGCCTGAGACGGCACCAGCGGCTGGCCACACGGGCGCCCAACCGCATGGGCATGGCACCCGGAATTGCGCGTGTTAGCCTTGGTGGATGGAGTTTGCGGCGTTCGAACGGCTCGTGCTCCGGGTCTTGTTCGAGACCGACCAGCCGCTGACGATCCCGCACCTGGCCTACCTCGCCGGGATCTCCGTGGGCCGAGCCGAACGCTACCTGGGACGCATGGTCGAGCAGGGCACGGTCGTGCCGAGGCTGGGTCCAGGTGAGGTGGTCGAGTACATCTTCGCTGGCCGGCGTGACCTGGCGGCCGAACGCAAGGCGGCGGGGGCGGGATGGCGTTCCGACTCACAGGACGCTGCCGAAGAGGTCCCGCTGCCCGGCAGTCGCCCGGCCCCGCCGGAAGATCAGGACGCCACCGCCGCCACGGCCGTGTTGCTCTCGGTACTGGTACCCGGCGCCGGCCACATCTACTCGGGGCGTTCAGGCGCCGGCGTGGCCTGGATGGCCACCACCTTGGCAGGTTATGCCTGCTGCCTGCTGCCGGGACTCTTCCTCCACGGCCTCTGCCTCGTCAGCGCGGCGCACGCGCGCCAGCTGCAATAGTTTCTCGCCGCGGCGAACGGCGTCTCGCTCGGCGCTCGCCGCCAGGTCGATCTAGGGCTCGAGACTCGAACTACGGCTCGAGGCTCGAGGCCTTCTCAGCGCGGAGCGTCCGCAGACGTTCCAACGATTCGGCCGCCGGACCACTGGCCACGCCGACCTGTTCCAGGCGCGCGATGACGTCGTTGAGCACCGTCACGTCGCGGTCGGCCCGGCTGCGCAGCGATTCGTACATCTCGCGAAAGGTCGCGTAGAACTCCTTGAGCTCATCGCCTTTGCGCAGCTGCTGCCGCAACGAAGGGGCCAGCTTGTTGTCGCGCACGCGCGCGCAGATGCCCTCGATGTTGTAGAGGGGGCCGGCCACCTTGTGCGTGATCCAGATGCCCGCTGCCGCCGTCGAGATGACCAGCAGCACGCCGAAGCCGATGATGCCGAAGAGCACCACGCGATCGTTGGCCGAGAACTGCTGGTGCAGCTCGCCGGCGCTCGCAGGATCGACCAGGCCGGTCATCCAGATGATCTTGGACGTGTCTTGCACGGCCTTGAAGATCTGGTAGCCCAGCACCGACGTCAGGATGACCGCGATGACGATGATGAACGCCGTGTAGCGGAGCTGCAGGCCCCAGTCGATGAGGTAGTTGCGCAGCTTGCGCCGATATTTCGGGGTTGGGTTGCTGCCGGTCCCGGCGGTTTCGGTCGTGCTCATCGTGCCCCCTTGTTCCCCTGCATACCGATCCTCAGCCCCCTTGGGCCTGGAAGAATTTCAACAGATCTTCGGCCAACTGTCCCGCGGAAGCCTCGAGGCAATCGCGCCGGGCATTGGCGATGTCTTGCGGGCGTGTGCCCGAGGTGACCGCTGCGCCCGCGTTGGTCCACAGAATGATGCTCTTCGAAGGCCAGCGCGCGACCATCGCCTTGACGTCGCAGTTGACCTCGCCGCTCGCCCCCGGACCGCCCTCGTCGAGCCGGCTGACGTTGCCGTCGATGAAGAATCCGAGTTGCCCGGAGCTGGCGAAGCCCTTCGAATCGCCGCCCTCGAAGGTCACGCTGGCCAGCTTGCCGAGATCACGTCGCAGGGCTCGCCGCAGAACCTCGAGGCTGGCGCCGTCGGCGGCCCGTGCCCCTCCGGCAAAGGAGCCAAACGTGATGAAGATCTGACCTGGCTTCCTGCCGGCGGCCACGCCCGTGGCGCCACTGGCTCCGCCCGCGGTCAACGAAGCGAGCGCCTTTTCTGCCTGCGCACGAACACTCTTGTCGACCTCACGGGCAATCAGGGAGCGCAGTGGTCCCGCGGCGCTCGCCTGGCCGAGCCGCGCCAAGGCCTGGACCGCCATCCAGCGCACTGTCTTGTTGCCGTCGTTCAGCGCCTGCGTAAGAGCGCTCACCGCAGCGGGATCGTTGAGCTTGCCGAGCAGCTGCGCCGCCTGCACGCGAACCTTGTAGCTCTCGTCGGCCAGCAGCATCTGAGTCAGCTCCTCGAGCTTGCCGGCACGCGCGCGTCGTTGCTCCGGCACGAGGGAGAGCAGCGTCACGAGCAACAAGCAGACGAGCCCACCAGCGGTGGCCCGCCTCCTGCCACGCCGCCCGCCGCCCTCTGGAAACCGCATGCCTCTCAATGAGATTTCGGCAAGGAATCTCTGGATCTTAACTCGACAGTGAATCCCGCCGTGGGGCGACCCTCACAGCCGCGCAGCCGCCCGCGATGAACCTCGACGATGGCACGGGCCAGGGCCAGCTCGAATCGCTCGGCGATGGGAGCCTTGCGGGGCGATGTCGCATAGGGATCGAACAGGTAGGCTTCCTCGGTGGCGGTCAGCGGTTCGCCGTTGCTCGCCAGCTCGAAGGCGACGCCCTCCTCGGTCCGTCGCACCCCCATCTGAACCAGGGACGAACCGGGACGGCGGCGCAGGAGGTTCACCAGGATGCCGATGGCACGCCTGAGCAGATCGCGATCCCCGGTGACCGCGGGATCGTGAGGCGAGGCGCTCTCGATCCGGATCTCCACGGTGGGTGTCGGATTGGCAGGTCCCTCGATTCTCACTTCGGCACACACCTCGTGCAGAAGCTCACCCGGAGGAAAGAGGGTCTCTTTGAGGCCCACGCGCCCCGACTCGAAACACTCGTAGTCCTGCATCACGCGAAGGCCGTAGGCCAGCTGCTGCAAAAGGGCGTGTGTCTCGCTGGTGCATTCGGCAACGTCGGTGGGGCTTGGGTTGATGCGGCCGACACCCGGTGTGACGACCCGGCGTAGAAAATCGAAGTTGGCGCGCAAGGCGCCCACCGCGTTCTGCAGATCGTGCATGAACGTTCCCAACCACTGACCGCGTTCACGCAGGGCAAGTCCCTGGCTCTCTCGCTTGCGCTCGTGCCGGCGATGGAGGGCCTGGGTTCGCAGCAGCGCCCAGAGTCGCGCCTTACGCTCCTCGAGATCGTCACTGGAAAAGAAGATCGCGTCCGCCCCGGCGTTGAACGCCTGCACGCGCAGATCGCTGCTCGGCAGCGCGCCCCAGAAGATGGTCGGAAGAAAGTGCGTGCGCGTGTTGGCCTTCAACCGCCGCACGAGCTCGACACCGCCCGCCGGTAGATCCTGATGAATCACCACCAGGTTCGGTCGATGAAGAACGGCCTCTTCGAAGGCGCTCTCGGCATCTCCGACCAACGTGACGTTGAGCCGTTCAGCCTTCAGGAACGCGACCAGAGGCCGCGCCATGTCTCGACCCGATACCGCAAGGAGTGCTTCGATCTCGCCGGGCCGCGTGGCCAAGTCGCTGCGAGTGGTCTCTTCGTTCGGCAGCATCTAACCTGGTTGCCCCCCGCCCCAGGAGGAGGTTATCAGGCTCGCGGCTCTGATCGCAACGATCGAGCCGATCGAACGCGCATGATCTTCATCGTTCTTCATCGTTCTTCATCGTTACGATGGGGGGGCGACTCCCTCATGCGCGACTTGCGCACACGAGTCACGCGCACGATTCAAGCGTGGCTCTTCGCGATCGCCGAGCGAGCGCGCGCGACATTCGTTACGCCCGCGTGCTCACGCCCGTGCGTTCGCGAACCGCACTATGAGATGCGCTTCGCTCGCCTGCTCCGCGTTCGCCAGAGCACGGCCACCGCGCCGGTCGTGCCTCCAACTACATCCGCAACGATGTCGGCGAGGTCGGCGTGACGGCCGGGAACGAAGGTCTGATGGAACTCGTCGCTCATGCCGTAGGCCAGGCAAAGCAACGCCGCGACCCCGATCACTTTGGCTTCGCCGGCCGCTTGCACGCCTGCCCTCCGCCTGAGCCAACCCCAAGCCAGAGCCGCGCCGAGAAGACCGTATTCGACCAGATGCACCAGCTTGTCCTGCCCGGGAAACCATCGAGGTGGAGGCAGAGCGGCACCGCCAATCGAGGAGCCCAGGAAGATGAAAACCGCCACCGCGAATGCAGCCAAGTACGCGCGGGTCCAGGAGATTGTTCGAGCTGGTGACAATGTATCCTTATTGACTACATGTAGGCTTTTTGACTTCATAGACTTACTGCTCTACTGTGGCCACATGCGAAACAGCTTCCCCGCCGCCGACGCTTCCGCCTGCCCTGCCCCGGAACCCTCTGGCACCTCTTCCGACGCTTCGGAAGCCGGCGCGGACGCTGAGAAGCGCGAGCACCTCCGTTTCGACAAGGTGTTTCCCGTGCGGGTGGAGTCGATCCTGTTCGGCAATTCCGCGTGCGTCGCCCGCAACGTTTCGGCCGGCGGCATCTTCCTCGAGACTCGCGATCCGTTGCCGCTCGGCTCGCGCATTCGCGTCTGCTTTCTCACCCCCGACGAATCGGCCGAGATCGTCGCGTTCGGCGAGGTGAAGAATCACTACTTCCTCAACTTCCATCAGGGCGGTTTGCAGAAGGCCGTCTCGGGCATGGCGGTCCGCTTTCTCGGCTTCGAGGAAGAAGGCGCGAACGTGCTGCACGACTGCCTCGACCGCTTCCGCGTCGTTCACTGAGGATCGCGATCGACGCTCCGCCGCGCCGGATCCGTCGGTCATTCTTCCATGCGTGAGCGCACGACGATCGTTTCATGCAACGCGATCGTGCGGCCCGGTTCGATCGGGACTTCGATTTCGCGTGGTCCGCGAACGATTTGCATGCTCCGCACGCCTGCACGCAAGACCAGGCGATAGCGCCCGGGTAGAACGCCGGTCACCGTGAAGCCTCCTTTGCCGTCGACATTGGCAACGGGGTTGCGCGGGAACGACAGTGGAGATCTCGCCGAAAGTTCGACCCGGATGGCCTGCGCTCCCAGGTCAGGCTCGGTCAGCTCGACCGTTCCCGAGACCCGCGAGCCTCGATGATCGAGCGTCATGCGTACGTCGACCACCTCGGTCGAGGTCACCTCGATGCGGCTCGGAGGATAGGCCAGCATCTCGCCACGACGTGCCCACAGGTAGTACGTTCCCGGGAGGAACTGATCCTGCGCGAAGCGACCATCACCGTCGGTGGTCCAGACGATGGGCGGGCTCGAAACGGTCGAAGCGCTGGCCAGCACGGCCGCCACGGTCGCCGAGGGTTCAGCCACGGCCTCGGCATCGAAGACCGCGCCGCGGATGACGTTGGCTTGGACCATTTTCAGAGTCACCTTGGGTGACGGAGCCGTGGAGCTTACGCCGGCGTTCTCGGGGCGCCAGCCGAAGCGCGAGACGTTCAGCACGTAGCGCCGGCCCTCGAGTCCGCCCAGCGCAAACGCGCCGTCCGCACCGCTGGTGGTCTCCCCGACGACGATGGCATCCCCGGGCGCGCGCACCGCCTGTACCAGCGCCCCCGATACCGGTCCACCCCCGGCGGCATCGATCACCTTGCCCTTGATGGTCTGGGGCGGGATCAGGCGGAAGGTCCGCGGCGCCGGATTGGCACCTTTGTCGAGCCGGTCGGCCGCGAGTCGATCCACGATGCTGGTCGCGTGCTCGGGGTGCGTGATGCGGATGGAGTAACTCCAGGGACCGCTGCGCAGGGGTGTGCGAAAGGTCCCCTCCTTGCCCGTCACTTCGTCGACCAGCGGGACCAGGCCGGGCCAGATGCCCCATGACAGCCAGACTCTGACGCTGGCCCCTTCGATCCTGCGGCCGGCTTCGTCGACCACGCGGCCCTGCAGGACCAGTTCTGGCCGCTCGGCCGTGCGGAGGTTGAACAGCGCGCGGCGGAACTCGAGATCGTTGGCGCGCAGACAGCCCGGTTTGTCCTTGCGCCACGGGAGCGCGCAAGCCGGAGTCACGGCGGAGCAGAACTCGACGCAGGTTTCGTCGTCGGCCGGATCGCACAGCAAGGGGCGCGACTCGTCGGGTTCCAGGAAGGCGCCATCTTCCCGACCGGCGCAAAAGACGCAACCATCGGGCTGCTCGACGCACATCATGGGACCAGCCGCGGCCGCTGCCACGCCACCATCGGGCGGCGACTTCTGCGTGGGCGAGCGCCGGCAGCCCCCCAGGCCCAGGGCCAATCCGAGCGTGAGCAACGGCCAAAGACGCATCCGTCGGAAGACTAGCGCATCCATTTGCCGAGCGTGTATGAAGGGGCGATGGCGATCCGCCCCCACCCGCGCCAAGGGCCCCTGTTCATCGTGCTCGAGGGGATCGACGGTGCGGGGACCACGACTCAGACCGAACGGCTGGCGGCCACGCTGGCGGGCTGGGGCCGTTCGGCCCACGCCACGCGCGAACCGAGCCAGGGTCCGGTGGGACTCTTGCTCCGACAGATTCTGCTAGGTGCCCACGCTCTACCCAGCGGAGGCCGCGTCGACGGCGACACGATGGCGCTGCTCTTTGCGGCCGATCGCCGCGATCACCTGCAGCGCGAGATCGAGCCGGCCCTCGCACGCGGTCAGGACGTCATCTCCGATCGCTACCTGCTCTCTTCGCTCGCCTATCAGGCCGAAGAAGCGAATCGCCCCTGGGTCGAGTCTTTGGCCCGCGCAATCCGCCAGCCTGACCTCACGATCTTGCTCGATCTGCCTGTCGACCGAGCCGCCGAACGCCGAGCGGCCGCAGGGCGCGTGACCGAACGCTACGACGCCCTCGAGACGCAACGGCGAGTCGCCGAAAACTACCGAACCTTGGCCGCGACTTTTCCCAACGTCGTCACTCTCGATGGCGGGGCGAGTATGGACGAGGTGACGGCTGCCATCGCCGCCGTGGTGGCGAGTCGTCTCGAGATGCCCGAGGCGAGCCGCTCGTGATTCGCGAGATCTACGCGATCGCCTGGGCGGGGTATCACGCCGGCGGTGCCGGGCGGCAAGATGCGCTCGTGCGCGGGCTCGAGGGGGGCGACGAAACCCGCTGGTTCTTGCCCGGCTTCCTGCCTTGTGGCGAGTGCGGTCTCTGTCGGCGCGGCCTGGTCGGTGCGTGCCCGCAGGCTCGCTTGCCTCTCGCGTCTCGCGACGGCGGCGTAATGGCGGTCGACGATCGGTTCTTGACCCCGGTCGATGAAGCCTTTGCTCCCGCAGCCCCGGCGCAGGACGCCCTTGCGACCTTGCCCGACGAGGTGGCACTGCAGGCCGGTATCGGCGCCTGGGCGTTGCACGCGCAGGGCGTGGCGAGTCTGACCGCGGGTGACTTTGCCGTCTGGATCGGCCGCGGCCCTCTTGCGTCGGCCGGCGCTGCGCTCTGCCGCAGCCGAGGCGCGCATGGCTTCTTCGTTCAGGATGACAACGAAGCCGAGATCGCAGCTTCCATCGCTGCCATGGTGGCGGCTCCCGCGACCTCGCACGGCGCACGCAAGCGGCTACTCTTCCTGACCGAGCCCGACGCCCGTTCGTGGAGCGTGGCGACCCGTCTGGCCGACGCGGGCGCGACCTTCGTTGCCTTCGGCGTCGCTGGGCAGAGTCTGCCCGGACCCGTGGCGCTTCCTTCCGAAGCCCGTGTGGCCTTCCTGGCGGCCTATCACCCGGACTTCGTCACCGAGGCTCTGGCGGCCTTGCGCCGAAACGAATACCGCGTTCCCGTGTTCGCGGCGGAACGTGACGCCCAGGCCGACGACGGGATCGTGGTCGGCCTCGCCCGATAGTCGTCGGAGGCTGCACCAGTCGCCTGACGCGCACGCGATCGTTCGCGATGCCACCGGCGGGGTCGTGTCGGCGACGCGCCTACGTTCAGCGGCGCCGGGGGCGCGATTTGATCCGACGGGTGGCGCGCTTGTCGCCGCCGTCGCGTTTGGAAGGCGCCGCCACGATCTTGTTTACCTTCTTGATCTCGGCCGGAAGCGGCGGCTTCGACCCCTGCCCGGCCCCACCCACGCTGGGCGTGGCTGGCAGCGAAGGGATCAAGACAGCCGCAGGAGGCAACGAGGGAACCGGCGTCGGCTTCGATCGCATCAAGGTCACGACCACCGCAATCGCGGCCGCGATCAGGACCAGGGCGACGAGGACGACGACGACCTTGCGCGAGCCCGACGAGACCTCGGCCAGCACCTCGGCCTCCGACATGGATTCGCCGGGGACCTTCGCCTTGACCGTCGGCAAGGCCGCGGCGGTCTGACCGGACCGGAGGGAAAACTTCTTTCGATCGTCGGCCGTGACGGTGCCGTCGTCGACGTAGCGGTCCTCGATCGGCAGCACCTCTTCGGCCGGGTTCGGCGCCTCGGCGACCTTGCCCTCGGGACTCGCGATCTTGGCGCGCGCCTCGGCGATCATGTGTTCGACGTCGCCCTTCTTGAACCAGAGGGTTTCGCGGAACGCGTTTCCTTTGGCGTCCTTGCCGCCGCCTTTGCTGGCGGCAGCCACCGGCGCCGTCGCCTTGCTGGCCGGTGCCTGACTGGGCATGGAGGGAATCGGATTCGATCCCGTGCCTGTGGTGAGCGAGACCGGAGCACCCATGGGCGCGGACGCCATTGCCCCTGCGGACGCGGGTGTGAGCGAAGGGCTCGGCGCGGGGTTGACCGCCGGGCTGAGCGACACTCCAGCGGGTGTGAGGCGTGGTCGCGGCGAATCGCTGGTCCCGACGCCGACCACTGTGCTGTTGCCAGGTGCGGGCGCTGGCGAGACCGGCACTCCCGTGGGCGAAATGTGACGAAGCGGACCGGTGCCGGTCGGCGGCGCTGCAGCGATCGTCGCCGCGTTACCAATCGGCACACCCGACGGCGTCGAGGGGCGCCGCGGCTGCGCAGCCGGTTGCGCCGCTGGTGCCGGTGCCGCCGGCGTGATGGGCACCCCCCCGGCGGGAGAGCCACCGCGCGCGGCGATCGCTTTGGCCACGAGGTTGGCGACCTCGGCCTGTCCGCCCGCGAAGAGCATGGTTCTCGCGAATCCACCCGAGGCTCCTTCCTTGCCGCCGCTTATCGCCGCAGGTGCCGCGCTCGCAGCGACCAGCGATTCGACCTCCGAGAGGAAGAGCCGCAAGGTCAAGTGCCGACGACTCGAGCTCTTGTCGAGCGCCTTCAAGATCACCCGATCGACCTCGGGCAGGAGTCCGGCTTCGGGGCGCCGCTGGCTCGGGGCCAGGGGCGGGCTGCCGACGTGCAATTCCAGCACGGTCTCGGGAGTGCCTTGAAACGGCGGCTCGCCGGTGATCAGGTGATAAAGCAGGGCCGCCAGGTTGTACGTGTTCGATCGCTGGTCGACCGGCTTGCCCTGAACCTGCTCGGGTGAAAGATAGGCAGCAACGCCCGAAGCGCGGTCGTTGATCGGCTTGGCCAGCGGGAAGTTGACGACCTTGACGTCGCCCGAGGTCGTGACGAGCACGTTTTTCGGCGCTACGTCGCGGTGAACGATGCCGGCCTTCTGGGCTTCCAGCAGCGCCTGGCCGATTTGCGCGATGATGAGCTTGGCGCGTTCGATCGGCAGTGCGTCCCCACGCAGGGACTTGTCGAGCGAATCGCCTTCGACGAGCTCCATCGCAACGTAGAGGCGTTCATCCGGCGTGCGACCGCAGTCGATGATCGTGGCGATGCGCGAGCTCTGAACGCGCATGAGCTGCTTGAACTCACGTTCGGCACGCGCGAGCGCCGCTGCATTCGGCAGCACGTCCGAGGCGATGATCTTGTACGCGACCTGCGCGCCGGTGACGGTATCGGTGGCTCGATAGATGTCGCCGGTGTTCCCGCCCCCGATGCGTGGCCCGAGCTGGAACCGACTCTTCTGATCGCTCACCGGCGCGACCGAGGTCAGCCGTTGCGGACCGGTCGGGGTGGCGCAGGTCTCTTGGGGGCAGAAGTTGGCGTCGTCCGGATAGGTGGCTTTGCAGGTAGGACAGGATTTCATCGGGCTTTGCGATCTCCGTGGCGCCCCGAACCTCAGGTGATCAGGCAGCGGTACTGGCGACCTGCGGCCTCAGCCGCGCGCCCGCAGAAAGCGGGCCAACGATCCCATCGGACGGCGGAGCACGGAGATCCTAATCCCGCCGTGCGCCAGAATCAATGATGCTCAATGATGCCGACGAGTTCCACGGTCGGCGCTACACGCACCTGCGCCGTGTCCGGCAGCGCTCTTCGCACCCGACACCAGAGTCGCCCAAGCCGAGTCCGTCCGTCGGCCTCCGCAGAGCGAGGGTGGCGCTCGGTCTCGGCGCGCACGAGCACGCGCGCACCGGCCTGGCCATGAACCTCACGGACGGCCCCGAGTGGGGAGACGAAATCGACTTTTCGACGCCTGGCAACCGAGGACCGAGGGTCCTGTCGCCAACGCAGCCCCGGGGGGCTAGGTCTTGGCGGCGGCTTTCGGCGCTGCCTCACCGGGCGCGCCGAAACCGGCGAAAAGTTCGGAGGCCGCGAGGGTCGACTTGCGGCTGTCCTGGTTCTTACGCTTGCGGCCCGCCTTTGCTTTGCGGCGGAGTCGGCGTTTCCAGGTTTCACGGGTGTTCGAAGCCATGGGAGGCGTCCATTTAGCAGGACCCCCATTCCTGGTCAACTCACTGTGACGGAAATCGTCATGTCGACCCCTCGACGCCGGCGGCCGACTCCCATCGAGGGCTCAGAGCCGCGTCACGGACTGGACGCCCGGGATGGCAGCGATGGCCCGGATGACCGACTTGAGCTGGTCGAGGTGGCCGACCAGCACCTGGAAGGTGTTGATGCCCCGCTTGTCCTCGGTCGTCTTGCATTTGGCCTGCGAGATGTTGACGCCGTGGTCGGTAAAGCACTTCGAGATCGCCGCCAGGATGCCCGGTCGATCCGTACTGATGACCTCGACCGCCACCGGCCGGGGTGAGGTTGCGCCGTCGTCCCAGGCCACATCCACCCGACGAGCGGGGTCGAGGTCGAGCGACTTTTCACAGTCGCGCGTGTGCACGATGACACCGCGACCGCGGCTGATGAAGGCGGTGATGCTGTCCCCGGGCACCGGCGTGCAGCACTTGGCGAACTTCACCAGAATGTCCGCTTCGCCCTGCACGCGAACGCCGCCCACCGACTTTCGGAAGGGACGCCGGTGAACCCCGGTCACGTCGCTGGTCGGCGCTCCCACCGATCGCAGGGTCGTGTCGGGCGAGACGTCGCCGCGAGGTGGATAGATGGCGTCTGCAGCGTGGGCCGGCGAGACCTTGCCGTAGCCGATCACGACCAGCAGATCGTCGGCATTGCCCGCACGAAGGCGCTGCGCGGCCTGCTCCAAAAGGCCGTCCTTCTCCGCCTGCGGGAGCGAATGACTCCGCTCGCGCAGCTCCTTGGTCAGCAGATCTCGCCCATAGCGTTTGCTTCGTTCGCGTTGCTCGAGGCGGAGATAGTGCCGGATGCGCGTGCGTGCGCGGCTGGTGATGACGAACTTGAGCCAATCCTTGGAAGGCTTCTGATTGTTCGAGGTGAGAATCTCGACCGTGTCGCCGTTGCGCAGCGGATAGCGCAGCGGAACGATGATTCCGTTGACCCGCGCTCCCGAGCAGAGGGTGCCGATCTTCGAGTGAACCGCGAACGCGAAATCGATCGGTGTTGAGCCCTTGGGCAGCGCCTTGACGTCACCCTTGGGCGTGAAGACGAAGACCTCTTCCTCGAAGAGATCGATCTTCACCGTCTCGATGAACTCGGTCGGATCTTTGAGGTCGCGCTGCCACTCCATCAGCTGGCGCAGCCAGGCGAACGATTCGTTGTCGGCGCCGCCGAGGGGCCGCTTCTCCTTGTAGCGCCAGTGGGCCGCGATGCCCTGCTCGGCGGTGTGGTGCATCTCGTGCGTGCGGATCTGCACCTCCATGCGATCCGAGTTGGGCCCGATCACCGTCGTATGCAACGACTGATAGAGGTTGGGCTTGGGAAGCGCGATGAAGTCCTTGAAACGCCCGGGCACCGGGGTCCACCGCGAATGCACGACGCCGAGCGCGCCGTAGCAGTCTCTCACCGAGCCGACCATCATCCGGAAGGCGACGACGTCGTGGATCTGCTCGAGATCACGGCCGCTCTTCTTCATCTTCTGGTAAATGGACCAGAGGTGCTTGGCCCGGCCGCTGACCTGCGCGTCGATGCCCTCGGCGGCGGTTACCTCGCGAAGCTTTTCGGAGATCTCGCCGATGCTCCGCTCGCGGTTCGCCTCGGTGTCGTTCATGCGCGCGCGCAGCGCCTTCCAGTCTTCCGGCTCGAGGTAGCGAAAGCAGTGGTCCTCGAGCTCGGACTTCATCCATTGGATGCCGAGCCGGTTGGCCATCGGGGCGTAGATCTCGCGGGTCTCTCGCGCGATCCGCTCCTGCTTTTCGCGTGGCATGTGCTCGAGCGTCCGCATGTTGTCGAGGCGGTCGGCGAGCTTGATCAAGATGACGCGTATGTCGCGCGCCATCGCCAGCAGCATCTTGCGGAAGTTCTCCGCTTGCCGCTCTTCACGCGTGTGCCATGCGATCTGGCCGAGCTTGGTGACTCCTTCGACCAGCATCTGGATCTCGGGACCGAAGAGCCGGCCGATGTCCTCCGCCGTGGCGCTGGTGTCTTCCACGCAGTCGTGCAGCAGACCTGCGCAGATGGAAGGGACGTCGAGGCGAAGCTCGGCGATCGATCGTGCGACGCCGAGAGGATGCACGACGTAGGGGTCACCCGAACGGCGGAGCTGTCCCGCATGCCGTTCCTCGGCGAAGGCGTAACAACGTCGCAGCAGATCGACGTCAGCGTTGGGATCGTTCGCCCTCACCGCATCGAAGAGGAGATCCGGGGAGGGAGGCGGAAGGGTGGCCGTGACCGCCGGCGGCGCGGACGGAACCGACGAAGGACTCGCGGGAACGGTCATCGTGGTTTTTTCACGACCTCCGCGAGCAGCTCGAGCGCGTGCCCCTCAGCGCGTGTGCGGGCACAGCGAGCCGCCGTGTAGATGGCAGAGAGCTCGGCAAAGGCGCGGTCCAGTTCGGCATTCACGACCAGGAAATCATACTCGCTGTAATGCGCGAGCTCCTTGCGCGCCGTGGCCAGGCGCCGCTCGATCACGTCTTCCGCGTCGGTCGCACGTCGTCGCAGCCGGCGTTCCAGCTCCTCGAGCGAGGGGGGAAGTATGAAACACAGGACGCTGTCCTGGGGCCAGAGGCGCCGGATCTGTTGCCCGCCCTGATAGTCGATGTCGAACAGGCAGTCGACCCCTTGCTCGATCGCCTTGTTCACCGTCGCGATCGAGGTGCCGTAGCGATTGCCATGCACGAGTGCATGTTCGGCAAACTCCTGAGCTTCGACCATCTGACCGAAGGTCTCGCTGGTGACGAAGTGGTAGTCCCGCCCGTTCTCCTCACCAGCCCGCGGCGCGCGCGTGGTGTACGAGACCGAGAAGTGCAGCTTGTGCGTCTCGGCGAGGCGTCTGGTGAGGGTCGTCTTACCGGCTCCTGACGGCGACGAGATGACCATCAGGATGCCGCGGCGGAAGAAGCTCATCATTCGATATTCTGCGCCTGCTCGCGGATCTTCTCCAACTCGGCCTTGGCCGCGATGCCGAGCGCCGAGATGTCGGCGTCCTGCGCCTTGGTGCCCAGGGTGTTGAGCTCTCGCCCAATCTCCTGCAGCAAGAACTCGAGCGGCCTCCCGATGCCCTGCCCGTCTCCCGCTGCTCCGGGCTTGCTGTCGCCGCGCAGCAGGGAAGTCAGCCGATCGAGATGCACGTCAAGACGCGCCAATTCTTCGCTCACGTCGAGACGGTCGGCCAATATCGCCAGCTCCTGGGCCAGCCGCGTCGGTTCGACGGTTGTGGACGGGCTTGCCTGGCTCAGCGCCGTCAGCGTGGTGCCGATCCGCTCGACCAGGCGGGCCTGCAGACGCTCTGCCCCGACCGGCACCTTTTCCTTGATGTCGGCAACCAACCGCCCGAGCGTCGCCGCCCGAGCCTGCAGCTCGCGTCCCAGTCCCTCGCCCTCCTGTCGCCGAGTGCCGGCGAGTCCCTCCAGGGCATCGGCCAAAGCCGGTGCCAGCTCGGGCCAGGTAATCGGCGTGGCGACATCGCCCTTGCTGCGCTCCCGATCGAGACGGACGAAGGCCGCCAATCCCACCAGATCGACGCCCCCATCGAGGCCGAGGCGAGCGTGCAAGCTCCGCAACTCGACGGCCAGGGCTGCAAGCTTGGCGGCGCCGAGCTCGTCGCCCTCGACGCTGGCTGCTTCGCCCATTTTGCCGCCGTCTTCTTCGACCGCGACCTGGATCGAGCCGCGACCGCAGGCCGCACGCACGGCGCGTACGATCTCCACCTCGGCCACGGGCGCAAGGTTGCGCCCCCGGACCTTGATGTCGAGGCCGCGGTTGTTGACAGATCGGATCTCGACAACGATGCGGCGGGGGCCGGCGGCCGCGACGCCACGGCCAAAGCCGGTCATGCTGATCATGGCAGTCTCCGGCTCGTTCAGCGCGACCGGAACCACTCGACCGTGCGCCGAAGCCCTTCGGCGAAGTTCACGATCGGCAGGTAGCCGAGGCGCGTTTTCGCTTCGTCGATGTCGGCCAGGGAGTGCTTCACATCGCCCGCGCGGCTCGGTTCGTAGCGCGCGCTGAGCGGCTTCCCGGTCAGCTCCCCGATGAGTTTGACCACGCCATTCAGATCGATCGCGGACCCACACGCGATATTGAAGACGCGCCCCGAAGCTTCGGTCGCGGGGGCTTCGGAAGCCTTGATGTTCGCGTCGACCACATTATCAATGAAGCAGAAGTCGCGAGACTGGGTGCCGTCGCCGAAGATCACCGGCTGGCCGCCGGTCAGCGCTGCGGTGACGAATCGCGGGATGACGGCCGCGTATTGCGATTGGGGATCCTGACGAGGACCGAAGACATTGAAGTAGCGCAGGACCACGGTCTCGATGCCGAAGGTTCGCGCGTACATCCGGCAGTAGTACTCGCCGGTGAGCTTGGCGACTGCATAAGGAGAGAGAGGCGCCGGGGTCATGGTTTCGACCTTGGGCAGAACCTGGGTATCGCCGTAAGCCGACGACGATCCGGCGTAGACGACACGGCGGACGCCGCAGGCGCGAGCGGCTTCCAGCACGCGCAGGGTACCCGTCGCGTTGGCTTCGTGACTAACCACGGGCGCGGCAATCGATCGGGGGACGGAAGGCAGGGCCGCCTCGTGGAAAATGACGTCGACGCCCGTCGCCGCCTTGCGGAGCAGCGCCTCGTCGAGGATGTCGCCCTCGACCAGGTCGACAGCCAGATCGCGCAGGTTTTCCCGGCGACCGGAGGAGAAGTTATCGAGCACGCGGACCGTGTCACCGCGGGTGATCAGCGCGGCGGCGAGCGACGAGCCAATGAAGCCCGCGCCACCGGTTATGAGGACAGTTCGAGGCATGGCCCTATTTATCCCGGGCCGCCGCAAAGCGGAACAAAAACGCTCGCGCCGATGGCCTTGGCGTCACGCACGAGCGGGGCCTTTTGCCCCGTTGGGAAGCCGGCGGGTCCCAACTCGGACATCCACCCGACAAAACGGCACGACAGCCATGAACGCTATGTTGACCTTGGCAGATCCTATTTGTTAAAAGCCCCTCACGAAACCGCTCCGTGGGTCCATTCTGTACCCCGAGAGACCTTCGCCTTTTTAGGGGGAGTTGTTCATGCATCGACGCGGTCGACCCTTGGCTTCACTTTCACCTGGCCTAGTTTCCATGGCCTTCGTCGCCGTCCTCGGAGTCGGCTGTGGCGAAGACGAATTCTCCGACGAGGCGTACGGCGCGATTGATCTCGCTCCTTATTTCTTCGACGGCTCCAGCGCGGCGAACCCGACGGCCGGCTTGCCCCGAGACATCAGCGGGACCAAGGGCTGGCTCAGCGGTGTGCGCGCACAGTTCTACGATTTCGGTCTGGTGAACTTCACCCGCAAGCGGAGCGCCACCGGCGCGACCCTGCAGGAGCCGGACTCGGCCCGCGCAAACCCGATCTATCTTTTCTACACCTCGTCCGGCTTGCCGATGTTCTCGAAGCCGATCTACGACGAGCGCACGGGCACCTTCCACATCCGCGGTGGCAAGGACATGCTGAACCCCAACCCGCGCACGCCCAAGGAGGGTCTCGAGAAGGAACGCGCCTTCTTGCTCCCCTACTCGGCCCGCGCACGCGACACCGTCTTCGACGATGCCCGCCGCAGCGACGACTACCAGCGGCCGATCATCGACGCTCTCCACAACTCGACGGCCTACTCGGGTCTGTGGGAGATCCATGAGGTCATCGTCCAGGACGGTGGCTACGAGCCGGACTCCATCAAGAGCGCCAAGACGCTGCTCGCCGCGCGCGATGGCGGCAAGGTCCAGATCAACAAAACCGGCCGGGTCATCAACTGTCCCGTGCTCGACGACCGCACCTGGGTGACGCCGTCGAACATGGCCTTCCGAACCAAGCCGGAGCCCTTCTTGATGGTGCAGCCGCGAATCGAGCTCTGGTTCCGTACCAAGCTCGGCAGCTGCTTTTTGGCCAACGGCTGGGAGACCATCGGCGAGACCAAGCGTGGCAACGACGGTCAGGAGGACCCGCGGGTTCTCGACGACTCTCGCCGCCCGGTCAACGTCGACCTGTTCCAGGCCGAGTCGCTGGGGCGTGAGAACCGCGAGCGCGTCGACACCTTCGACGTCACCCGCTTCAACGTCGGCGATGCCAAGCGTCCGGTCGCGCAGGTGGTTGTCCCGGTAGGCAAGCACTACATCCCCAAGGTCACCGTCTCGCGCAATGGTCCCACCTCGGACCTTCGCTACGTCGGCGACGACCTTCAGGTCGCCGAGCCCCGTCACTTCAACTATCAGCAGGGCGGCTACAGCCCGCTGGTCTGGCTGCACGACATCACCGTGCCGCAGGATCCGCCCTTCCAGGGTGGCACGTTCAAGACCCTCGACTCCGCCGACCCGATGCGCGTCACCGCGCGTGACTCGGCGACCACGGTCTGGGTGAAGAACTTCCCGGTGGCGGGTGTCGCTTCCCCCTGTCTCGCCGACGGCGACGTCGAC
>JANNNO010000262.1:0-15041 GCA_031398585.1 Myxococcales bacterium | reverse complement strand
GGGACGCGATGAAACCCTCGAGGTCCATGGAACATCAGTATAGGGCGGACGGGGCAACCCCGGCAGTTTCGGCCCTCCCGGCGCCCCGCAACCGGGGGGGTTCTTGATCACCCATCAGGACGTGCCAGATTATCGAGTTGTCGCCATGTCAGACGAACGCGAACGAGCCCCCACGCGCCAGCGTGAACTGGCCACCCTCGATCGACCCAAGGTCGAACGGCCCAAGCTTTACGAGGTCTTGCTGCACAACGACGACTACACGACGCAAGAGTTCGTCGTCTACGTGCTCATGAAGTTCTTTCACCACAACGACGCCGCTGCGACCCAGATCATGCTGCACGTCCACACCAAGGGGGTGGGAGTCGCGGGCGTCTTCACTTTCGACATCGCCGAGACCAAGGCCAATCAGGTGACGCGGTTCGCGCGAGAGCACGAGATGCCGCTGCAATGTTCGGTTCGCCGACAAGAAGGCGAGTGACCGAGTGACAGGAGATTCGACATGCTGAGCACCGAGCTCGAACGGGCGATCCGCCAGGCGCTGGAAGACGCTACCCACCGCAAACATGAGTTCTCTGGCCTTGAGCATTTGCTGCTCGCGCTGCTGGATGACGACAAGACCGCTGACGTGATCAAGCACTGCGGCGGCTCCTTGCCGCGCATGCGCGACAAGCTCGAACGCTTCTTGGTCAAAGAAGTGCCGACCGTCACGGAAGACATCGAACTGGCCGCTGAAGACGGCGACAGCGACATCGACGATGGCGAAGACGACGACGCCGATCTCGCGGACGATGACCGGAAGGGTCGCGTTCGCAACGAGGATCGCGAAAGGGAGCGCGAGGACCCTCGGGATCTGCGCGCCCAGCCCACGCTTGGCTTCGCCCGCGTGGTTCAGCGTGCGATCAATCATGTAGTCGGGGCCGGGCGATCGGAGGCCACGGGACCCAACGTCCTGGTCGCGATGTTCTCGGAGCCCGAGTCCCACGCGGTCTTCTTCCTGAACGAGGAAGGAATCACCCGACTCGACGTGGTCAGCTACCTGTCTCACGGGGTCTCGAAGCTCCTGCCGGCGAAACCGGGTGTGTCGCCGGGCGGGATTCCGCCGGCTGCAGGGGAAGACAACGAAGGGGCAGCCGCCGCGGATCCGCTGAAGGCCTACGCCGTCAATCTGAACGAGCGGGCGCGGGCCGGCGAGATCGATCCGCTGATCGGCCGTGGGCCTGAAATCGAACGCGCGCTGCACGTGCTCGCTCGTCGGCGAAAGAACAGCCCGTTGCTGCTGGGTGACGCCGGCGTCGGCAAGACCGCCATCGTCGAAGGCCTGGCACGTCGGATCGAGCTGGGCGAGGCCCCAGAGGCGCTCAAGGGCACCGTCATCTATGCGCTCGACATGGGATCGCTGGTGGCAGGCACGCGCTACCGCGGCGACTTCGAAGAGCGCTTCAAGGCGGTCTTGAAGGCGCTCGAGGAGAAAGCAAACTCGGTTGTCTTCATCGACGAGCTGCACACGATCGTCGGTGCGGGCGCGGCCTCGGGCGGAGCCATGGATGCTTCCAACCTGCTCAAGCCGCTGCTGTCGTCAGGACGCCTGCGCTGCATCGGCACGACGACCCACAAGGAGTACCGCAGCTACATCGAAAAGGATCGCGCGCTGGCGCGGCGGTTCCAGACCATCGAGGTCGGCGAGCCGAGCATCGAGGACGCGGTCAAGGTGCTGCGCGGGCTGCGCGCCCGTTACGAGGAGTTCCACGGGGTCGGCTACAGCGACTCGTCCCTGCGGGCAGCGGTCGATCTGTCGACGCGCCACCTGACGGATCGCAAGCTGCCCGACAAGGCGATCGATCTCATCGACGAGGCGGGGGCGCGCAAGAAGCTGCGGGCGAACAAGCAGCAGGGAGACAAGAGCGCGTCGTCCCAAGCCGGCAAAGCTGGCAAGCGACCGCAGGTGAAGGTCAAGGACATCGAGGCCGTCGTGGCGACGATGGCGCGCATCCCGCCCAAGCGGGTGGCGAGCGACGATCGCGAGCGGCTGCGCAATCTCGAAGGTGAGCTCAAGGGCAAGATCTTCGGACAGGACCCCGCGGTCGAGCGGGTCGCGCAGGCGATTCGCATGAACCGCGCTGGCCTCGGCATGCCGACCCGACCGATCGGATCGTTCCTCTTCGCGGGGCCGACCGGCGTTGGCAAGACGGAGCTGGCCAAGCAGCTCGCCGAGGTGCTCGGCATCAGCTTCCTGCGCTTCGACATGTCGGAGTACATGGAGCGGCACACGGTTTCGCGCCTCATCGGCGCGCCTCCGGGCTACGTCGGCTTCGATCAAGGCGGCCTGCTCACCGATGCCATCCACAAGACGCCGCACGCGGTGTTGCTGCTCGACGAGATCGAAAAGGCCCATCCCGATCTGTTCAACATCCTGCTGCAGATCATGGATCACGGCGCGCTGACCGATAACAACGGGCGCAGCAGCGACTTCCGGCACGTCGTTCTGATCATGACGAGCAACGTCGGCGCCCGTGATCTTTCGCGGCGGCTGCCCGGGTTCAACCAGGGCGAACGCTTCGGCGATTCCGATGAAGCGTACCGTCGCCTCTTTTCGCCCGAGTTCCGCAACCGACTCGACGCCAAGGTCGACTTTGCGCCGCTCGATCCGCGGGTCATGGGCCAGATCGTCGACAAGTTCGTCGGCGAGCTGGAAAAGCAGCTGGCAGATCGCAACGTCACGATCACGTTGACCGAGGCCGCCCGGAAGTACCTGGCGGAAAAGGGCTTCGATCCGTTCAATGGAGCCCGACCGCTCGGACGCGTGATCCAGGACGAGGTCAAGCGCCCCCTCACCGACGAGCTGCTGTTTGGGCAGCTGGTCGCAGGCGGGGCAGTGACCGTCGATCACGTGGAAGGCAAGCTGACTTTCAGCTACGGCGCGGCCGCGGCGACCCCGCCGTCGACCGTGAACTGAACCAGAACTCCGACCCGGGAGGCGGACGCCGAGCGCGCCGCCTTCCGGCTGTTTCAAGCCGGGCCGTCGGGTCGGGCGGGTGTGCGCGCGTAAGGCGATAGATCCCGGTAGCCCGCGATCTGGCTCCGCACGGCTTCGGCTTCCGCTGCGCAAAACCGGGCCACGCCGCCGGCCAGGCCGGGGTGACGGATGAGATGGGCGCTGTAGGTCGGCGCGGGATCGAGGCCGCGCTTGAGCTTGTGTTCCCCCTGCGCGCCGGCTTCGAAGTGGGTATGCCCCCGCTCGATCGCCCGCTCGATGAGGCGGTAGTAACAGAGCTCGAAGTGCAGCATGGGATGCTCTTCGATGCAGCCCCAGTAGCGGCCGAAGATGTGGCGTCCGCGCTCGAAGTTCAAGGCGCCCGCGACGGGGCGACCACTCGGATCATAGGCCAACGTCGCCACCACGTTCTGTGACAGCTCGCTGCGCTTTTGCAGCTCCTGAAAGAAGCCAGCGGTCAGGTAGCGGGCGCCGTCGTGCTTCTCGATGTTCGCTTCGTAGAAGCCTTCGAGTGACTCCCAGTCCGCGGCGCTCAACTCGGGGCCGGTGCGCAACTCGAGGCGCAGGCCGTGTCCCTGCGCGATGGCGCGTTCGTGCCGCACCTGCTTGCGATTGCGCGAGCGAAATGCGCCGAGAAAATCGTCGAAATCGCGATAGGCATTGCCGGCACGGTTCTCCCAGTGAAACTGCATGCCGAGCCGTGCGGAAAACCCGTGCGTCGCGAGGAGCTCCTGTTCGGCCTGCGTGCAGAAGAGCACGTGAACCGAAGAGGCACGCAGCTTGTGCGCGGCTGCGACCATGCCCTGCACCAGCGCCCGCTCGATTGGCCCCGGTTCGCAGTCGGGACGAACCAGAAGCCGGCGCCCGGTCGCGGGGGTGAGAGGCGCGGCGGCGACGAGTTTGGGGTAGTACTCGATGCCGGATCGGTGCGCCGACGACGCCCAGCCCCAGTCGAAGACGAATTCTCCGTAGCTATGCATCTTGAGGAATAGCGGAACCGCCCCGACCAGCAGTTCCGCACCACCCATGCGGGCGTGAGCCAGCAGATAGACCGGATCCCAACCGGAATCGCCGCCCACGCTTCCAGAGCGTTCGAGGGCCGTGAGAAAGGCGTACGCCAGGAAGGGATCGTTAGCATCCACCAGCGCGTCCCACTCGTCGGCGGGCACGTCGGCGAGGCTGCCAACGACCGTCAGGCGAACATCGTCTTGGGAGTCGGAGGACGAAGCGGACTCGGACACTTGGGGGCGATCCTAATCGACGCCGCAGGCGCAGGCCGCCTCAATCTTCGCTGGCGCGCGCGGCCAGCAGGCTTGGTCGCGCCCGCTCCTCGGTGCACAATGGAACGACGTGCCCGAGTTTTTCCGCAAAGCGCTGACCAGTTACGGAGAGCTCGGCCTCGAGGTTCGCATCGCGATCATCGCGTTCATTGCCATCGCGACGACGGCGTTCGGCACCTTCGTCATCGTGCGGCTGCCGGCCAATCACTTTTGCGATCGCCCCGCCTCGAGCAGCATCTGGCGCCGGCATCCCATCTTGCGCATCCTGTTTCTCGGCAGCAAGAACCTGCTCGGCGTGATCATGTTGCCGCTTGGGATCCTGATGTCGGTGCCGCTGGTGCCCGGCCCGGGTCTGGTCTTCGTCGTGCTCGGGCTGTCGCTACTCGATTTTCCCGGCAAGCGGCGGGTCGAGCTCGCGTTGGTCCGGCGCCCAACGGTCAGAAGCGTGCTGACCAAGATTCGCGCCCGTTATGGACAACCGCCGTTCGAGGTTGACGAGCCGTGATCGCCCTTGGCGGGGTGGTGGTTCTCATCGGCATTGCCTTTGCGATGTCGTCCAACCGCCGCGCCGCCGTCAACTTCCGCATTCTCGGCTGGGGCCTCGGCCTGCAGATCCTGATCGGTGTGATCGCCATGCGGACCAGCATCGGCGCGCGGTTTTTCGCCGCTGCCAACGCCGCTGGCGACGCCTTCGTCGGGTTCACCGCCGCGGGGACGAAGTTCGTCTTCGGTGACTGGCCAGCAGTCACGGTGGTGAGTCAGCCAGGGCCCAATGGCGTGATGGAGACAGTCGTGGTCGGCTTCCTCTTTGCCGCCAAGGTGCTGCCGATCATCATCTTCATGGCGAGCGTGATGGCGATTCTCTATCACCTCGGGATCATGCAGCGGGTAGTCGCGCTCCTGGCGCGCGTGCTCGTGCGGACCATGAAGATCTCGGGCGCCGAGGCGCTGTCGACCATCGGCGACGTCTTTCTCGGCATGACCGAGGCGCCTTTGCTGGTGAGGCCGTACGTCGCGCGCATGACCGAGAGCGAGCTGTTCGCGTTGATGGTCGCGGGCATGGCGACCATCGCGGGATCGACGCTTTTCGCTTATGCCGCCATGGGCATCGACGCGGGCTATCTGGTGACCGCCTCGTTCATGAGCGCTCCCGCCGCGGTGATGTTCGCCAAGATCATCGTTCCCGAGACCGGCACCCCCGTCACGCTCGGCAAGGTCGAGGTCGACGTGCCTCGCATCGACGCCAACGTCATCGACGCCGCCGCCCGCGGTGCCAGCGAAGGGTTGCAGCTTGCGCTCAACGTGGGTGCGATGCTGATCGCATTCGTTGCGCTGGTGCACATGATCGACAGCGGCGTGGGCGCGCTGGGGGGCCTCTTCGGGCGTCCCGACCTCCGCCTGGCGACGTTGATCGGTTGGCCACTCGCGCCGTTGGCGTGGTTGATGGGCGTGCCCTGGGCCGAGGCGCCGACCTTTGGCGCGCTCCTCGGCAGCAAGACCGTGCTCAACGAGTTCATCGCTTACCGCGATCTCGTGGTCGCGGCGCCGGAGCTGTCTCCCCGCACGATTCGCATCGCGAGCTTTGCCCTGTGCGGCTTCGCGAATCTCGGATCGCTGGCGGTTCTGCTCGGCGGCCTTGGCGGCCTGGTGCCCGAACGCAGGGGGGATCTCGCCCGCCTCGGGCTCCGCTCGATCGTTGCGGGCACGCTTGCCACCTGTTTGACGGGCACTCTGGCCGGTCTGCTCGGTCCCGACTGATCCCGTTTGGAGTCACGCCGACGCTGCTCTCTTCAGGCCCGGACGGCAATCGCATGACCTTCGCGTCGGCCAAATTGACCTTACGCGCCCAAGAGGTCTAATGTCGGGCAGGCGCTGGGTGTCACTCGCCCGCGCGCCGCCACACAAGGAGCGCGAGACAATGCCGAGACCAGCTCGACCGGGGTGCCGCAGGGGGATCGCATTGGGGGGAGCCGCTGCCCTCGCGCTGGGATTGGCGATGGAGCCGTCCGTCGCCTCCGCGCAGGACTTGCAGGCGCCGGGCTTCTTGCTTCACCGTTTCACGCCGGCAACTCCGGGCAGTGACTGGTTCGTGCTCGAGTCGCTCGACTTCCGCGGCAACCTGCGGCCTTCGGTGCGCGCCGGGTTCGACTGGAGTCAGAAGCCCTTCGTGATGAAGGACGCCACGTCGCTCGACGCCGGCTACATCGTCGAGCGACAGATGTTCATGCACCTTGGTATCGGCCTCAACCTGGCCCACCGGGCGCGGGTGGCGGTCGACCTGCCGATCGCTGTCGATCAGAAGGGTACCGGGTCGCCGCCGATCAACGGCATCGTCTACCCGGGCCCGGGCGGCGGTGAAGTCGGTGACGTGCGCGCCACCTTGGATTTGCGGCTCTTCGGTGAGTACGGCGATCCGTTCAACCTGGCCGTCGGCACCCACGTCTTTTTCCCTACCGCCAGTGGGCAGTACACCAGCGACGCCATCGTGCGCGCGATGCCACGCCTGATGATGGCGGGCAAGGCGGGCCTCTTCTCCTATGCGGTCAACTTCGCCTTCCTCAGCCGCGATCAGATCGCCGAAGAATGGTTCGGCGGTTACGGCATCGGCCACGAGCTGTTCGGCGGCGCCGCGCTCGGCGTGAGCCCCGTGCCCGCGGTGATGCTCGGCGCCGAGCTCTCGGCCTTCACCAAGGTCACCGACGGCGACATCCTCAAGAAGCGTTCGACGCCGGCCGAGGTTCTCTTCGGCGCGCACTTCTTGGTCGCTGACCAGCTGCGCATCGGGCTTGGCGCCGGTCCCGGGATCTCTCCCAGCAAAGGTTCGCCCGAAGTCAGATTCCTCGCGCGGATCGCCTGGTCGCCGCCGATCGCGCCTCCCGATGGTGACGGCGACGGCATCCTCGACGCGGCTGACGCCTGTCCCACGGTTCCCGGGCCACGCACTGACGATCCGACCAAGAACGGCTGTCCGCTGCCGCCGGATCGGGATCGCGACGGCATCAACGACAGCGATGACGCTTGTCCCGACGATCCCGGCATCGCCAATGACAACCGCGCGATGAACGGGTGCCCGGCGCCGCGCGATCGCGACAGCGACGGGGTATTCGACCCGACCGACGCTTGCCCCGATACGGCGGGCGTGAAGACCGACGATCCGAAGACCAACGGCTGCCCACCGCCGCCGCCCGACGCCGACAAGGACGGCATTCTCGACGCCGACGATGCCTGCCCGGAAAAGTTCGGCGAAAAGAGCGACAACCCCAAGACCACGGGCTGCCCCGACGGCGACGGCGATGGCGTGCGCGATCCGGAAGACGCGTGCCCCAGCGCTGCGGGCCCCGCCAACACCGACATCGCCAAAAACGGCTGCCCGCTGGCCCGCGTGGAAAAGGGCCAGGTCCGCATCACCGAGCAGGTCCAGTTCAAGTCAGGAAGCGCGGTCATCCTGCCCGCCAGCAACACGTTGCTCGAAGCTGTGGCGAAGATCCTGAAGGACAATCCCGACATCAAGAAGGTCAGGATCGAAGGTCACACCGACAACCGGGGTGGCAAGCGCATGAACAAGACGCTGTCGTCCAAGCGAGCGGCTTCGGTCGCGCGCTGGCTGACCACGAAAGGCGGCGTGGAAAAAGCACGCCTCACCAGCGTCGGCCACGGCATGGATCGGCCGATCGGCGACAACGACAGCGACATCGGCCGGCAGTCCAATCGTCGGGTGGAATTCCACATCGTCGACCCGTCTCCCGATGCGCTCGAGAGCAAGCCGGCGGATCCGCCCAAGCGTTCGGGAACCACGCCACCGGGGGCGACGCCATCGGGGACCTCGCCGGGGGCGACGCCAGCGGGGACCACCCCTACGCCCGGCGGCGCAAAGCCCGGGACGCCGAACTAGCTTGATCGGCGTCTTCGACTCGGGCTTCGGCGGCCTCACCGTCCTGGCGTCGTTGTTGGAGCGACTGCCCGGGTACGACTACCTCTACCTCGGCGACAGCGCGCGGGCGCCCTACGGCACGCGCAGCTTCGAGACCATCCAGTCCTTTACGCGCGAAGCGGTCGAGTACCTCTTCGCGCAGGGCTGCCCTCTGGTCGTGCTCGCCTGCAACACCGCCTCGGCGCGGGCACTGCGCACGTTGCAACAGCAGTTGCTGCCCTCACGCTACCCGGATCGCCGGGTGCTGGGGGTCGTGCGTCCTTCGGCCGAGGCGCTGGCCGGTCTGCCACCGGGGGCGATTCCGGGCGTCACGCCGCCTGCCGCGGCTGCCGGCGACGTCGTGGTGCTCGGCACACCTGGCACCATCGCCTCGGATTCCTATCGGCTCGAGCTGGCCAAGCTGGCGCCGGGATTGCGCCTGCGCCAGATCGCCTGCCCGCTCTGGGTGCCGCTGGTCGAGGCGGGCGAGCTGGAAGGACCGGGCGTCGAGTACTTCGTGCGCCGGTACGTCGGCGATCTCGAAGTCGGCACGCCCCGAGTTCTGCTCGGCTGTACGCACTATCCGCTCTTGTTGCCCGCCATCCGCGCGGTGCTGCCCCCTAGCACCGCCGTGCTCACCCAGGGGCCGATCGTCGCCGAGCGGCTGGCCGACTGGCTCGGGCGTCACCCCGAGATGGAGACGCGACTCGGCCGCCGGGGCACGCGTCGATTCCTCACCACCGACGATCCCGGCTGGTTCGCCGCGCGCGGGGGCGCCATCCTCGGTCGCGCGATCGAGGCTGACCGAGTCGCTCTGACCGACTGACGCGCTTCGCGTGCGCGGGCCGGCGCGGTAGACTGAGGGCCCCTCGGCCCCGACCGCCCGATCCCGCGAGACCTTCATGCATGGCGCGCAAGATTATCTGAGTGGCCTCGCCCAGCTGGGTGAGCTGAGCCAGGCCGAGGAGCGGCGGGCGGTCTGGCGGCAAGGCATCGCGGCGCTGGCGAACGCCGCCGACGACGAACGCCCAACGCCGCTCGAAGGCGTGGCGCCCGAGACCCTGCTGGCCGGTGTTCGGGTGGCGCTTGCCAGTGGCCTCGTGGACGATCTCGATTGGTTGTCGCAACCGGTGGCGGCCGCCGCCCTCTTCGAGCTCGCGTCGGCCCTGCCGGCCGGTCCCGAGAAGCGCGAGATCGGCCGGCGGGTGTTGCAGTCGCTGCATGAAGGTGACGCCACGACCTTCGTCACCTTGGCGCGCGCGCTTGCGCTCGGATCGCGACGCGCGCTGGGGGGCCCCGTGGTGCGGGCCCGTGTCGCGCTCTCCTTACGGCTTCCGATCTCGGTCGGCACGGGGCCCGACCGGTTGGCGCTGGCGCTGCTCGCCCGGCCGGAACTGGAACGCGAGTGGCTGACCAACCCATCGACCGGAGCGCTGCCGTCACGGCGGCTGGCGGCGCGGCTGCTGGAACGAGCGGCGCGCGAAGCCGCCCGTCGCGCCGCGGAGCGGGACGACGCCGGCATGCGCGTGCTCGACCGCCCGAATGTGCGCGCGGCCTTTGCGCGCCTGCTGGCGGATCGCGAGTCGCTGGTCTGGCGACACGTGGCGACCGCGCGCGGTCTGCTCTGTGGCGCGGATCCCTCGCGGCAAGACGAGATCCTCCGCGTGCTGACGCCCAACCACGGTTCGACGGAATGGCGGCGCGCGGCCGCTTCGCTGTCGGCCAGCATCGCTCACGATCCGCAGAACGCGCTCAAACGCTGCAAGGATCTCGTGCTCGGCGATCTCGCTCGCCGCGATCCCGGCATCAACGTCGCCATGGTCTACGGCCTGGGACGCGCTGGCGAAGAGGAGCCCGAGGCGGCCGAAGAGCTGCTCGTCAATCTGGTCGAGCGCGGGGATCTGGAAGTCTTGGAGGCGCTGGTCGATGTTCGGCGCGAGCACGTGGGGGGCGAATTTGGCCTCTACGCCGCGGGCCGGGCGAGGGCCCGGCTGCGAGCGGCGCCGGCCACCAACGACGACGGTCTAGCGGCGCTGCGAGCGGCGCTCGCCGACGATCTGGCCGAGGACGAACAGACGCTGCCGCAGACGTTGACCCGGCATCTGTCGAGCGCGCTGCTCGCCTTCGCTGAAGGACGCGAGCTGCGGCCGCTCGCAGAGATTGCGCTCGGGGCCGCGCGCGGCACCATGACCGAGCTCGAGCAGCTGGGCGAGACCAGCCGACAGGAGCGACAGCGGGCTTTTTTCTGTCTGCGCGAGCTCGACCGGGGGCTGCTCGAAAGTTCGACGCTGGCCGAGTTGTTGACCGTCTGTGGCCTCGAAGCGAGCGCGCCCGGTGCCGGCGCTCCAGGCGAGCTGCTCGAGCGGCTCGGTCGCTGGCTGCTCACCCGCGAGGAGCAGCCGATCGTGAGCACCAACATCGAGCATCCGGTCTGGCGCCTGCGCCGGCTGCGCACGCTGCTGCATCTTCAAGACGTCGAGATCGCGGGTGCCGACGAGGGGGGAGGCTTGCGGCACCGCGAGCGGCGACTCAAGGCGCTGCGCGTGCTGCTCGACCGGGTCGAGGCCGACCCGCCGTCGCCGCTACGCCGTACCCTGGGGGCGGCGCTGGCACGCGCCTGCGACGCTCTGGTGCGCGACGAGCTGTGCGAGCTGTCCGACGTGCTCATCGCCATCGCTGGCAAAGTTCGCAGCCCGGCCGACCTCGAGGTGCTTGCCGAAGCCTCGATGGCGCCCGACGTGAAAGAGATGATGCGCGCCTCGGCCGAGGTCGCGCGGCTGCTGGTGGCGGGTGCTTCGGGCCCGGCCGACCGCTCCATCATCGATGCCTTCGCGGGGCTCGGCGCGACCCTGCCGCCCGGGATCTCGCCGCGGGTCGAGGGACTGCGGCGCGGGCTGCTCGGCATCGCGCGATCGCTGGGACGGCTGGGCCGCGCCCGCTCGCTGGCTTCGTTGCGGGCGGGTGAAGCTTCGTCGGCGCTGGAGCTGCTGGAAGAGACGCTGCAGTACGTGGCGCAGCTCTGCGCAGGAGCACGCCGGCGGCTGGGGCTGCCGGGCGGGCAGGGGACCCCAACCATCGCAACGGCCATCCGGGAGGTTTCGGTCGCGGTGGATCGTCTGGGCCCCGATCTGCAGAGCAACCTGCGTCGGCAGGTCCAGCACGCGATGGACGTTGCACGCATCGATCTGCCGGGCGGCATCGCCGATGTGGTGGCGATGGTCCTGGCGCGCCTGGGTGCGTTGCCGCCCGAAGCCTCGATGGAGTTTTCGGTCGACTGGGCCCCGATCGGCACGAGCGAGCGTTTGCGCCTGCCGACCTGGCTGCCTCCCTCGCGCACGGTTGGCGGTTTTTACGTCTTGCGACCGATCGGCATGGGCGGCGGCGGATCCGTCTTCGTCGCTCGTCGTGCCGAAGATCGCCACGACGACGACGCCGAAAGCTACGCGCTCAAGATCCCCTCGTTCGACGGTCAAAACGCCCACACGTTGAGCGAAGACCAGTTCCTGCAGCTCTTTCGCGAGGAGGCAGGCGCGTTGTTGACGCTGCCGCCGCACTCCAACCTGGCCGGCTTCGTGACCTTCGATGCGCGGGCACGTCCCAAACCGATCCTGGTGATGGAGCTGGTCCACGGCCCCAATCTCGAGCGTGTGATCGACAAACGCGAGCTCTCGGTCGCGTTCGTCTTTTCCATCCTCGAGGGCGTGGCCGGCGGCCTCGACGTCATGCACGCGGGGGGCATGGGCCACCTCGACGTCAAACCCGGCAACATCATCTTGCGCGAGACCCAGGGGCTCACCGGCTCGCGGCTGGTCTCACCCGAAGGGGTGGCACCGACGCCGGTGCTGGTCGACTTCGGTCTGGCCGGACGCAAGGTGCGCCCCGGTTGCGCCAGCCCCTACTACGGCGCGCCCGAAGTCTGGGACGCTGGCGTCTTTCGTTATTCGACCGGACCTGCGGCGGTCGACGTCTATGCCTACTGCTGCCTTGCTTTCGAACTGTTGACCGGGCGCCCGCTGTTCGAAGCCGAGAGCTTGCCCGCGCTGATTCAGGCGCACCTCGGTCACGACGGCAACCCGCCGCGATTGGCGATGTTGGCGAGCCATCCACGTTTTGCCCCGCTGGCGCAGCTGCTGGGCGCCGGGCTGCTGCGCGATCCGCGCCGTCGCATTTCCATCTTGCAGATGCGCGACGGCCTTCGTGGCCTGGCCCCGCACCTTGCCGGTCAGAGCTGGCCGCTCGTCGTGAGCTGAGCTCACGGGAGCCCTCCAAGTCGTGAGCTGAGCTCACGGGAGCCCTTCAAGTCGTGAGCTGAGCTCACGGGAGCCCTTCAAAGTCAGCTGAGCGAAACTCGGCTCGCACTCAGCGCCGCAGGCGCTCGAGCACTTCCAGGTAATCGGGCGGCAGTGGGCTTTCGAAGGCGAGGCGTGCGCGCGTGATGGGGTGTTCGAAGCCGAGGGTGTGGGCGTGCAAGAGCAGCCGCGGTGACGATATCGGCTTGCCGCCGGCGCGCAGCAGATCGCGAATGTAGACGGTCTCACCGACCAGCGGATGGTGCGCTTCGGACAGGTGAATTCGAATCTGGTGAGTGCGCCCGGTCTCGAGCTGGACCCGGCAGAGCGTGGCGCCTCGCAGGGGCTGCTCCGCGACGACGTTCGTGACGGAGAGCTGACCCTGCTCGCTCGCCTGCGGCGCACGCAAGCTGCCGCGGATCCCGTCGCCGCGATCCGGGACCAACCGCGATTCGATCCGCTGCGACCGCACATCACCATGCGCGACCGCCAGGTAGGTGCGATCGGCCAGATGATTCTTGAAGACCTGGTGCAGGCCGCGTTCGGCGAGTTTGGTCTTGGCGAAGACCACCAGACCCGACGTGTCCTTGTCGATGCGATGGACGACGTAAAGCGGGGTCGCCGTCGCGCGCCGGCCCTGCAACCGCCAGGCGTCGCGAATCAGATCGAGCGCGGTGCCGGTCTCCTTGCGGTCGAAGGGCACCGTCGAGACCCCTTGGGGCTTGTCGATGAGGACGAGGTGCACGTCCTCGTGCACGATGCGCACGCTGGGACGACCAGCCCGGCGGGCGTCGCGCGCGCTCATGCGCCATTCGATGGTCTCACCGCCCGTCAGGCGGGCCGCGTGGTCGGTCACCGTCTCGCCGCCGATGCTGATCTTACCCGAGATGCACAGGCGTCGCAGCGCCGACCAGCTCTGATCCGGGAAGCGCCCGCGCAGGGCGGCCGCCAGCGTCACGTCGGGGGGCGCGAGGAAAGATCCACGATCCGGAAGCGGCGGGGCCGCTGTTGCGTCTCCATCGGGCGCGGCTTGGCCAGTGGCGGCTTGGCGAGCGGCGGCCTTGCGAGCGACGGCTTTGCCCGAGGTCGGGGCGGCTGAGGGGCGGTGGGGCTTGGCGGCGGGTTTCATGCGGGGGGGGGTGGGGTGGGGCGCGCCCTGGCCAGGACTTCGGGGCGAGCGCGCGATCGGGTATGGTCATACACCGTCGTGCCCGCCCCCGTGTCAGCTTCCATGACCGTGCTGGCGGCGCTCTCTCTGCAGGGATTGGCGGTCGATGCGGGATCGCCGCCTGCCGCCCACCCGGCCGCGGCGCAAAAGGGCCTCGCGCCCCCTTCGCTGGCAACACCGCCGCCGCCACCGATCTCCCCAGCCGAGGCACTCAAAAAGCGCGCTGCCGCCTTCAGTCGCTTCCGCTCGCCTCTTGCCGACAAGACGCCGCGCGCGGTGGGGGCGTATGCCAACGGTTGCGTCATCGGCGCCACCGCGTTGCCCGCTTCAGGTCCCAACTGGGAGGTGCTTCACCTCGACCGGCATCGACGGTTCGGCCACCCGGCGCTCATCGCGTTCATCCGCCGTCTGGCCGCGTCGGCTCGAAAAAGCGGGATCGGCCCGCTGCTGATCGGCGATCTCTCGCAGCCTCGCGGCGGGCCCACGCCTTACGGCCATCGCAGCCATCAGTCGGGGCTCGACGTCGACATCGGCTTCACCACACCCCCCTGGATGAAACGTCGCAAGCCTTCGGCCAAGGAGCGCGAGGAGATGATGCCGCCGGTTGTGGTCGACCTCAAGGCGCGCGCCTTCACGAAGGAGTGGGGGCCGAAGGTCGATCGACTGGTCGAGCTGGCGGCGCTCGATCCTGCGGTCGATAGGGTCTTCGTCAATCCGCTGGTGAAGGACGCCATGTGTAAGCGGCGGCGCAAGAACCGCGAGTTCCTCCGCGTCGTGCGCCCGTGGACCTATCACCACGACCACCTGCACGCCCGGCTGAAATGTCCCACCGGCAGCGGCGCCTGCGAGGCCCAGACGCCCATCGGTCCGGGCGACGGTTGCGATGAGGTCGCGCGTGCCCTCGAAGCCGAGGCGCGCCGTCTACGCGAGCCGCCGCCACCCCCTCCCACGCCGCGTCCGCCCGTGGTACCGCGCCCGCCGCCACCGCTGCCGGCGCTGCCCGCCGAGTGCCAGGCGATGATCGGCGAGGCAGCGCCCCCCGTCGCCGCCTCCGGACCCCGTGCGACCCCAGCGGTCCGGGATCCTTGACGACTCCCGCGTTCTGGCTTCCCATCGAGGGGTGATACTGAACGGTAACGCGGTCTCCCCATTTGCAACTGCGCCAGCTCGCGCGAGGGCGAAGGCGCCGGCCGCCGACCGAGCACCATGGGGAGCCATGCGATGAAAGATCGCATCTACCAGGTCGCCGAGCTCCTGATGGGCGCGGCTCATGCCGATGGCCGCCTCGAGGGCATGGAACAGAACACGGTCAAGCGAATGGTTCGTGAGATCTTCGGCATTCACAACTTGCCGATGGATCTCGAGTTCAAGCTCGACGAGTTCGACCCGGCCAAGTTCGACC
>JANNNO010000159.1:0-16702 GCA_031398585.1 Myxococcales bacterium | reverse complement strand
CGCGTTTGCCGAGGTCGAAGTGGTAGCCGACGTAGATCCCCGAGATCGCCTCGAGCTCGCTCGCCGCCTGCACCCGTCGGTCGGCGTCGGGCGCGTCCAGCGCCTCCAGCAGCCACTCGACGCGATGCTTTTTCCCCCAGGTTCGCCACCAGAGAGTCCAGCGCCATCGGGATCCCCCGAAGTCCTGCAGAGTGATGGTTCGCAGGGCCGCGCGGGCCGCCTCGGCCACCATCGGGTCGGGCGCGTCCATGGCGGCGATGAGGTCGGGGATGGCGCCCGCGTCGCGCACCTCGGCCAGGGCGGTGATGGCGGGTCGCGCGTCGAGGCCGGCGGTGGCAGCGCGCGCGCGCCAGTCGGCCAGCACGAGGACGAGCTCGGCGGTGGCGAGGTGCGGGCGAAGCGCGGCGAGGCGGGCGGGGCGTTCGGCATCTCCGGGCGCGGTCTCGAGGGCCTGCTCGATGAGGCCCGCCAGGGTCCCGGGCGAGACGACGGTGATCGGCTCGGGCGGCTCGACCATGACAATGCCGGTGAGCGAGGTGGGCGTCGCAAAGCCGGTCTCGGTCAGATCTTCGGTGACGTCGATATCGGGCTCGGACTGCGGTTCGGGCAGGACGACGGTCGGGCCGGTCTCCGCCGGCGGCGGGGCTATCGGCCGGCGCCAGGCGACGGGTCGGTCGGGACGCGTGCCGTAGCCCGCGATGCCGACCTCGGCTGGGCGGCGGGCTGCGAGGCGCAGGAACCGCCCTGGCATCGTGGTGCCGTGGACTCTTGCCAGGAGCGCCTGGAAGGTCAGTTCGGGCAATAGGGCAAATCGAGCGCTGCAGGCATGTTCACGCAGGGCCCACTCGGCGAGGGTGTCGAGGTCGGCGTTCGGGGCGACCGCGAGCAGCAGGCGATCCGCTTGGCGATCGACCGACAGCGCCCAAAGACGGCGCGAGACTGGCTCGTCCATGAGGTGCGTGGCGAGGGCGGGTGGCCGATCCAGCCACGGCGTCTCGGGCGGCGGAACGACCAGGCCGGAACATTCGGCCAACGAGAGGCGCAGGGCCGCGCCGTCGACGAGATCGAGCTCGAGCAGCGCCGTATCGAAGCTGCCGCCGTAAGCCCGGTGCCGAGCGCGTGCGCGTTGTAGATCCAGCGCCGCCATGCCGGTCCGCTGCCACCAGGCTGCCAGCTCGTCGTCGTCGATTGGCGAGAATCGCCGCAAAAGAGGCGAGAATCGCCGCAGAACCGGCGAGAATCGCGGCAAAACCGGCGAGACGCGCCGGGAGACCAAATCGGGCTCGAGGGCTGAGCCTGGCACGATCGTCAGTCGTCGAAGATGACGTAGGTGCCGACCAGATGATCGTGAGCGGCCCTTCGCTCGCGATCGAAGAGGCACCAGAAGAACCCGAGCCCCGCGGGAAGCACCGAGATCAACATCGCCAGGTAGCGAGCGATCGAGCGGGCCGGGCTAGGCGCCAAGCCGCGGACCGAGATCACACGCAGCCCGAACCAGCGTTTGCCGAGGGTCTGACCGACCATGCCGCCCAGGTAGATCTGATAGAGGCCACCCAGGCCGAAATAGAGGCCGACCGCGCCGACCGCCATCGGATTGCGATCGAGCAGGCCGGCGACCAGCAGGTCGGGACCGATCTCCTTGCTCCGGGGCAGCGGGATCTGGAGCACCATCGCGGCGATCACGGTGACCAGGGCCGCGACACCGGCTATGAGGAGGCTGTCGGCGAGGGCGGCCGCCAGGCGGCGCGGAAAGCTGGCCGCCCGGACGCGCAGGACGCGCTCTTCCGGAATCGTCGGCGTCGGCTCGGGCGATGCATAGAAACCGGCGTAACCAGCCACGGCGGCCATTGTGCGAACCGGGTTTTGGCAAAGCAAGTTTCTCCTCGTCGCCCCGCCGAGAAAGCGGCGACCATCGCGGGTCTGACGCGCATGTACCCGGCTGACGGCGACGGCTCCCGAAGCTTTCCGGCTCGGTCGCAAGAATGTCCGTCACGGAAAGCCGCGTGAATCGACGCTTCTCGTCCGAGTCCATCCCGGCAACGGTCGCGGCTGGGGTCAGTGCGGCGGAACCTTTCGTCCCAAAGTCGTAGACTGCAACACCGATGGAGGTTGCGTTGAAGCCAGATCGTCCCCGACTGACTCCCTGGATGTTCGTCATGGTCGCCCTCCTACCGCAGGGGTGTGGCTCGGGCCGGTCGGGCGGGGTTCAGCCCGGCGCCGATTCCGGAGCGGGCGGACGGGTGGGCACCGACGGCGGACCTGTCGCGACGGGCGGCACCGCGGGCGTCATCGACGGGGGGGCCGGGGGCGCTGGCGGCCACACGGCAGGCGCTGGCGGCCACATGGCAGGCGCGGGCGGCCACATGGCAGGCGCGGGCGGTGGACCCGGGGGGGCGGGCGGCTCTCCGCCTCCGATCGCGAACGTCGTTCCGGGGCGCCGACCTCTGCGTCGCCTCACGCGCGTCGAGCTCGGCAACACCGTGAGGGAGCTCATCGGCGCTCCCGTTCCCGAGGCCGCCTTGGCTTTGCTGCCGAACGATTGGTACGGGCAGTCTGGCTTTCAAGTGGGCGGTCACCTGTCGACCCAGGCCGACGCTCAGCGGATCCTGCACGCCGCCGAGGCGATCGCTCGCGTCGCCGTCGAACGACTGGCGCAACTCATGCCTGCTGGCTGCGCCGCCCCCGATGCGGCTGCGGCCGACGGCTGCGCCGAGCGTTTCATTGCCGTTTTCAGCCGCCGCGCTTTTCGCCGCCCGGTGACCGCCGAGGAGATTGACGACCTGATCGGCCTTTATCGCAAACAGCGATCATCCACAGCCGCGCCTTCCACAGCCGCGCCTGCCGCCAGCTACCAGGATGCCCTTCGCGTCGTCATCGCCACGGTCCTGCAGCTGCCCGACTTTCACTATCGTTGGGAACATCCCGGGCGCCCCCGCGTGCAAGGCGGGCTCATCGCGCTCGACGGCTGGGAGCTGGCCTCGCGCCTCTCTTATCTGCTCTGGGCTTCGATGCCCGACGAGGCACTCTTCACAGCCGCCGCTTCGGGCGAGCTCGGCAACTACGCCGTACTGGCCCAGCAAGTCCGTCGCATGCTGGCGGACCCGCGTTCGCGCGATGGTATCGGCGAGTTTCAGCGGCAGTGGTTTTTCACCGACGCTCTGGCCGAGCGCTGGAAAGACAGCGAGGTCCATCCGCTCTACACCCCGGCGACGCCGGCCCTGCTGCTCGCCGAATCCGATGCCTTTGCCGCCGGCGTCATCTCGAGTGCCGCTGCCGACGGCAGACTCGCCTCGCTGTTCGGTTCGTCTCGCGCGGTCTTGCCGCCTGCGCTCGGCCCACTTTATGGCGTCACGGTCGCTGGCGGCTCAGGCTCGCAAGAGGTCGCCCTCGATCCCAAACAGCGCGCGGGCTTGCATACGCGAGGCGCGTTTCTGGCCGCGCACGCCGACGCGCGCCTGAGCAGTCCCATCCACCGAGGCATCACCGTGCTTCGGCGTCTCATGTGCTTCGACCTCGAACCGCCCGCTGGCATCGACATCCCCGCTTTGCCGACGGAGCTGCGCCCGGGACAGACGACGCGCGAGATGGTCGAGCAGCACACCGGCCACATCGAGTGCCGGCCTTGTCACTCCCTGATCAATTCCATCGGCTTCGCGTTCGAGCACTACGACGCCATCGGCGTCTACCGCGAGACCGACAACGGCAAACCCGTCGACGCCAGCGGCCGCATCACGCTCGACGGTGGTGAGCGCAATTTTGCCAACGCCATCGAGCTGGGAAAAATCCTGGCCACAAGCTCGCAGGTGCAGACGTGCCTCACCCGGCATCTGCTCCGCTATCAGCTCTTCCGCAGGGAGATCGACAGCGAAGAGCCGGCCGTGGCGGCCGCCTTGCGTGCAGCGGGACCGAGTGTCGATCTGCGTGAGCTTCTGCTCGCATTGACCCAGACCCGAGCCTTCACCCATCGGCTGCCTTCCCTGCAGGAGATCGTGCAATGAAGCCGCTCGACAACAGCCCCACGCAAGGACGTGAAGCTCGCCAGGCCCGCCTGCTCGGGTGGCGCCGTCGTGAGTTCCTCCGCAACCTCGGCCTTGGCGTCGCCTGCTTGCCCTTGACCGCCGCCGAGCGCGCACACGCTCAGCCGGGCCGTCGCAACCTCATGATCGTCGCGCAGCCGCAGGGCTTCCACCAGCCGACCTGGCGACCCGAGGCGCCGGGGCCGCTGTCGTTTCGACCGTTGCCGCCCACGCTCACCCCGCTGGCGGCGCACGTGACCGATCTGACGGTGCTGCCTGACCTGACCAATCCTTCTTACAAGAAGGAACGCGGCGTCGAGTCGTACGCGACGATGTTCTATGGCCTGCCGGACACCACGGCGGCGCTTTACCCCGAGCCGAACGGACCCACGGTGGACCAGGTCATCGGCAAAGCCGTGGCGGGCACGAACCCGCCGACGTTGCCTCTTGGCGTGGTCGACGGCCCTGCGCCGCGAGCCAATGGAAACCTCGGTGCCTCGCGCTGCTTCTGGGCGGGGGCGGGTCAGGCGGTGGCGCCGCTGCAGGATCCTCTCGCCATCTACCAGGAGCTGTTCGCGGGCGCTTCGACCGATGCCGCGCGCAAGCTGGTGCGCGAGCGCCGAAGCATGCTCGACGTCGTCGGCAAGAGCCTCGAGCGCTGGCGGACCCGCATGGGGAGCGAGGAAAAGGCTGCCATCGAATTGCACATGATCGGCGTGCGCGATCTCGAACGACAGCTCGCCCGGTTGGACGGCGCCATGCCCATGACATGTGCCGGTGCCCCGCCGGTTCGCATCGCCCCCACCAGCGCGCAGTTCCCGGAGCTGCTGCGGGCGCAGTTTCAGATTGCGGTGGCCGCGTTCCGCTGTGGCCTCAACCGCGTGGTCACGCTGCAGCTGTCACACGGGACCGGCGCCAACGTCGACTTCGGTCAGTTCGTGCCCGGGATCCCCGCGCGCGGTACAGGTTACAAATCAGCCTTTCGCAACTGGGCGGACCTCGCGGAGAATCCGACTCTGGCCGGGATCAATCACAAGATCATCGTGGACAAGTGGCTGATGGAACGCTTCGCCGAGCTCATCGCCCTTTTCAAGGAGTCACCCGTGCAAGGCGGGACGCTGCTCGATGACAGCGCGATCCTCTGGGCCAGCAACATCAGCGACGGCGTGGGGCGTTTTGCTCACAAGATGCCGTGGATGCTGGCGGGTAGCGCCGGCGGCCACTTCGTGACCGGCCACTGTGCGCCCAGCGCTGGCAAACCCTCGACCGGCGTTCTCGGCGAGCTCTGCCGGGCCATGGGGCTCCCCGGCGCGCCTTACGGCAACCCGTGGACAGGGCTCTCGCGCGTTTGACCTGCGTTCAATCGAGGGCGCCCAGCGCGCTCTGAACGATCGTCACGCTCACGACCGCGGCGGTCTCGCTACGAAGGATCCGCGGGCCGAGGCTCACCGGCAGAAACCCCGCGGACTCGGCCGCTGCCGCCTCCTGCACTTGCAGTCCACCCTCGGCACCGACCAGCAGGGTGACCGCGATCTCCTGTCCGGATAGCGACTTGCGCAGCGGCCGTGTGGTCTCGCCCTCCCACGCGACGAAGCGGCTGCCTTGCCACGCTTCGACCAGCGCCTCGGCGAGCGTTCGCGGCTCGTCGATGACGGGCAGATCCGCGCGGCCGCACTGCCTGGCCGCCTCCTGCGCGATGGTTCGCCAGCGGCGCACGCGCCCGCCGTCGCCCTTTTGCACCACCCCCCTTGCGGTTACCACCGGGACGATGCGCGCGATGCCGAGCTCGGTGGTCTTCTGCACCAGCCAGTCCATGCGCTCGCCTTTCGGGATCGCCTGCAGCAAGACAACGGGACGAGGCGAACCTTGGCGCTGTCGCCTCTGTCCCAGGCGCAGCACCGTCGAGCGCGCGTCCACCGATTCGACGACGGCCTCGATCTCCCAACCCTCGCCGTCGAAGAGACTGACCGGGTCGCCGGGTCGCACCCGCAAGACACGCAGGTGACGATGGCCCTCATCGTCGAGGGTGAGGCGATCGCCTTGCAGTCGGTCGGGCGGCACGAAGAGCCGCGACGCCATGTCAGGCCTCCTTGGTGAAGACCAGGCTCGACCACTCGCCTTCGTCGCTGCGGCTGACGAAACGCAGGCCAAGCGCCAGATAGGCGCTTTTCACCGGATCCGCGTCGCCCGTGAGCAGGCCGGAGAGCACCAGCCGACCGCCCGGGGCAAGGCGCGCCGGTACCTCCGCCGCGATGAGCTCGAGCACGTCGCGCTGGATGTTTGCCAGCACGACGTCGAAGCTCTCCGGGACGGCGGCGAGGGTTCCCGTCCGGGTGGCGATCCCGGTGACACCGTTGCGCTCGAGGTTCTCGTCAGTGCACGCCGTCGCTTCGGGATCGTTGTCGACGGCAAGACCCTGCGCCTGCGGCCAGAGGCGGCGGGCCGCAATCGACAAGATCCCGGAGCCACAGCCGAGATCCAAGAAGGTTCGTGGTGCCTCGCCTCCGCTGGCGAGGATCTCGAGTGCCGCGATCACGAGGCGGGTCGAAGGGTGGGCGCCCGTGCCGAACGCGCGTCCCGGATCCAGCTCGATCACGTGGTCACCGGGGCGAATCGTGCCGCTGGCCGGATCGTTGTCCCAGCTCGGTCGAACCACGAAGCGCTGGCCGATGCGCGTGGTGCGGAAAAACTGTTTCCAGACGTCGCGCCATTCGTCCTCGTGCGCGGCCCTCTGGCGGATGGTGACCGGATCGACCTCGGTGCCGGCGGAACGAGCGGTGGCCAGCACCTCTTCGGTCGCGGCCAGCACGTCGGCAACCTGGTCGGGTTCGCACAGGGCCACCACGGCGGTGCGATCCCGGGCGGTCGGAAAGATGGTGTCAGCGTCACGCAGCTCGACGCCCCCGCAAAGCTCGCCGAGCTCGGCGGCCACCAGTTCGGCGACCTCGGTGGGCAGCTCGACCTGCAGTTCCATGAAAGATCCCTGGCTCATCGGCTCTCCGGCGCGCTTGCACCGCCGAGGGCGGCTTTGAGATCGGCTTCGAGGTCGCGCGCGTCCTCGAGACCGACCGAGAGGCGTAGCAAGCTGTCGTCGATCCCGAGCCGCGCACGTTCGGCCGCGGGCACCCCCCTATGAGAAAAGGTGGTCGGGTGGGTAAGCAGCGAATTGGTCTCGCCGAAGCTGGCCGCGCGGGCGATGAGGCGCACGCGATCGTAGACCTTGCGCGCGGCCTTGCCGTCCTTGACCGTGAACGAGACCACGGCCACGGGGGCGTCGGTGCCGGTCAGCTTGCGCGCCAACGCCCGGTCCGGATGTCCGGCGAGGCCGGGGTAATAAACCTCGCGCACGGCCGGATGCCGAGCCAGCACGCGTGCCAGGCGAGCTGCGGTCTCGCACTGTCGCTGCCAGCGGACGGCGAGCGTGCGCAGCCCCCGCAACCCAAGCCACGCCGCAAACGGATCCAGCGTCGCGCCGCCGAGGGTCCGATACTTGCGAATCTTGGCGATGAGCTCGGCGCTGGCGGCGCACGAGCCGCCGATGAGATCGCCGTGCCCGCCGACGTACTTCGAGAGGCTGTGCACGACCACGTTGGCCCCGGCGCGCATCACCCAGCCGTCGAGCGGCGTCGAGATGGTGGCGTCCACCACGAGCGCGACGTCACGCGCCTGGCAGATTTTCGCTAGCTCGGGCAGGTCGGCGGCGCGCAAGAGCGGATTGGAAAACGTCTCGACCAGCAGGACCCGCGTGGTGGGGCGAAAGCTCGCGGCGACGGCGCGCACGTCCCAGGCCGGAACGAACCGGGCGGTGCTGCTGGTGCCGCGGGCCAGCTCGTAGATGAGCTCGGTCGAGCCGCCGTAAATGCCGGCCGAGGCGAGCACCTCGCCGTCGCTGCCGAGCGCGTGCAACACCGCTCCCAGCGCGGCCATGCCCGAGCCAAAGGCGAGCGCGGCTTCGGCGCCTTCCAGGTTGGCGAGCGCCGCTTCCAGCGCTGCCACGGTCGGGCTGCCGTGACGACCATAAAGAAACGCTCGACCTTCCGCTGCTTCCTCGGCCGCAGCGGCGTCCGGGTAGCTGAAGTTCGAGACCTGAAACAGCGGCACCACGTGCGAGGTCTCGCCGGCGGTGCCGATCGGCATGATTCCCGGGCACCCGCCGGGCAGGAACGCGTCGCTTCCCGAGGTACCTGCCAGCGCGCTGCGCGTGGCGGCACTCCAGTCGGGAGCGGACACCTGGCGGCGTGCCTTGCGCGCGCCTCCCGGCTTGGTCTGTCCACGCGAAGGCGGACGCCCAGCTTGTGCGGCAGCCGGCTTGGCGGCAAGCGAGCCCGGAACGACGGCGCCAGGACCCGCACGGGCGGGCCCTTTTGGAGACGACTTTGAACGCGGGCGGGTCACCTGGGCACGCGTGAGGACGGTCCGGCGGGCTCTTACGAGACGTCCGCCAGACCGATTTTCAGCTGGCGATTCAGCGGCTCACGCGGCGCTTGGCTTCGCGGCGGCGCCGCTTGCGGGCCTCGCGCATCTTGCGCTTGCGCTTGACCGAGGGCTTCTCGTGGTAACGGCGGCGCTTGATCTCCTGCAGGATGCCCTCTTTGGACATCTTCTGTTTCAGGATCTTCATCGCTTTTTCGATGGAGTCCCGAACCTCAACTTCCAATGGGCGTCCGAGCAGTGTCTCCAAGCAGTCCTCCGGTCGACTTTCCAGATGATGGGTGTGAGGCGGTTCCGGGACAGACCCGGTCTGAACGCCCCTCGTGAGTTCCGCATCGGCAGGCGCCAGCCACCACTTGGGCCGGTGCCTGAAAACGGGACCGCGAAATAAAACACCCCCAAGCGCACCGGTCAAGCCCTGCGCACACGACGGGAGCGGACGGGGGTCTCGGGGAGCAGGAATCTTTCACGGGCCGCGAGCGGAAAGGAAATGGCCGGCTCCGGGCGCCATCCAATTGAATGAGGTAAGAGAAGGCGTCTCACGGCGCTTGGTGGCAGAAAATATAGACCCGCAAATTTGAACGGTCGTGTTACCGAACGCGGGCATGAGAGTTCTTTGTGAACTACTATTTTATGTAACTGATCTGACCAATAAATGAAGTTGCAAGCGGGTGTGTGCCACGATATGACACATGCCCCCACCTAGGCGGTGGGACGCCCGGTGGACCAGGGGTCGATCGAGCGCTACGGCTCAAAAAGGAGGCACGCGATGTTGGGGGCCAAGGTTTTCACGGCGACGAAGGCGAAGGATCGTGAAGAGCTCGGGGAAGTTCTCACCCGCTGGCTGCGCGACAATCCGCGCGCCAAGGTGCTCGACAAGGTCGTCACGCAAAGCTCCGACCGCGAGTTTCACTGCCTCAGCATCACCCTGTTCTACGAGCTGACGCCCGCCTGACATCCTTCTTCGTGCTGTGAGCCGACGGGCCGGATCGTGAGATCCGGCCTTTTTTGTGTGCGGTGTTTTCCGGTCCCCCGTGGCGCCTCGTCGGCGCGGCGAGACGTCGTGCCATACTCGCGTCGGGATGCGATTCGGATTCTTGTTGAAGCGGGGCAAACCCGAAGCGATGCAGGTCGGCGCCGAGCTGACCGAATGCCTGCTGGCTGAGGGATCGACTGCGACCGTGCTGCAAGAGAGCGCTGGCATGCACCCCGCCGCGCGCGTCGTCGGCCCAAGCGAGCTCGGCGCCGTGATCGACGTGCTCGTGGTCCTCGGCGGCGACGGCACCTTTCTCACCGGCGCCGGTCTCGTTGCCGATCACGGCGTTCCGTTGCTCGGAATCAACCTCGGAGGCCTCGGCTTCCTCACTCACTACGCGCTCGGCGAGGCGCGACAGGCGGTCAAGGACGCCATCGCGGGAAAGGGCGCGATCGACGAACGGATGCGGCTGCGGGTGCAGGCACGCGCGGATGGCGAGCTCATCGAGTGTCCGCCGGCGCTCAACGAAGCGACCATCACCCAACGTTCGATTGCCCGTCTGCTGGATCTGTCGGCCGAGCTCGATGGCGTGCCGGTCTCCCGCTATCGCGCCGACGGCCTCATCGTATCGACGCCGACCGGATCGACGGCCTACAACCTGGCTGCCGGCGGCCCGATCCTCACGCCTGATCTCGAGGCCATCGTGATGACGCCGATCTGTCCGCACACGCTGACCAATCGGCCGGTCGTCGTCCGGCCGGATTCGCACGTGGTCGTCACCAACCGCGCGCCGACCCCTGTCACCGTGACCATCGATGGACAGTGGAGCCGCGAGCTCGGGCCCGGGGACTCGATCGAGGTCTGCAAGGCGGAGCGTCCGCTGCGCACGTTCAGGCCGCGAAGTCCGTTCTTCACGATCCTGCGGCAAAAGTTGGCCTGGGGTGAGCGCGCGGGGTAACTCCCGCCCGCGCGCGACGATAAGCGCCGGCCTGCGATAGGCTCCCGTCTCTTTCCCCACTGCCTGCGAGGACGTCACATGCTGGGTTGGCTGCGCATTTCTGGCTTTGCTTTGATCGATTCGGTCGAGCTCGAGCTCGGTCCTGGGCTCACGGTGATCACCGGCGAGACCGGGGCTGGTAAGAGCATCCTGGTCGATGCTCTGGCGCTCTTGCGCGGCGGTCGGGCCAGCGCCGAGCTCATCCGCGCCGGTCGCGATGAAGCCGAGGTCGAAGCCGTCTTTCATCTGCCCGAGAGATGGCCATTGCGCACGCATCTGGTGGGCGAAGGCCGCACCGTCGATGACGACGGCCTCGCGGTTCGGCGGCTGGTGGCTCGTTCGGGCCGCGGCCGGGTGCAGCTCGGTGGCAGCGTCGCCACGGTGGGTGAGCTCGCCAGCAGCATCGGCACGCTCGTCGACATCACGTCACAGCACGATCAGCAGTCGTTGATGGATCCCGAGAGTCAGCTCGCCATCCTCGATGCCTTTGCCGAAAACGAGGAGCTGCTCGAAGGCGCGCAGGCGGCACACCAGACTCTGGTTGCGGCGCAGAGCGATCTCGAAAGCTTCTCCACCGAAGCGCGCGCTCGGGCCGAACGCGAAGACTTCCTCCGTTTTCAACTCACCGAGCTCGACGAAGCCGCTCTGCAGCCGGGCGAAGACGATGCGCTCAAAGCCGAGCGCGAGCGCGTGCGCGGCGCGGAGAAATTCCTTGCGGTTTACAACCGTGGCGAAGAAGCACTCTATTCAGCTGACGGCGCTGCCGGCGATCGCATCGCGACGGTGGCGCGTGACCTCGAACATCTGGCGCAGCTGGATCCGTCCCTGGCGCCGCTGGCCGAACGTCTGCGCAACGCCCAGGCACTCGTCGAGGACGTCGCCGCCGATCTGGGAAGGCTGTCGGGTCACGTCCGTTTCGATCCCGAGCGCCTGGCCGCGATCGAAGAGCGGCTGCACGTGATCGGGCGGCTGATTCGCAAACACGGCGGATCGGTCGAGGCGGCTCTGCTGCGACAGGCGGCGCTGTCGGGTGAGCTTGCCGACCTCGGCTCGTTCGAAGAGGGCTTGGCCGGTCGTCAGGCGGCGGTGGCCGCGGCGCAGGCGAAGCTGAACGAGATCGCGGACGCCCTGGCCGAACGGCGCCGTCGGTCGGCCCGAACGCTGGCCAAAAAGATCGACGGCACGTTGCGCGACCTGGGCCTCGCGCAGGCGGGGCTGAAACTGGTGGTCGAGGACCGGGGCGAGCTTGGCCCGCGGGGGCGGGATCGCGTGAAGTTCCTCTTTGCGCCCAACCCTGGGGAGGAACCCCGACCGCTGGCCAAGATCGCCTCAGGCGGCGAGCTCTCGCGCGTCATGCTCTCGGTCAAGCAGGCGCTCGTGAAAGCCGATAGAGCGCTCACGTACATCTTCGATGAGATCGACACGGGTGTGGGCGGCGATACCGCCGAGGTCATCGGGCGCAAGCTCAGGGCGATTTCTCGCGACCGGCAGGTGCTGGCCGTGACTCATCTTGCCCAGATCGCGGCGTTCGCGGACCAGCACATCCATGCCGAAAAGGCGGTCGCCGGCGGGCGCACCACCGCCCGATTCGAAGTCCTCGACGACGACAAACGGCCGTGGGAGCTGGCGCGCATGCTGGGTGGCGGCCGTCCGCCGACCCGGGAAGCGGCGGCCCACGCCGGCGAGATGCTCCGCCGGGCCCGCATGGCGGCTGCGTGAAACGGCGGACCACACCCGGGACGGGGCGGCAGGCGCCGACCGAAACGCCGGGCCCGGGCGATCGGCGACCGACCCCCAAGGGGCCGCCTCGGCAAGAGCCGCAGAACATCCAGCAACACTTCCAGGATCCTGGGGAAGACGTTGGAAAAATTGACGATCTAGACCCCCCGTGGCTCTCTTGGTTGGTGGCCCGCCGCCAGACTTACCGCCGCCGACGAAAGACCGCTGCCGGCCCCGCCGCTTCCATGTGGGTCGGCGCCGGGTTGGTCGCGCTGACTGCGATCAACGTCTACATCTTCATCCTTCGGCCCGACACGTCAGTGCCGGGGCTCATCAGCGGCAAGGGTGAGGGCAAAGGCGCCGGCAAGGGCGATCTGGCCAAGGCCGCCATGCTGCCGGGCAAGGCGCGCGCAGTGCCCGCCCCGGACAAGGACTTCCGTGGCATCGGCATCGACGGTGACAAGGCGGTCGGTCCGCCCGGTGCGCCGACCATCGGCGGCGCCGGTAGCGAGGGCATGGTCGCCCCGCCCGAGCCTCGTATGCTGGAAGGAACCATCGGCGACAACGACACTCTGGGCGCGGTCATCGATCGCGAGGGGTTCGGGGCCGCGGCCCCGGCCGTGTTGCGGGCGCTGTCACGACTGCACGACCCCCGTTCCATCCGACCCGGCGATGCCTACGTCGTCACGGTGCTCGGCGAGGGGCCGACGGCGTTCGAATACCGCCCGAGCCCGATCGTCCGCTACGTCATCAGCAAGGGGAGCGACGGCACCTGGACGGGGGCCCGCGAAGAAAAGCCGCTGGCGGTTCGCCCGGAGAGTGCGGGCGGTTCGATCGATTCGTCACTCTACGAATCGGTGACCAAGGCGGGCGAGGGGCCGGGCCTTGCGAGCCAGCTGGTCGAGATGTTTGCCTGGGACATCAACTTCTTCACCGACACGCACCCCGGCGACAAGTGGCGCATGGTGGTGGAAAAGCAGTATCTCGACGGCAAGTTCTACCGCTACGGCAACATCCTTGCGGCCGAGTACTCGGGACGCCTCGGGACGTTTCGGGCCTTCGGGTGGAGCTCGCCGAGCGGCCACGGCCCGGTTCGCTACTACGACGAAAAGGGACAGGCGATCACCAAGTCGTTCCTCAAGACGCCCCTGCGTTTCGTGCGCATCAGCTCGAAGTTCGATCGCAACCGCTTTCACCCGGTCTTGCATCGGAACAAAGCGCATCTGGGGGTCGACTATGCGGCGCCGACCGGCACGCCGATCTGGGCCAGCGCCTCGGGGCGGGTGACCGAAGTTGCGCACAAGCCGGGCTCGGGAAAGACCGTCGTGATTGAACACGGCAACGGTCTGGCCACGCGCTACTACCACCTGTCGCGGTTTGCTGCGGGCCTGCGCGCGGGTCGTCACGTGCGACAAAAAGAGATCATCGGCTACGTCGGTACCACTGGCCTCTCGACGGGACCGCACCTGCACTTCGCGCTCACTCGCAACGGCGCCTTCGTCGACCCGACCAAGATGCAGGCGGTGCGTGAGGCGCCGGTCGCCGAGCGCGCCGCCTTCCTGGCCGCCATCAAGCCGCACGTGGCCGCGATGGCCAGCTTCCGCAGCGCTCCGTCGACGCCGGCGCCGTCGGTCGCCAAGAACTGAGCCGGGTCGGGACGGTGGCGCCCGCCTTCAGACGGTTCCGGCCAGGCCGAGCACCGCAGCCACCGAGATGGTGATGTCGGGAAAAGCTTTGGGACGGAGGATCGCGCCCGGACGGGCAGGCTCGATGCGTGCGTAGGTCGCGCCGGAAGGCTCGCTGAAGACCTCGATGACGTCGTCCTGCAGATTGACGAGCCAGTACTCGGCAATGCCAGCGGCGGCGTAGAGCTCGGCTTTGATCCGTCGATCCTTTCGTACCGAGCGATTGGCGACCTCGACCACCAACGACGCTGTGCTGGGGTGGGCGTCGTCGAATCGACCCGGGATCACCAGAGCCAAATCGGGCTCGGGCAGAGAATCGTTCGAGATGGCGAGCGGTAACTGGGTCCGCACCTGGGCCCTGTCGCCGACCGCGAGTTGAAACGCCCGATCCAGACGCTGAATGACCGCCGCGTGGCGGGGTTCTTGAGGACTCACTTCGACGATCACCCCTCCTAGCAGCTCGACGCGCTCGTCCGTGAACGCCCCAGCCGCCACGAGCTGCTCGTATTCGGCACGCCGCAGTGGACGCAGCCGCTCAGGCGCAAGATCCTCGCTGAGGGCGTGGGGAGTCATCGAACTCATGGTAGCACCGGCTGGTGGCTCGGGCCGTTCCCCGGGTCAGTCGATGGTCAGCGAGCGGCAGCCGAAGCGCAGCTCGATCGAGGCCGTGGGGTCCGATTTCAGGCGGCCGCAGGCGGCGGGGCAGAGCTGGACGCGGGCGGGGGTGCCGGCGGTGGGGTGCACGTCGTAGTACCAGCCGACGGTGTCGGGATTGGCCGCGGCGGCGGTGCAACGTTCGACGCGCTCGACGTAGACGAGGTCCTTGGGACCGCCGGCGCCGTCGACGTGCACGTTGACCTTGGCGTAGTCGATCTGTCCCGTGGCGGGCTTGGGGATGGCGAGGTCGCAGGGCAGGGAGGCGCCGCGGATCTCGTTGAGCGCGGTGAGAAACTTGTCACCCAGCTGTTCGTTGGCGCTGACAATGAATGCGGTGTTGGTGCCGCCGGCCATCGCGAACTGCTGCATGGTCGTCCTGACCGCTGGCGGATCCGTGTCGGCAAAGACGCCGACGAAATACGTCGAGATGGGCGTTGGCAACATGCGGGACGCCGTCAGGTCGGCGAGGATGCTGGCCACGTCGCCGCAGCCCTCGGGCACACCGTCGGTGATCACGGCGAGCGCGACCTTGCGATCGGGATGGCTCTGCTGCCGGGCGGTGATGTACGCGATGGCCCCTCGCAGGGCTGGGCCAAGCGGCGTGCCGCCGATGGGCAGGCGCGTGTCGAGGGCGCCGGTCAGGCGTGCGGACTCTCCGGGCAGCTCCGCGATCGGGACGGTCAGCTTCTGGTAGTCGCCGACGACGCAGCTGCCGCGCGCGCGGGGCCCGATGCGGCACTGGCGCGGCCGAGTCCCACAGACGTCGTTGGCAACGCCGCTCTTGCACATCGTGCCCATGCCGACGCAATCGCCGCCGCTCACGCTGCAGCGGCCAAGTGGGGTACAGGTGGTTCCCGCCGGGCAAGGATCGTCGCCCGGCCCGTCGCACTGCTTGCCCGAACCAACAGCGGCACCCGGCGCCAGGCACGCCGAGAAGACGCGGCAGCCGCCCGGCGAAGGCAAAAAGCAGGTGCCGTCGTCAGTACAAGTCTCCGTGTGCAGCGGAAAGAGCTGCAGGCCGACGCCGAAGCCGCGCGATCGTTGATCGCCGAGGAACGACACCAGCGCGTCTCGCGCCAGCTCCCAGCGGCTGCGCATGCCCGCTTTCTCGGCCATCGATCCCGAGGCGTCGACCAGCAGCACGAGATCGACCGGGGACAGTTTTGCGGTCTGCTTGTCCGCCGCGCAGGCTTCCATGGGCGGCTGGCTGGCAGGGACTTCGCCACCGCCAGCGTCCGCACTGGGCGGCGCGATGCCGATGCCGCCTCCCGCGCCGCCGGTGTTGCCAGGGGGCTGGATGGTGGCGCCACCGGTGCCCGGTGTTGTCTTGTTGGTCCCGTCGCCCGGACGCACCGCCGCTTCGCCGCAGGCGAGCATCAGCGCAACTCCGAGCGCGGCCCAGGGTGCGGGCTGTCTCGTGCGCGCTGTCCCGCGCCGAGGGCGTGAGGTCATGAGCGGTGAACGCGTGTCAGCCTGAAGCGCGCATCGCGGGGGCATGACCGGAGCCTAGGCCTGGCCGCCAGCGAGCGTCCATCCGGTCACTGTTCGGAAATCGCGTACACCGGAGTTTGGTCGAGTCGCACGGATTGGCCGCGCCGTTCTCGATGGCCACCTATCGGCCCACGGGCGCTCACTGGCGACGGAGCGGGCCTGCTGGTGTGTCGCTGCAGTCGGTCGGGAGCGGGCTTGCTGGCTACGTGGCCGCAGTCGGTCCGGGGGCGGCCGGCTTCGCCTTGCTGTCCCCCCCGTCGTCGACCTCGATGAAGACGCCGTAAAGGATCGCGAGGGCGGGGCCCAGCAGTTGCGGCAGCTGCACCATGGGCTTGCTGCTATCGGCGAATTCCGCGGGCAGCGCGAAGGGCACCACGAAGCCGCCCAGGAATTTGCTGGCGAGCCAATAGAGACCGGCGAGGATGGCGGCGCCAAAGAGGCCCTTGAGCGCGGGCGTGAAGAGGGTCTCTTGCCGCCAGATTGGCTTGCCGCACACGACGCCGACGACGAACCCGATGGCGGCGTAGACGAGGTAACCGGTGACGCCGCCGCCCAGGCCGACCTTCGACGCGGCAAAGCCGATCCCACCGCCGACGATGGCGCCTTTGATGATTCCGAGCAGCACTCGCAGCATGACGATCCGGCAGTATAGCAGCCGCACGCAGCGCCAGCAGATCGGCTGGATGCGGGCGAATGCGAGTGAACCGGCGACCCTCACCCGCCCCCCTTC
>JANNNO010000149.1:0-10173 GCA_031398585.1 Myxococcales bacterium | reverse complement strand
CCAAGTGGGAGAGGGAGATCGTTTTGTTTGGGGTCGCGGCGATCGTGCTCGATCGGCAGCCAGTCAGGCCGGCGCTCTCCCACCAAGTGGGAGAGGGAGAACGACGTCTTCGTTGGCGGGGATGGGGCTCGATCGGCGGTGCTCTTCCAGCAAGCAGGAGAAGGCCAGCGTGTCGCAGGTGGTGCCTCGACGACCGCGAGGCTCTCGGGGTCATTGCAGATGAGGTGTAGCGGAAATCTGCGGATTCCCCTACGATAGCCGGGCTTGTCAAGCGTCCACAAAGCGCTGGTGACCGGGGGGGCGGGCTTCATCGGCAGCCATCTGTGCGACGCCCTCCTTGCCGACGGCAACGAAGTCCACGTCGTCGACAGCCTCGTCGGGGGTCGCGCGGACAATCTCGCGCATCTTCGCAGCGAGCCGCGCCTTCACCTTCACGTCATCGACGTCAACGAGCACGACAAGCTCGTCGCCATCGCCAAGGGCGCGCGCTCCGTCTTTCATCTCGCGGCCCTGGCGGACATCGTGCCGTCGATCGAACAGCCGCTCGCCTATGCGCGGGCCAACGTGGATGGCACGTTGTCGGTGCTCGAAGCCGCACGCGCCGCGGGCGTGAGCCGCTTCGTCTATACCGCGTCCTCGTCGTGTTACGGCGCCACGCCGATCTATCCAACGCCCGAGACCTTCGCTCCCGAGCCGCAGTATCCCTATGCGCTGACGAAACTGCTCGGTGAGCAGGCCGCCTTGCACTGGCACAAGGTCTACGCCCTTCCCGTGGTCTCCTTGCGCCTCTTCAACGTCTACGGCCCGCGCTCGCGCACCAATGGGACCTACGGCGCCATGTTCGGCGTCTTCCTCGCGCAGAAGCTCGCCGGCAAACCGTTCACCGTCGTCGGCGACGGCACCCAGAGCCGTGACTTCACCTTCGTCACCGACGTCGTCGACGCCTTCATGCGTGCCGCCGCCGCACCCGCCAGCGCCGATGTCCTCGGTCAGAGCTTCAACATCGGCACCGGACGACCGATCCCCGTCAACCGCATCGTCGAGCTGCTGGGCGGCCCCGTCGTGCACCTGCCCAAGCGTCCCGGTGAGCCGGATCGCACCGAGGCCGACCCACGCAAGGCCGCCGCCGCGCTCGGTTGGCGCCCGCGCACCCCGATCGAAGATGGCGTCGCCGTCCTGCTACGCCACATCGCCGACTGGAAGACCGCCCCGGTCTGGACGCCCGAGAGCATCTCGCACGCGACAGCATCGTGGTTCGCTCATCTTGGTGAACGCGTTGGCGAACGCGTCGGCGAACGCGTCGGCATCGAAGCGGTACCGCAAGGGAGGGCCAGCCCGTGAAGAAGAAGCGAAGTAGCGGTATCTGCCAGGCCGACGTCCTGCGGGCGCTGGATCAGTTCAGCAAGCTGAAGGTCACGGTGATCGGCGAAGCCATCATCGATGAATACGTCTACTGCAACGCCCTCGGCAAGTCGGGCAAAGAGCCCATCCTCGTCTCGCGCTACGTCTCGCACGAATCGCACGGCGGCGGCGCCATCGCGGTCGCCAACCACGTCGCGGCCTTCGCCGGCAGCGTGAACCTGGTGACCGCCCTCGGCGCGCAGGAGCCGCGCGAAGCGTTCGTGCGTTCGGCCCTGCGTCCCGAGGTCACCCCGCACTTCATCGCCAAGAAGGAGTCCCCCACCATCGTCAAGCGTCGCTACCTCGACGCTTACTCGCTGGCCAAGATGATGGGCGTCTACCACCTCAACGACGCGCCCTTGTGCGCGGAGGACGAAGCTGCCTTCTGCTCGCTGCTCGACGAGACGCTGCCCGGTTCGGACGTGGTGATCGTCGCCGACTACGGCCATGGCCTCATGACCTCCGCGACCATCGCGCACACCATCGCCAAGGCGCCCTTCCTCTCGGTCAACACGCAGATGAACGCGGCCAACCACGGCTTTCACACGCTGTCCAAGTACCCGCGTGCCCACTACGGCTGCCTGCATGAAGGCGAGCTGCGCCTCGACGCGCGCGATCTCAACGGCGATCTGCGCGGCATCCTCGAGCGAACCTGCGAACGGATGGCGGCCAAGTCGTTCACGATCACCTGCGGCAAGAACGGCACGATCCACTACCGACTTGGCGAAGGCTTCTCGGAGAGCCCCTCCCTGGCCCGCGAAGTCGTCGAACGTGTCGGCGCTGGCGACGCCGTCCTGGCGGTGACCTCGCTGGCCGCCGCGTGCGAGCTGTCGCCCGAGGTGCTCGGCATCCTGGGCAACCTCGCCGGCGCACAGCAGGTCGCCGTCGTGGGCAACAGCGCCTCGGTGTCGAAGGACGAGATCGTACAGCGCGTGCGCGAGATGCTGCCGGCGTGGTCGAACCTGCAGCGGGCTGTCCTCTAGGTCGGCAGGGGGTTTGCCGCCGATGTTTCCGCCGACGTCCACGTCGAACGCCCCAGCCGCGCGCGATCACGTGCGCAAGGGCGTCTTTCTCGATCGCGACGGCGTCATCGTCGAGGATCGCGGGCCCCTGCGCGCCGCCGCCGACATCGTGATCCCGGTCGGCGTTCCCGCGGCACTGCGACGTCTGGCCGAAGCCGGCTACTGCCTCGTGGTGGTCAGCAACCAGACGGTCATCGCGCGCGGCTGGCTCAACCCCGATGAAGTGGTCGCCCTGCAGGCGGAGGTGCAAGCGCGCATCGTCGCCGCTGACGGCGCCAAGCTCGATGCGTTCTTCTTCTGCCCTCATCACCCGCGCGCGGACCGCGCCGAGTACCGCAGGAGCTGCACCTGCCGCAAGCCCGCCCCCGGTCTGCTGATCGAAGCGAGCGCGGCGCTCGGGATCGATCTCGGCGCCAGCGTCATGATCGGCGATCGCACGAGCGACGTCGTCGCGGGCAGGCGGGCCGGCTGCAAGACCATCCTGCTCGAGACGGGTGCTCACGATGCCGATCCGATCGAGGTGGAAGGCGGCTTCACGGCCGTGCCGCCAGATTTTGCCTGCCCCACCCTCGCGGCGGCGGCGGATCACATCCTGGCAGGGGCGTGGACGTGAGGGCGCTCGTGCTCTGCGCCGGCTTCGGCACCCGCCTCGGGAGTCTCTGCGAGACGCGTCCCAAACCGCTGCTCGAGGTCGGCGGAGCGCCCATCGCCGCGCACATCCTGAGGCGACTGGGCGCGCACGGCATACGCGACGTGATCATCAACTTGCATCACCACGCCGATCAGTTTGCTCCCGCGCTCGGCGACGGGGCCGGCTTCGGCGTCTCCATCAGCTATCGCTTCGAGGCCGAACCACTTGGCACCGCGGGCACGACCCGGGATGTGCTGGCGGAGGCCAGCGAGGATCTGCTGGTCCATTATGGCGACATCCTCACCGACCACGATCTCGGTGGTCTCGTCGCGCTTCACCAGCGGCGCGGTGCCGCGGCGACCATCCTGGTACACCAGCGCGCTGGCTCGAACAGCCATGTGACCATCGACGGCGAAGGCCGCGTCACCGAATTCATCGAACGCCCCCTCTTGGCGCCGGCCAGCGCGGAAGCGCCCTGGGTCTTCTCCGGGATCTGCGTGCTCGCGCCCACCGCCGCCCCCTACCTGCCGCCGCGGGGCGCTTGTGATCTCCCACGCGATGTCTTCCCTTCACTGGTCAAAGCCGGGCAGCTGATGGCCGAGCCATTGGCCGGCTATCGCTGCGCCATCGATTCACAGGAGCGTCTCGAAGCGGCACGCGCCGCGTTTGCGAGCGGCCTCCTCAGGCCAGCAGCACCCCTGACGGCGGCAAGTTTTTCGTAACGACTGTCGAAAATCGGGTGAGGGCGAATGGGACAAGCACCGATGAACACAGCAAGGGGGAACCTGTGAAAACACCGGGATTCATCGCGAGCTATGTCTCGTTCTTCTCGCAAACGCTGGCAGCTTTGCCGGCCGCGGACATCGAGGCTGTCGTGAATGTCTTGTTGGACGCTTACGACCGCAACGCCCGTGTCTTCGTCGTCGGCAACGGCGGTAGCGCGTCCTTGGCATCGCACTTCGCGTGCGACCTCGAGAAGACCGCCAGCGGGCCGCAGCCGCGTTCGGTGCGGCGTCGCCTGCGGGCGCAATCGCTCAACGACAACATGGCGACCCTCACCGCGTGGGCCAACGACGAGGGTTACACTTTCGTCTTCGCCGAGCAGCTGCGCACCCACGCCGAGCCCGGCGACGTGCTCATCGTGATCAGCGCCAGCGGCAACTCGCCCAACATCGTCACCGCGCTCGAGACCGCCAGCGAGATCGGGGTCGGGACCATCGCGATTCTCGGCTTCGACGGCGGCCGCGCGATCGAGCTGGCCGAGCATGCCCTGCACGTTGCGGCCAGCGACTACGGCGTCGTGGAAGGCATCCACGGCGTGCTCACTCACATCATCACCGCCAACCTGGTCGTGGCGCTGGCGGAACGCCGGCGGTTGGCAGCCGCCGCCAAGGCCGCCCTCGACCATCCCGAAAGGTTCGAATCGCAATGACGACAGCTTCTCGCGTTCTGGTGACCGGCGGCGCCGGCTATGTCGGATCCGCGCTGGTCCCAGAGCTACTGGCCGCAGGACATGCGGTTACGGTGCTCGACCGCTATTTCTACGGCGACGACATCTTCTCCGAATTCCGCGGCGACGCGCGCCTGCGCGAGGTCAAGGGCGACATTCGCGATCCCGAGGCGATCGATCGCAGCTTGAAGGACGTCACCGAGGTGATTCACCTCGCCTGCATCTCGAACGATCCCTCCTACGATCTCGATCCGACGCTCGGCAAGTCGATCAACTACGACGCCTTTCGCCCCCTCGTGCGCGCTTCCAAGCGAGCCGGCGTGCACCGATTCATCTACGCATCGTCGTCCAGCGTCTACGGCGTGAAGAACGAGCCCGAAGTCACCGAAGAGCTGTCTTTAGAACCGCTCACCGACTACTCCAAGTTCAAGGCGCTCTGCGAGGAGGTGCTGCGGGAAGAACAGAGCCGCGGATTCGTCGCCTGCACCGTGCGCCCGTCGACCGTCTGCGGTTACGCCAAGCGGCTGCGTCTCGATCTGGTCGTCAACATCCTGACCAACCAGGCGATCAACCGCGGACAGATCACCGTCTTCGGCGGCGCGCAGATGCGCCCCAACATCCACATCCGCGACATGGTCGCCGCCTATCTGCTGCTGCTGCAGGCACCGAGCGACAAGATCGACGGCCAGATCTACAACGTCGGCGGCCGCAACCACACCGTGAGAGAGCTGGCCGAGATCGTGCGCGAGACGATCGATCCCGCGCTGCCGGTCGAGACCAAGCCGACCAACGACGAACGCTCGTACAAGACGTCGTCGCACAAGATCAAACGGGCACTGGGGTGGGAGGCGCGGCTCTCGGTGGCCGATGCCGTCCGCGATCTGCAGACCGCGTTCGCGCAGAGCCGAGTCGATCGACCGCTCGAAAACCCGCTCTACTTCAACATCAAACGGATGCAGGAGCTACATGTCGCTTGAATCGCTGGCCCCCGCCGTCGCCTTCAGCGCACCCCAGGTCGACCCACAGCAGCTGCTGGCCTTTTACCGATCGATGGTGCGCATTCGCCGCGCCGAAGAGGCCATCGCTCGCCGCTACGGCGAAGGCGGCATGCGCTGCCCCGTGCACCTCTCCATCGGCCAGGAGGCCGCCGCTGTCGGAGCCTGCGCCGCTTTGCGCCCGACCGATCGCGCGGTCAGCACCCACCGCTGCCACGGCCACTATTTGGCCAAGGGCGGGGATCTCACCGCGATGGTCGCTGAGCTCTACGGCAAGGCGACAGGCTGCTGCGGCGGTCGCGGCGGCTCGATGCATCTGTTCGATGACGCCGTCGGCATGATGGCCAGCGTCCCGGTGGTTGGCAGCTCGGTGCCACTCGGGGCGGGCCTTGCGCTCGGTCTGCAGCAGCGGGGCGAGGACGACGTCGCGGTGGCGTTCCTGGGCGACGCCGCGGTGGAAGAGGGAGCGTTTCACGAGGCGGCCAACTTCGCGGCCGTGCAGAAGCTGCCGGTGCTCTTCTTCATCGAGAACAACCTCTATTCGGTCTACACGCGCATCGACGAACGGCAGCCGGATCGACCGCTCGCCCGGATGGCGGCGGCGCACGATCTGCCCTGCTGGGAGGTCGACGGCAACGACGTGATCGCCGTGGCCGAGGCGACGCGCGCCGCAGTCGAGCGCATCCGGAGCGGCGCCGGCCCCGCGGTGGTCATCGCCAACACCTATCGGTTCCGCGAGCACTGCGGACCCAACTTCGATGACGAGCTTGGCTACCGCCCGACCGGCGAGTTGAGTCGTTGGCAGGATCGCTGTCCCATCGAGCGTACGCGGGCAACGCTGCAAAGCCTGGAGAGCCTCGACGATGCCGCGGACGCTGCCATCGTTGCCGAGATCGACACCGAGATCGCCGCTGCGTTTGCTGCGGCCGAGGCGGCACCATTTCCTTTACCCGAGACGGTCACCGAGAAGCTCTGGGCACCGCCGCCGCTATCATTGGGTGCGGTCCCGGGGCCCGAGTCGACGCGCGAGATGTCCGCCGAGCAGGCGATCCGCGAGGCGACCATCCAGGCGATGGAGCACGATCCGACGGTCTTCCTCATGGGGGAAGGTGCGACGGATCCCAAAGGAATCTTCGGCACCACGACGGGACTTCGCGAACGCTTCGGGCACGACCGCGTGCTCGAGATGCCGGTGGCCGAGAACGGCTTTACTGGCGCGGCGGTCGGCGCGGCGATGATGGGTCGACGGCCGATCGTGATTCATCAGCGGGTCGAGTTCGCCCTGCTCGCGTTCGAGCAGCTGGCGAACAATGCCGCCAAGATGCACTACGTGTCGAACGGCCAGCACGCGGTTCCGCTGGTGGTCCGGCTGGTCGTGGGGCGCGGTTGGGGCCAGGGCCCCGCGCACTCGCAGAGCCTCGAAGCGCTGTTCAGCTACATTCCCGGCCTCAAGGTCGTGATGCCGGCGACGCCTGCCGACTGCAAGGGTCTCTTGCTGGGCGCCATCGCCGAAGACAACCCTGTCATTTTCATCGAGCATCGCTGGGTGCACTACGGCCGCGGCCTCGTGCCGACTGGCCGCGTGCCGCTGCCGCTCGATGGTCCCAAGCGTCTGCGCAAAGGTGACGCCGTCACCATCGTTGCCAACTCATACATGACGCTGGAGGCGATCCAGGCGGCCGAGGCGCTGTCGCGGCAAGGCTGCGAGGTCGACCTCATCGATCTGCGCGTGCTGGCGCCGCTGAACCTCGATCTGGTCTACGAGTCGGTGGAACGGACGGGACGATTGATCGCCGTCGACACCGGCTTTACCAGCTTCGGCATCGGGGCCGAAATCACCGCGCGCGTGACCGAACGTTGCTTCTCACACCTCAAGGCCGCGCCCGTGCGCATCGGCCTGGCGTCCCACCCGACTCCCAGCTCGCGCAGCCTGGCTTCGGTCTACTACCCGCGATCGACTCAGATTGCCGAAGCCGCGGCACGCCTGGCGGGACTGCCGCAGGCGAGCCTCACGGCCCTGGCCAACGAGCTGCGTGAAGCGCGCGAGAAGCTGCCGCTCGACATCCCCCACCCCGCCTTCCGCGGCCCGTTCTGAGGTCACCATCATGAAGGTTCGTTATTCCTACCTGCCGCAGCAGTTTGGCGACATCGATCTGTTGCTGGGTCAGATCAAGGCCCTCGTGCAGAGCGGGGACTTCACGCTTGGCAAGGAGCTCGCGCGCTTCGAAGACCGGTTCGCCGAGCTGATCGGCACCCGTCACGCGATCGGTGTCGGCTCGGGCACCGACGCCATCAAGCTGTCTTTGAAGGCGCTCGGGGTCGGGCACGGCGACGAGGTGATCACGGCGGCCAACACCTTCGTGGCCACCGCGGGCGCCATTTGCGAGTTGGGCGCGCGCCCCGTGTTCGTCGACTGCGACGCCACCTACTGCATGGACGTGTCGAAGGTAGAGGCGGCCGTGACCAAGCGCACGCGCGCCATCGTGCCGGTGCACTACACGGGCTACATGACGGACATGCCTCGGCTGATGCCAATCGCCGAAGGGCACGGGCTGCCCATCGTCGAGGACGCCTGCCAGGCGATCCTGGCGGCCATCGACGGTCGCAAAGCGGGTACCTGGGGTGTCAGCGGTGCCTTCTCGCTGCATCCACTCAAGAACCTCAACGTCTGGGGCGACGGTGGCGTCATCGTGACCAGCGACGATCGCGTCGCAGGGGATCTTCGCCTCATCCGCAACCACGGCATGCGCAACCGCGACGAGATCGCGGTGATGGGCTGCAACTCGCGGCTCGATACCCTGCAAGCGGTGGTCGGCAACTGGCTCATCGGCAGCACCGAAGAGATCACCAGCAAACGCATCGCCAATGCGCAGTACTACGATCAGCGCCTGGGCGAGCTGCAACAGATCAAGATCCCGGCGCGATCGCCTCACATGCGGCGGGTCTATCATCTCTACACGCTCATCGCCGAGCGACGGGATGCCCTGCTGACCTACTGTCAGGAGCGCGGCATCGAGTGCAAGGTTCACTATCCGATTCCGCTCTACCGCCAGGACGGTCTGGCCTATCTCGGGCACAAGACGGGCGATTTCCCGCAAGCCGACTTCCAGGCTGCCAACAGCATCACCTTCCCGTGTGACCAGCACCTGTCCCGCGCCGAGCAGGACCACGTCATTGCCACCGTGGCGGCTTTTTACCGAGAGGGCAGCCGTTGAGGGCGATTCCTTTCGTTGCCCTCGATGCGCAGTTCGCGGGGGAATCGGCCGCGTTGATGCCGAAGATCCAGGCGGCGCTCGAGCGCGGCCAGTGGGTCGGCGCTGACGACGTCGCCACGTTCGAGACAGAGGTCGCGCGGCTCTGCGGAGTGGAACATGGCATCGGCGTCGCCTCCGGCACTGACGCTTTGATTTTGTCTTTGCGGGCACTGGGGATCGGGCCTGGCGACGAGGTCATCACGCCGCCCAACAGCTTCGTCGCGACCACCGCGGCGATCGTGCATTCCGGTGCCAAACCCGTCTTTGCCGACGTGCGGCCAGATCAGAACATCGATCCTGCGGCGGTCGAACGCGCGATCACGCCGCGCACGCGCGCCATCGTTCCTGTGCACCTGACCGGCCGAGTGGCGCCGATGTTCGAGCTCTGCGAGATCGCGCGGCGACACGATCTACGCATCATCGAGGACGCGGCGCAGTCGATCGGTTCCAAGCTGGGTGATCGTCCGGCAGGATCGTTCGGGGACGTGGGCTGCTTCTCGGCGCATCCGCTCAAGAATCTCAACGCGATGGGGGATGCGGGCTACGTCGTCACCAACGACGACAAGACGGCCGAGCGCATTCGTCGGCTGCGCAACAACGGGCTTGCCGATCGCAACACGGTCGTCGAATGGGGAACGGTCTCACGCCTCGACGTGATCCAGGCTGTCGTGCTTTCCCACCGGCTGCGCGCCCTGCCCGACGTGATCACCGCGCGCCGCCGCAACGCCGCCCGCTACCGCGAGCTCTTGCCGGCTTCCGTGTTCGCGCCGCCCTGTCGGGCTGACGAATGGAACACGTTTCACACCTTCGTGATTCAGGTCGACCGGCGGGACGAGCTACAGGCGTTCCTCGCCAGCCGCGGCATCGCCACCGCGATTCATTACCCGGTGCCGATCCACCTGCAACCGGCGGCGCGCTCGCTCGGCCACCGTCCGGGCGACTTCCCGATCGCCGAGCTACAAGCCAGTCGCGTGCTGTCGCTGCCGGTGCATCCCTACCTGCAACCAGGCGACGTCGAGCGTGTCGCTGCGACGATCGCCGAGTTCACGGCATGAACGACCAAGGGGGTACAGGGGTGAGGCCGGGCGCGGTGGGCCTTGGGAACGAGGCGGCGACCATCGACTACGATCGGATCTACGCCGAGTACCTGCAGTCCCTCGTCGATACCTTGCGCGGGTTCTCGACCGGCATCGACGGTCTCGATCTGTTCGTGCCGCACGAGGATCCCCTGCTCGGCTTTCGCAACCTGCTCGATGCCGCGGTCGCGGCCGGCCGCCGCGAGCTGGCCGTGCGATTCGGCCCGGTGTCGCTGGCGCGCGTGGACGGGCAAGCCCTGCGCGAGCTCGGCGCTCAGTACGGCCGCACCCAGCTGCTCGCCACCGACAGCGACGTGCTCATCGCCATCGACGGCATCGTCGGC
>JANNNO010000077.1:0-20503 GCA_031398585.1 Myxococcales bacterium | reverse complement strand
CCAGGGCCGCGCGGTAGGGCGCCGCGGCCACCGCGGGATCGGTATCGCGGATGGCGTCGCTCTCGAGATCTCGCAGGCGCAGCGGGCCGGGCAGCGCGAAGGTCAGTTCCATGCGGTCGAGAATCTGCACGACGACGATCTCGTGCCCGGCCGCCCGCAACGTGGCCAGCTGCCGTTCGCAGCTTTCGATGGGTGCCAGAAAGTCCGACAGCACGACCAGCATGCCTCGTCGGCGCAACAGCGGCGCCACCCCGTCGAGCGCAGCGCCCACTTCGGTCGATCGCCCATCCGCCGGGCGTTCGAGCGCATGCAACAGCCGGCGCAAGTGACCGGGCCGGTTGCGCGCGGGCACGTGAGCCCCGAGCGCGCCGGCGAAGGTCGTCACACCGACGGCATCGCCCTGGGAGAAGAGAAACGACGCGAGTGTGGCGGCAAAGGTCGCCGCCCAATCCGCCTTGCTGATGGTGGGCTCGGCACCGGCAGGCGTGCCCGAAAACGATATCGACCGGCTCTGATCGACAACCAGCTGGCAGCCGAGATTCGTCTCGTCCTCGTAGCGCTTCACGTAGTCGCGATCAGTGCGCGCGTAGAGCCGCCAGTCGATGAAGCGCACGTCGTCGCCCGGGCTATAGGGCCGGTACTCGGTGAACTCGACCGAGAAGCCGTGGGTGGGGCTGCGATGAAGCCCGCGCCAGAGCCCCTCGACCAGCACCTTGGCTCTGAGCTCGAGCGACTTCACCTTCATCAACGATGCGAGATCGACGGCAGCGCGCGAGCTGCGCGTTTCACCACGGCCAGCGGCAGCGGCAGAGACGGCGGTCGATGGATCGGCGCGCGGCGGCTTCATGAGGAAGACCTTCGGCTCACGCCTGCGGGGGAACTGCCTCCAGCAGCCGTCCCACCAGCGCATCGACGGTCACGCCTTCGGCCTCGGCGCGGTAGCTGAGCAAGATGCGGTGGCGAAGCACCGGCAGCGCGAGCGCCTTTATGTCATCGGGCGCCACGTGATAGCGGCCATCGAGCAGGGCGCGGGCCTTGGCGCCAAGGACCATGAACTGAGCGGCCCGCAGCCCGGCACCCCAGCGCACCCAATCGTTCACGAACGCCGGCGCTCCGTCTCGCCCGGGTCGCGACGCCGCCGCCAGCCGCACGGCGTATCGCGCGACCTCCTCGGCGATCGGCACCGCGCGGACCACGCGGGCAAAGCTCAGTAGATCGGCGCCGGTGTAAAGCGGCGTGAGGCGCGGCGGATCCCCGGCGGTCGTCCGCAGCACGACCGCCAGCTCGTCGTTCTCGTCGAGATAGTCGATGAAGACGTTGAGCATGAAGCGATCGAGCTGCGCTTCGGGCAGCGGGTAGGTCCCCTCCATCTCGATCGGGTTCTGTGTGGCGAGCACGAAAAAGGGCCGTGTGAGTTCGTGGCTGACCCCCGCGGCGGTCACCTGCAGCTCCTGCATCGCTTCGAGCAGGGCGGCCTGCGTCTTGGGCGGCGTCCGGTTGATCTCGTCGGCGAGCACGACGTTGGCGAAGATCGGTCCCCGCACGAAGGTCATGCGCCGGCCCGCGCCCGTCTCTTGCAGGATCTCGGTGCCGGTGATGTCGGCCGGCATGAGGTCGGGCGTGAACTGAATGCGCTGGAACTTGAGATCGAAGAGCTGCGCGAGCGATCGCACCAGCAGCGTCTTGGCCAGCCCGGGCGCTCCCGTCAGCAGGCAGTGCCCGCCGACCAGGATGCCGATCAAGAGCTGCTCGACCGCCTCATCCTGGCCAACGATGATCTTGCCAAGCTCGCTGCGGATGCGGCTTCGTGCCACCTGCAGGGCTTGCACCGCGGCGCGCTCGTCCTCGTACGCACTCTCGTCAGGCGTTCGGCTCTCCATGCGGCTCCCGGCAGAGGGTCAAGCCTGACCCGGGCTAGTGGGTCATGGCGTAAAAGATGATGTTGATGCCCATCGGATAGGACTGCGGTTCGGCGAACTTCCGAAAGTAGTCAGCGTCCTCGCCCTCGCGCTCCCAGCCGTCGCCGAGATCCGTGTTGTGGCAGGCGATGACCATCATGCGCCCGGCCTCGTCGAACCAGGCGCGGTAGTGAGGCTCCTGTGCGTCGTAGCGCTCGTAGCTGAGGCCCGAGCCGTACCAGGCGTTGATCGACGGGACCTGCGGCTTTTTCGTGAGGGGAAAGACGGCGCTGAAGATCGGATGGTCGATCTCGAGATCGACCGGCTCGCGATCGGGAAACACGCGTTTCATCTCCTCGTAGAAGTTGCGCCACTCCGCTTCGCCCCAGAAGTCGTCGATCATCGCGAAACCGCCCGCCAGCAGGTAGCGACGGAAGCTGGCGGTCTCGTCATCGGACAGCGCCATCGCTCCTGGCTCGATGATGTAGACGAACGGGTGATCGAAGAGCGCCGGATCGGTCAGCTCGAGCACCTTGGGGTGCGGGTTCACCTTCAGGGACGTTAGCTGCGCCAGGCGCAGCGAGAAGTTGAGATCGCTCTGCGGGTAGTCGGTGTGCCAGCCGCGTCCCCAGCCCCTGCGGCCACGCATCGAGGGGTATTTCACCCGGACGAACGTGAAGACGTCCTCGGGGTGCTCGCGATCGACCGGCCAGACCGGCACGCCCGCGCGGTCCGCCAGATCGAGCTCGGGTTGCGCCATCGCGAAGGCGCCGAGCAGGCCGCCTGCCAGCGCAATCACGAGAGGGACCGCCCAGCGCCTGCGACCCTTCACGGCGGCGCCCCCGCAGCTGCTGTCCGCGTCGCCAGCTCGAGCAGCAACTCGTGCGCAGGCAAGAGCCGCGGCGCCTCTGCCAGGGCGTCGAGCAGATGGCGTTTCGCCGCGCCCGGGTTGCGTCGTCTTTCGAGGCGCGCGAGACGCAGCCGCGTATCGGCGGCATCGATGGGCCCCAGCTGTAGCAGCTTGCTATAGGCCACGATCGCGGCTGTTCTCCTCGCCTCGTCGCCGGCATCTTCGAGCGCCCGGCCGCGCGCCCGCCAGCCCGCCTCGAGCATCGGGTTGATCGCGAGCAGGCGATCGGCGTTGCGCAGAAGCGAAGCTTTGCCCGCGCCGCTGCCCCCCTCGTCGAGCTCGATGAGCCGCCTTGGCACCGCGACGAGACCCGACGAACGCGCCGCCAGCGCTTCGAGCACCTTGCGCTCCTCGGCCGGTTTGCCGAGTCGCCGCCAGACTTCGGCGAGGCCGAGATAGGGCGAATCGGGTCCCACTTGATCGGGCGCCAGGGCCACCGCTTTTTCGAACAGCGGGCGGGCTTCGGCCAGGGCCCCCCGTTCGACGAGGCGCCCGGCTTCGAGCAAAAGCGCCGGCAGATTGTCGGGGTGCTTTTGCCGAAACAGCCGCAGGGCCTTGTCGACCTCCGCCTCGGACGCACCCGCCAAGGCGGCCGCATCGGGCTCGCGAAAGTCGGCCGTGGGGGCGCTGTCGTCGGCGCGCTTCTTCGCGTACGCCTTCCAGGCCGCGTCGAGCTGGGCGATGGGGGCGGTCCGCGCGGCCAGGGCTGCGTTCAGCGAGACGCCGCGGCCGAGATCCCCCAGGATCGCCCGCAGCGCCCCCGCGCCATGACGTTCGACCAGGAAGTCGACCGCCATCGCCGACTGGTAATACGCGAACATGATGTGCGCGGGCGTCTTGGGCGCGAGGAACGCGCCCGACAGCTTGTCGATCGCCGCCAGCTCGCCGCCGCGGATCATCTCGCGATAGCGCGGGGTCATGCGCTGCCCCCAGGTCGGATCGCGCGCCAGCTCCTCGTGCACCGAGATCCCCTCACTCAGCCAGCGCGGGATCTTGTTCCCGGTCAGGCCGAGCGTGACCACGTGGGCGTATTCGTGCCAGAGCACCGAACGCCAGCTGACGGGTGCCGCGCCCGTGCCCGCGGGGCTGTTCATCGTGATGAGACCCCCGAAGCAGACGCCGAGATAGCCGCCCCCGCCTGGCATGCCGAAAGTCCGCACCGCGAAGTCGGCCTGGTCAGGAAAGATCTCGACGCCCACGGGAGTTTTGCGCGCAAAGCCGTACTTCGCGTCGAGGCGTGCGCTTGCCTCGCCCAGCAGTGACACCACCTCGTCGCCATAAAGCGCGGCTTCCCGCGGCTCCATGCGCACGACGAAGCCTCCGCGCGTGAGGGTGGCGAACTTGTCGAGGTGCCCGCGCAAGGTCACCAGGTTGTAAGCCGCCACGTCGTAGCCGTCGGTGCGGTGAACCTCCTCGGCCAGCGCCCAGCCCGCCTTGGTCTGCCCGAGGCGCAGGAGATCCTGGGCGAGCTGTGCCTTGGCCGGCAGGTGTCCCGGCGCCATCGCCAGCGCGCGCCGCTGATAGGCGGCAGCCTCGCTGAAGCGGTAGTTCTGCGAGAGCTTGCGGCCGATCAAGGTATCGACGTGCGGGTTGGTCGCCCACGAGGAGAGCGCCTCCTTGCGTGCCCTCTGCTCCTCCGCGCCGTCGTTGCCGAGATGAGCGAGCACGGCCCGGAAGGCCCACGCGGCCGGTGATTTGCCGTCGATGGCCGTCACCTTGTCGAGTGTCGCGCGCGCCCCGGTGTGATCCTCGGCGTCGATCTGATGTTCGGCGCGCAGGAGCAGCGCCGGCACGTGCTGCGGGTTGATGTGCAGGGCTGCATCGATGGCCGCGGTCATCTCTTCCCGATCACCCTCGTAGTGCGCGCGTGCCAGGCCTGCGTGCAGATCGGCGTCGGGACCCAGCTTGGCCAGCCCGCGCCCGAACCATTCGGCTGCCAGAGCATCATCGTGTTTGTCGAGCGCCAGCGTGCCGCCCGCGAGAAAAGCTGCCTTGCAGCCCGGGTCGGCCTGCAGCGCGCGCTCGAAGTAGGTCGACAAGACCGTCTTGGGCTCGTCGCCCGCGCGCAGCGCCGCGCGACCGGCTGCGACCAGCTCCTCGGCGTCTTCGATCTTGTGGCCTGGCGCCGACATCACGGCCCGTTGGCGTTCGGCAGCGACACGCGCTTGGGTCTCGTCGCCGACGGCCAGAAAGGCATCGTGAGCCAGACCGAGCGCCCGCAATCCGCTCGGATAACGCTCGATCAGCAGCGCCGCTTCTTTCGCGGCCTGCGCTCGCTGTCCGGTGGCGGAGAGGCCCCGCATGAGGACCACGTGCCACTCCAGATGGGCGTCGTTCTTGAGCACCGACCGGGCCGCCGTGATGGCCGCCTGGTATTGCCCCTTGGCCAAGGCGGCGTCGGCGTCGTCGAGCTCCGTCGCCTGCGCGGGTGCTGCCAGGGCGATCGCAATCGCCGCTGTCGCGAACACGCTCAGCAGACGTGCTGGCCGGCGCCCGCGCAAAGGGAGCCGGCGCCCTAGCCTCGATGCCGCGACCATGGAAGCAGCCTCCTCGCCCCGTGAGACCTCGCCACCGCGAAAGTCGCGCTGGCGTGCGATCTTAACACCGGAATCGGGAGCGTCGAGGCGCGCCGAACCTGCGGCTGTTCGACTATGGCTTGTCGCCGGCGGGCTTGTCGCCGAGCGGCTTGTCGCCAACCGGCTTGCGGCCAACCGCACGGACCGCGACGCGCGCAGCGGCGCTGAAACCCGAGTCGATGCGCGTGACGGCGTCGACCAGTTTGCCGTACTCGTTTTTGGCGACGATCCCCGTCGGCAGTGACAGGGCGAAGCGCTCCTCGACCGCCTGACCGCCGTCGGCCAGGGCAAAGCTCCGCGTTGCGACCAGGCCCGCCGACGACTCCTCGAGCGCGGGCGCGCGGCCGCCGAGTCGCGCCGGCGCCGGCAAGACGATTCGTCGGCGCAGCTCGTATCGCTGCGGAGTGGAGATCACGAGGGCGTCGTCACGGCTGTGTTGCCGCGCCAAGCGTTCGGCCAAGGTGGTCGCCACCGAGACCGGGAAGCTCTGGTGGTAAGGCTCGAGCCCGGGCAGCACCCAGCCTCCTCCCTCGGCCTGAGCGTAGCCGGGGACCTCCACCTCGGCGGTCAGGCTGATCTCCGCGCTCCCCTTGGGCGACGTGAGCGCCACCGTGTTCACGGTCGCGGCCGGCAGCCATCCCAACACGACGGCGCGCAGCCGCTGCTCACGCGGAAGCCCGACCGTGCGTTCGAGCTCCTCGGCCAGGCGTTCCGCCGTGCTCTCGCGCAGCGCCACCGTGATCGTGCCCCGGGCCGTGCCCTCTTTGTCGAGCGTCAGTGCCAGCGCCACTTCGGTCGGGCGTGAATCGATGCCCCCGATGGCCGTGATGCGTCCGTCGGGCCAGAGGACCTGTCGGCCACGCAGATCCGGGTTCACGCGATCGGGCGGCAGCGGTGGTCCTGCCACGTCGAGGTCGAGCCAGACCTGCCGCCCCTGCCGGGTCTTGACGACCAGCAGCGCCTTGTCGAAGCGCGCGTAGACCGCAGGGTGTCGCTCGTCCTCCGGGTAAGGATTCGACTCGGCAAGCACGACCTCCGCCGGCAGCCCGAGCTCGGTGAACGCCCGCTGCGCCAGCAGGACCCGACTGCCCTCGCCGAGCTCGAGCACGTGGCGCGCGTTGCTCCGCTGCGGCCCGCGCGGGCTGCGAAACAGGCCCGACACGAAACCGGCGTCGGCGCGTTTGACCACACGCCCCACGGCCCCGACCACGGCCTCGATGATGGCCTGGTCATCTATGGCCTTGCCCTCGACAGCCTTGCCCAGCGCGCGCGCCCAGCGCGACACCGTCGGATCGCTATCGGCAAACGCAGCGTGGGCCTCGCGCAGCCGCTGTCCCAGGTGTTCCCATCGGCGGGTGCTGAAGGTCACGCGCACGGCGGCTTCGGGCCAGGGCACGTCCTCTTCCAGACGGCGTGGGGACGACGCTGGCAGCGTGTAAGTTGCGATCTCGTCATCGCCCTTGCGCGCAACCTTGGCGGCGCCGAAACGCGGATGCGCCCAGACGGCGAGCTCTCTGCCCGCCGGTTTGATGAGCTCGATGGTCGCTTCGGCGACGCTCGTCCGGCGCGGCAGCAGGTCGGGCGTGTAGACCAGCAGCTGCCCCCACTCCTGCGGGCGCACGATGCCGCGGACAATCTCCTCCAGGTAATCGCCGGGCTCGAGCTGCGACAGCTCGGCGTTCTGTTGCCCGGCGCTGATCGGATCGGGATCCAGCACACGCCCGTCGGCCTTGAAGATGCGGCGCCGCACGATCTGGCGCTCTGCCGCGCCGTCGGCCATCTCGGGTCCCATGCGGGCGCCGCGATCGACGTCGGTCGTTCCCGACACGCGGCGGACGTCGTAGAGCGTGTAGTCAATTCCGCCCTGCCGATCGAGCCGGTAGGTCTCGTTGTGCTTGAGCACGAGCGTCGCCGCGCCCGTGGCGCTGGAAGCCTTGCGGTCGGCAGCGATGATCGCCTCGGTCCCCGCGGCCAGACGGGCCACGTCGTCCTTGTCGAGCAGGCTGCGCAAGACCGGCAACACGCCCGGCGCATCCCAGGCGGTAGCGGCGTCGCGTTCCATGCGGGCCCGCACTTTCTCGGGCTGCTTGTCGACAAGCGCGGCCAGCTGCCCGAGCGATCGATCGGCCGGCGCCGAGCGATCGTAGATCGCGAGCACGCCGTCGGTCTCGCCTCGCGACAGGCGCAGATCGATCTCGGTTCGCAAAAATGCGTCGGGCGAGCCGTAGAGCTGGCGCAAACGCGTGAGCTCGGCGAGACCGCCACCGAAGTCACCCCGCGCGACGCGCGCGAACTGGCAGTCGAGGCCACTGCGGTCGAGCCCCGCGCCTCGGCACGCGATGGCTTCGCGTTCGGCGCCGACCCGCTGGCGCACCTGGCGTTCCACCTGCGCATAGAGCGGCGTCCCTGGCACGAGGGTCGCCAGCTCCGCAAGCGCCGTCTCGGCCCGATCGCGCAGATCCGCTCTTGCGGCCGTGACCGCCTGCCAGGCGACGGCGGCCGGAGCCAGCTTGCGCCGCTCGTGGGCAGCGGCCACCGCGGCCAGCGCTTCGAAGCGGCCCTCGATCACACCGCGCAGGCGGATCCCGAGGGAAGCCTCGCCTACGATCGCCTCCCAGGCGTCGGGCCAGCCGGCGCGAACGCGTGCGTAGGCGAGCGGCAACACCTCGAGCGTGCGGCTCTCCGGAAGGTGGTTCGACGACGTCAGCGCTCTTGCGTAGAGCAGCGCCGCCAGTGGCGCGTGCGGGGGCAGCTCACCACCGGCTTCCAGCGTGCGCGCCGCCCCCCGGCCGTCGCCCAAGGCGAGCTCGGCGGCCGCGCGCAGGGCAGACCCAGGGGCGGCGGTGGCGGCGGCGAAATGCGGCTTGGCGTCTCTTGCGATCCCCGCTGCGCTCTGACCGGGACGAGGCGCGCGCGCCGGCAGGGGCGAGCCGTCACCGCGCAGGATCGCGAGCCGCAGCCGTTGCCCCGTGCCATTGACCGCGACGCGCGCGACGATGCGCACACGGCCCGGGCCGGCCAGCGCGGTGGCCTGGGTCCGGCTGGATGTGGCGCCGCGTTCGGCGTCGCGCCGGGCGGCGATCTGACCGCCGATGACCAGCACCGCGGGGTTGCTCCCCTCGATCTCGACGGCGATCGCTTCGGCCCGTGCGAGCTCGACGTCGGCCGCCACCAGCCGGACTCCGTCGCGCGGGCTGCCCGCCATGAGCTCGACCTCGCAGCCGCGCACGAGGATCGGCGCAACCTCCGCCGAGAACGACGCGGGCCCGACGCCGGCAAGCCGCGCCGGCAGCGCAGCTCCTGGCTTTTCCAACCCACTCGGCTTGTCGATGCCGACCAGCGCTGGCCAGGTGACGGGTCCCACGATGGTCGCTTCGTTCACGCAGCCGGTGCGCGCCCGCCAGCGCGCGGCCGCCGCTTCGTCGCCATCGAAAAGCGCCAATTCCAGCCCGGCCCGCGCCACCGCCGCGGGCGCAAACGCCGACAGGGATCCTGCGCGCGCGTGCGCTCGTTCGAGCCGCTGCGGTAACGACGCGAGCGCGCCCGGCACCCGGAAGGCGAGCCCCTGCCCCCGCCCCGCGAGATCGAGCGCATCGCCGCTGCCCATGACCAGCGCTTCGAGCGCGGCCAGCAGAGCCGCCTCGGCACCTGGCGCAGGCCCCGCGGCCGCCACCTCGACGATGTCGCCCAGCGCCTCGACGGCCGCTGCGGGATCCCGCTGTTCGAGCTCGGCGGCGCGCGTGAACGCCGCCGCGAGATCGGCTCCTGCGGGCAATGCGGGCGTCCTCACCCGCGCGCAGGTTGCCATGCTGATGGCGACGAGCCCCATCCCGGCCAGCGCCGCCCGAGCCACCCCGGCGCGGTTCACGAGGGATCTCCCGCGCTCGCCGACAGGGGCGTCGTCCCCGCGGCCCGGAAGCGTAACGACTGATGCAGCAGCCGATCGACACGCCCCAACCAGCGCCGCCACGCCGGGTACTCCGCCGGCGAGATCATCCACGCGTTCAGCGTCAGCTCGCGGCGCACGACGATCTCTCGCCCTCGCCTCGTGATCGTGAGGCTGGCATCGCCGAACGGCCCGCCAGATTCGCGTCCCCCCCGCGGCAAGGCGCCGATCTCGTGTCCCGCCGGCGCCTGCATCTTGATTTCGTAGGCGTCACGCCAGGGCGCGAACTCGGTCGGTAGCACCACCGGCAAGCTTCGCGTCGGCAGCGGCGCCAGCTGCGAGGTCAACGTCACCGCCTCGAAGAGCGGCACCACCAGCTCGCGCCCTTCCTTGCGTGCAAAACGGCCAAGGCGGGCTTTGTAGCGAAAGCCGGCCGCACCCCCGGGAAGGTCGGGCTGAAAGTCGACAGCCTTGTCGATCTCGACGCCGGGGAACCAGTCTTTGGGGAAGATGCGGCTCTCGACGTATTGCGCACGCGCATCGGCCTCGCCCATGCCGGTGCGGAGGAAAAAGGCCTTGTCACCCCGGTGGATCCCGTCCGCCACGACTTCGGCCGCGCCGGTGGCCTCGAGCTTCACCGCCCAGCGCTCGAACGCTTCGTTGTCCTCGGGCTTCGAGGCGGGCGTCTTCGTGAGCACCGGCGGGCCCTCCTTGCCGACGATCAACGCCGGAACGCCGCTTTCGCCGCTGTGCAGTCGCCCGGCTCGATTCTGGGCATCGGTCGGGTTCAGCCAGCGTGCCGGCGCTCCGCCCTGTGCGGGCAGATAGACCACCGCGTGGTTGAACCAGGGCAGCGCTGCGCCGCCCGCTTTGATGAGGCCGGGCATGCGCCCGGCGCGCGTCTGCAGCAACACCAACGTGGCGTCGATGCCGGTCGCCTTGAGCAGGGCGATGAGCAGCCCGCCCTTGTCGTCGCAGTCGCCTTGCTTGCGCGCCAGCACGGTCTGGGGGCGGTTGGGCAGCCACATCTCGGCGGCCTGATAGTTCACGTAACGGATGCGATCCGCGACGTAACCGAAGATGCTGGCGATCTTTTCGTCGCGCGTTTGTTTGCCCGCGGTGAGCTCGGCGGCGAGCCGCTCGATCTGCGCGTCGGGCTCCTGAAAGCCGGCGATGGCTTCGCGGTACCAGGCGGCGAAGTCCTCCCAGCTGGGGTAGAGCGAGACGAGCACGGTGGGCAGCACTTCCGAGCGCACCGGCCGCAGCGGCTCTTCCTTCGCAGACGGCGGCTTTTTCCAGCGCATCTTCACCACGCGCCGGCCGTTGCGGATCTCGTCGGTCCGTGCGTCCGGAGCCGCGCTCCCTTCGGCGTTGATGACGTCCACGGCCAAAGGCGAGTCCTCGGGCGACTCGACGATGACCTCGTGGTGCAGCACCGGCGTAGACGCCTCCCCGCCCGTGATCGAGGTGAAGAGGTAGGGCTGCTGGCCGCGCAGCCCGATGGGACCGTCGCTCCACCAGCGAAGAGCGACCTCGACCACGTCCCCCGCTTCGAGCTTGCGCCAGCGAATGCGGGCGCGGCCGCCCTCGAGTCGCTGCTCGATCGCCGGCTCGACCTGCCCCGCGGCGCGATGGACGCGCGCGATCAGAATCTCGGAGACCCGGCCGGGCAAGGGCTCGACGAGCTCGGCCTGGGTGCGCGGCTCGATCACGATCTCCCGGGCGTAGTGCGCGACCTCGGAAACACGTCGGTCAGCGCCGAGCGACACCCATTCCAGGTCGTGCAACGTGCGATCGACGATCTCACCGGGGACAGCCGGCTGGGATCGCTTGCGCTCGAGAAAGACCTCGGGCGCGGCCAGCAGCCCCTCGGGCAGCCCGCGCGTCGCCTTGCCCTCCGGTACCGGATGGCGCAGGCGCGCTTCGGCGCGGTGGCGAGCCTCTTGCGGCTCGAGGGCACGCGCGCGGTCGAGCGCCCGCTCGGCGGCCGCGGCGTCGCCCTGGCGATAACGGGCCTGCGCCAGCGCCGAAGCGATGCGGCCGTGGTTGGGGCTGAGGCGGGCTGCCTCCTCGAGCAGCGCCGCTGCTTGCGGCTGCAGATCGGCTCTTGTCAGGAGAGCGGCGAGCCCGGCCAGGCCATCGGCCGACTGCAGCGATCCGCTGGCGAGCGCCACGGCGGCGGCCTTGGCGACCTCGGCGCGGTCGAGCCGCGTGCGGGCCTCGACCCAATCGAGGTCGCGTCGGTGCGGCCAGCGGGCGGCGATGGCGTCGGTCGCCGCGAGATGGGTCTGCGGTTCGAGCTCGCGGGCGAGGTTGGAGATGTCGCCCCACAACCACATCGATCCGCGTGCCCCGAGCGAACGGGCCAGCGCAGTGAGCTCACGCAGCTGCTTGCGGCGAACGGCTTCCACGCGCGGCTGCGCACGCACGGCGGCCCTCATCAGGCGCGCGTGAGGGTCGGTCTGTTTGTCGAGCGGAGGCAGCAAGAGCGTGTCTTGCGCCCAGTTCATGAATCCCGAACGGCCCCGCAGCAGCGCCAGGCGCCGGGCGGCGAAGCTGGCGGTCTCGAGATCCCCGGCGGCGCGCGCTCGATCGTAGGCCTGGCCGAGCCAGCCACTCTGCTGCGCGCCAAAAGGAGCGATGGCGGCCGCAATCGCAAGCTCGTCGGGTGTCGTTGTCGCCGCGGTCGCGACCCCCTCGAGCAGGCCGGGGACGCGGGGGCTGCGCAGATCATCGGCGCCCGCGAGACCACGGACCAGGGCGACGCGCAGAGCCTGGTCGGCCGCGCTGGTCTTGAGGATCTCACCGAGCAGGCTCGGCAGCGCGCTCACCTGGGCAGCGGGGCGGCCGACGCTCGGCAACCGGAAGTCTGCCGAGGTCTCGAGATCGAGCGGGCGGCCCTCGCCGTCGTGCGCCCGCAGGACGACGCGCCCGCCGTCGGGGCGCGACCCCGAGCAGACTTTGGCGCTGAGTACGTGCTCGCCCGGGGCCGCTTGCACCTTCATCGCCAGCCTTTCGAGCACGGCGCTGGCGTGAAGATCCTCGCTGCGGCCGCCCTCGATGCCGTTCCAGGAAAGCTTCAACGATCCCGTGGAAGCCGCCGAGATGACGATGGTTTTTGCGGCGGCGAAGCGGACCTTCGTGGCCAGGAAGGTGCAGGTCTCGGAGCGCGGGGAGATCATGAGGTCGAGGGGGACCCCGCGCGCCGTGATGGCCGATGCCGGGACTGGGCGCCAGCGGACCTCGTAAGCCCCCCAGTCGTGGACGGCCTTGCGATCCCCCCAAAGCTGCTTGGGCTGCTCGGGTCCGAGCGGGCGCTGCAGACCGCCGCCTTGATCGCGGAAGGGACCGAGGATCGCGAGGTTGCCCACCAGTCCCGTCGGCCGGGCGAGCGCGGGATCACAGGAGGCCGCAAGCCAGCGCGCCTCCCGAGCCAACGCGCCTTGCCCGCGTCCCAGGGCGGCCAGCGCCCGCTGCGCCTCGCCCGCGCCCACCTCGGGGGCAAGCCAGCGCGCCAGGAGAAGGCCGACCACGCCGTCGATGCCCCCCGCGCCGGCCCGTTCCATGGCGCGGGCGAAAGTCCCTTCCGGAGTGGGCGCCGTGTAGCGCGTCCGCGCGGGGCCGGGCGTCGCGGTTGCCGAAGCCGGCGCCGACGTGGCCGGCGCTGTGGCCGGGGTCGCCCGGGCCGGGGTCGCCGCGCCAGCCGGGGGCGCCGCCTCGGCCGTCGCCAGCGCACCCAACAGCACCAAACCCGTCATTCGCAGGACCCAAGCGATCGAAGAGACCATCGAGCGCGATTCTTAGCCGATTGCCGGCCAAGGTGCTCCAAAGCTATGAGCTGCAGGAGAGCATCGAGCAGCCCGCGCGCGATCGGGCCCACTCCGGCCGCTTGCCAGCAAAGGCGTCGCGACCCGGCTGCTCGTCGTAGGGCCGGCGGAGGACTTCGAGCAGCTCGTGCACCTTGCCCCCGTCGCCACGTTCGGCGTCGTCGATGGCCAGCTGGGCCAGGTAGTTGCGCAGGACGTACTGCGGGTTGACCGCGTTCATGCGCGCCTTGCGGACGTCGTCGCTGATGCCGCCCTCGTGCAGTCGCGCCGCGTACTTGCGCAAGAAGGCGGCGGTCTGGGCGATCACCTTGGCAGGAGCCGTCTCGTAGTGCGCCGCTCGCAGAGGCTCCACCAGCTCCTCGTCACCAAGCGCTTCCGTTGCGGCAAAAGGCGCCAGCGGCATCGTCGCCAGCGGCATCGTCGCCAGCTGGCGAAAGAAGATCGTCATGTCGGTCTCGGTCGCGGGCAGAAGCTCCATCAGCTCATCCAGAAGGACGCTGTCGCTCGCCTTGTCCGCTGTCGTGCGGTCATCGCCTTGTGGTCCGACGAGGCCGAGCTTGGCCGACATCATGGCGAAGTAGCGGGCCTCGAACAGCTCGCCATAAGCCTGCAGAGATCGCTCGAGCCCTGCCGTCTCGCCGACCAGCGGGACCAGGGCGTTGGCGAGCTGAACCAGGTTCCAGAGCGCCACGCGCGGTTGTGCGCCGAAGCGATAGCGTCGCCCGCCGGCATCGGTGATGTTCGGCGTCCAGCCGGGATCGAAACCCTCCAGCCAGCCGTAGGGCCCGTAGTCAATCGTGAGGCCCAGGATCGACATGTTGTCGGTGTTCATCACCCCGTGCACGAATCCGACCCGCATCCAGTGCACGACCATCTCGGCGGTGCGGCGGCAGATCTCGTCGAACCAGCGGCCGTAGCTCTCGGTGCTCGGCTGCCCGAGGTGCGGGTAGTGCGTGGTGATGGTGTAGTCCGCCAGCGCGCGCAGCAGATCGAACTCCTGCCGGGCGGTGAAGATCTCGAAGTTGCCGAAACGCAGGAACGAGGGCGCCACCCGGCAGACGATTGCCCCCGGTTCCGGCCGCGGGTTTCCGTCGTAGAGCAGATCGCGCACCACCGATTCACCCGTCGCCACCAGGCACAGCGCCCGCGTCGTCGGCACGCCGAGGTGGTGCATCGCCTCGCTGCAGAGAAACTCGCGCACCGACGAACGGACCACCGCACGCCCGTCTGCCGTGCGGGAATAGGGCGTGCGCCCTGCCCCCTTGAGTTGCAGCTCCCAGCGGGCGCCGTCAGGGCGCACGACCTCACCGAGGCTGATGGCACGACCGTCGCCGAGCTGCCCCGCCCAGTTGCCGAACTGATGCCCGCCGTAGCAGGCGGCGACCGGTGTCATGCCCGGCAGCAGGCGGTTGCCGGCGAAGATCTCGGCGAAGTCTGGCTGTGCGATCTCCTCATCGCCGATGCCGAGACAGGTGGCGACTTCCTGCGCATGGGCGAGCAAGCGGGGCGCCGCCACTGGCGTCGGCAGGACGTGGCTATAGGCGGCTCCCGTCACCTGGCGCGGCCGGTTCACCGCCGAGGGATCGCCGGGCAGAGCGCGCACGAACGTGTTGTCGAATCGCAGACCAGCAAGAGCGTCGAACATCGGGTGACAGGTATACCAGCCGGGCGCTCAGCTCGCCCCGCGCCCCAGCGTGCGAATGATCACCAAACGGCTCAGTCTCTCGACGAGATCCAGCTCCTGCCGCGCGCTCTGTCGGGCGCGATCCGCGAACCCGGCATAGCCCCAGGCGCCGTGGGGGTCGCGCAAGAAGACGAGGTGCTCGCCGTTGCGGGTGGCAAACCGCGCCTCCGTGACCAAGGACAGCACACCCGCGTGAATGTCGATCTCGCTGCCAAGGCGTTTCAGATCAGCGGCCGCCACGCTCTCGGCGAAAAGCGTTTCGGGCGAGACCGCCCGGGCGGTTCGTACCCGCGTCGCCGCATCGACGTCGACATCGTCGTTGGGCAGGAGCGACAGCAGCTCGGCGGCCGCTCGGCGCGCCCGCCACGCGACTCGGTAGCCATTTCGCGTCCCCTCGTCGAGTGCGTGCCAGACTTCGTCGGCACGCTCGGCTCCAATCGCACCGTCGAGAGCTCGCAGCGCGCGCTCCGGGCTGTCGTGCGGCGGAGGTGTGGTCGCGCAGGCTGCGAGCAGCAGTGCCATTCGGGCGATGTTGGCGGTCACTCACCGGGGTACCGTACGAAGCGTCGGCGGGCAACCCGTCCCTCACGACGACGCTTCGCGTGCCTCCGGCGCATGACGGGGCCGCGCTGGCTGCTTAAGGACTACCCACCAGCTATGGAATGGCGTTCAATAGGTCTGGCATGCGCCGACTCATGCTTTTTGCGGTGTTCGGACTTGGCGGCCTGGCCTGTGGCCCTTCCGATACCGTCGATGTGAACGCCCCGATGATCGGCCCGATCTCGCCAGCGCGTCCCGATGCGCGGCCGGTCTCGCCGCCGATCGATCCCGCGGGATCGGAGCCGGGGCCCGCGGTCCCTTCGCCAGGGGCAGGGTCGAGCGGCGTCGATGCGTCTGCGGGGGCCTCCACTGACGCTGTGGCGGGCACGCCCGCGTCCGGTCCTGGCAACGCCGATGCGAGCGCGCCGCCGACGGAAGCGGGCTCGGATCGGCCGGTCCCACCATCGTCGCCGCCGCCTCCTCCTTCCGATCCCGTCGATGTCGCACCCGCCCCCGACCTGGCACCGCCTTCGATCGAGGTCTCGCCGGTGGACGCGCGCGCGCCCGATGCGGCCCCGCGCGACCTGCCACCCGTGAGGGATGTGGCCGGGGACACCGCCGTCGTGCAAGGACCGATCGAGACCATGGCCTGTCTGCCGAAACCCGCGGCAGACGAAGTCATCTCGACCTTCGAGGATGGCAGCCTGGGCTCGCCCATGGTGGGTACCCGTGGCGGCTCGAGCTGGTATCTGCTCAACAGCATGGACGCGAGCGTCACCATCAGCAACGTCGAGCAGCCCGTCCGCTGTGGCAGCCGCCGCGCTCTGCGTTTTGCCGGAATGGCTGCCGAGGGGACCACGCCGATCGCGCGGCTCCTGTTCCGCTCGATCGCGTCGTTCTACGACGCGCGCGCCTACAAGGGCGTCCGCTTCTCGCTGCGCGCAGGGGTCTTGTCCCGCGTTCGTTTCAAACTGCCCGACAAGAACACGTCGTCGAGCGGGGGCGTCTGCACCAATTGCAGCGCGCACTTCGGCCGGGACATGGACATCGGCACGGAGTGGACATCGGTCCAGGTGCCGTTCAGCAGCCTCACACAGTCCGGCGTCGGCGACCCGCAACCAGCGGTCACGCCTGCCAGCCTGCTGGGCATCGAATTCGTCGTGCGCGGTCTGCCGGTGTTCGAGCTCTTCGTCGACGACGTCAGCTTCTATCGCTGACGCCCCGGACGACGACGTCGTCGCCGCGTCCACCCGGAAATCGAGAGACCCAGGAAGAGCAGCCCCGCGGCACCGGCTGCGCCTCCGGAGTCCTTTTGCTCACGAGCCGCGCCGAGATCGCAACCGCAACCCTCAGCGCCGCGGGCGATGGCTGAAGGCGCGTCCCGCGCACCCAGAGCGGCATCGGGGCCGGCGTGCCCACCGGCGTTGGCATCGGCAAGAGGAGCCGCGTCGGCTTCGGAGCCTGTCGTTCCGCCCCCCGCTGCGGGTGCATCCACCCCGGGTTCGGAAGATGGGGTAGCGGCGTCTTCATTGCCGGCGGTTCCAGAAGCCCCGCCCAAGCCGCCGGTTGCGCCGGAGGTGCCGCCGTCACCGCTCTGGCCCCCGCCGTTGCCGCCGTTGCCCGCCTGGCCGTTGCCGCCTTGGCCGGCCCCGGTGCCCGCTGTCGCGCCGCTACCGCCGGTTCCGCCGCCGGTGCCCGCTGTCGCGCCGCTACCGCCGGCCCCGCCCTGGTTTCCGCCCTGGCATTCGCCGCTCTCGGGCACGCACGTCGCACCCGGTGCGCACGTGATCATGGCGCACTTGGCCTGGCATTCGCCGGTGGAGGCGTTGCATAGATCGGTGATTGGGCAGCCCTTCACGGTGCAAGTCGGGCGACATTCGCCAGCGGCGCAGGCCTGGCCCGGGCAGGCCAGGGTCTGGCACTTGTCGATGCAGGTACCGGTCATGGGCGCGCAGGCAAAGCCGGCTGCGCAGGTCACGCCGAGACACTTGTTTTCGCAGAGGCCCGAACTCGGGTTGCATCGTTCGTTGCTTTCGCAACCATTGACCACACAGGCTGGCTGGCACATGCCGGCCGCGCAGGCCTGTCCCGCGGGACACGTGACCATCCGGCAGGCGCTCTCGCAGGTGCCGGTGGCGGGTTCGCAGGTAAAGCCCGTCATGCAGGTCACGCCGGTGCAGCGCGGGACGCAGGCCCCCGCGACGCATTTACCGCCGTCGCAGCTCAGATCCTTGCAGGCGTCGACGCAAACGCCACCCTCACAACGCTGCGTCGTCTCGCACGCCGCGGGGCAGGCAGCCACGCACTCGTCGTTCACGCAGGCCAGACCCGTGGGGCAGGTGCCCGCGAGGCAGGCCGGGATCAAACGCGAAACCGGAATCGCCTCGAAGGGCTGCCCGGGACCTGACCAGTAGAGCTTGGCGACGGCGTCGACCTGCTCGTCGAAAAATTCGATCCGCAGTCGCGTCCGCTGCCCGGCGATCATCGGGAAGACGAAGCTGGCTGTGTCGCGCCGAACCGAATGCGGCTGCCAGGCATCGATCATGAGAAAGCCGTTGGCCCAGACGCGGATGCCGTCGTCGGAATCGGCGGCCAAGGTGTAAAGGCCCGTGGTGTGAGGCACCACGAAGCCGTTCCAGCGCGCGCGGAACTCGTCGGCCACGGCGGGATCGGGCGAGCCGCGACCCCAATCGAAGTCGATCTCCGGGTCGACCCGAGTCACCTTCGCCGTGGTCTCGCTGCCGGCGTCGAAGTACTGCGCGGTCAGCCCAGCGGCGCGATATGTGGCGACGAAGCTTTGATGCCCCGTGAGTGGGCCGACGTCGTGACTCGCAGCTTGCCCGTTGGACCATCCGATAAAGACGTAGGGCACGGTGCCAAGCGTCTGCACCTCGGGCGCTACCAGCGAAGACCTACCGCCCACGATGAGCGCGCGACCAAACGGCGCCTTGGCACTTTCGCCGCCGAGCGACGCTTGCAGTCCCGGTGGCTCGGTCTTGATCGTCACGAAGATCGTAGTCGGATCGAGGCGCACCGAAGTCGTGCGACGAATGCCCGACGAGTCGGTGGCGATGAGCACCAGCTCGAGGTGAGCTGGGTACTCGTGATCCGGCGTCACGAAGCTGCCCGCGGCGACGCCGGTGAAACTCTGCACGACGTGCGCGTGGCAACCCGCCGGACAGTGTTGCATCACCAGCATCCAGGTGAGCGCGCTGGCGGGCAACGCGCCGTCCTCGGCGTCGGTCGCACGGCCAGAAAACGCGATCGAATCTCCGACCTTCCAGCCCGCGCTTGCTGCCGGCGCGTCGATGACGGGCACCGGCGGCGCCGAGGGCATTGCCAGCTCGCTCACCGTGATCACGAGCGGATCGCTCAGCACCGAGACGCCCCGTTGGTCGGTGATGCGCAGCCGCGCGCGCACGGTGCCCGCGGTCTTGTAGACCGTGCTCGGTTTGTCCTCCGAGGCGTCGTCGTATTCCCCGTCGCCATCGAGATCCCAGGCAAACGTCAACGTGTCGTCTGCCAGCGGCTTGGTCGAGCCGCTGCCGTCAAAGGTCACCACCAGGGGGGGCGCGCCGGCCGTCGGCGTGGCCGTCGCGATCGCCCGCGGCAGCAGATAGGTGATGCGGCGGACTTCGCCAGCAACGACGTCGACGTAGTAGAGGTTGCCGTCGGGGCCCATCTGAAGGTCGACCGGCCGCGCGACCCCCGTGCCGAATCTCTCGACCTTGTTTGGGTCCGGTATCCCGTCGGCGCCGGCCAGCATCGCCCAGGCGCACTGACGGGAATAGTCGCCGAAGAAGAGCGCGTTCTTGTATTTCGGTGGGTACTTGTCGCCGGTATAGAAGGCCAGCGCGGTGATGGCCGAGCTGCCGGTCTTGCAGTCGTCACCGACCGCCACCTTGCCGCCGTGGTCGTAACTGAAGTGTGGGGGCGTCGCTGCACCCGGGGCGGCGTAGAGCGTTTCGCAAAGGGCGAGATTGGCGCCGTCGTAACCACCTTGCTTCACTTTGCCCTCGTAGCAAGGCCAGCCGAAGTTCTCGACCGTGGCGTCGGCACCGTCAGGGATGCGGTTGATCTCCTCCCAGGTGTTGAAGCCGACCTCGCCAATCCACAGCTCGTTGGTGCCGGGACGAACCGCGAACCGGTAAGGGTTGCGCAGACCGTACGCGACGATGCGACGGGCGTTCGCATCCGGGTTGGAAAAGAGCGGATTGCTGGGCAAAGCAGCTCCGGTCATCGGATCCACGCGCAGGACGGCGCCGTTGAGCAGCACCGGACCGTTCGGCCGCCGCAGGCTCTGCGAGCGCAAAGATCCGCCTTGCGCCATCGGGGGAGTCTGCATGGCGCCGATGGCGACTGGTGGATCGCCAAGCGGATTCTTGGGCATGCCCCGCTGCCCGTAGTCGACGAAATTGAAGCCCGCGCCGTCTCCGCTCGACACGTAAAGAGCGCCGTCTGCGCCGAAGCCGAGGTTCCCGATCGAGTGACTGGGGAACTGCTGCCCCCACCCTTCGACCAGCACCGTCTCACCGGCGCTGCTGTTGCCGCTGGCAAGGAGGCGCGAAAGCCGCGCCCCGATCACGCAACCGTCCGCCGTGGCCCCCGGTGGCGTCGGACATTCGTCATTCCAGACCGGAGGCTGTCCGCCAATCGGGGCATCGAGCGAGTAGAGGACGTAGAGGTACGGCTGAGCGGGAAACTGCGGGTGAAGCGCTATGCCCAGCAGGCCGCGATCCCAGAAGTCGTGCACGTTGGTTGCCAGCGTTGCAAAGACCGTCGCGCTGGTGTCAGAAAGGTTGTCATAGACAAGTATGCGACCACCCTTTTCGGCGACAAAGACCCGACCATCGGCCGCGAAGCGAACCGCTGTCGGCTTTTCCAGATTGGTGATGACGGTGGCTTCCTGAAAGCCTGGCTCGAGGACAGCCACCGCGCGCTGGCTGGTCTCGAGATCCGGGGGTGGCGCGGGCGGACCCTGCGTCGGCTGCCGACAGCCGAGAGCGAGGAGCAAGGCCGTCGCCAACCAGGCTCGCGCGGGGCTCTCCTGGGCGCTCGAACCAGAGAACGTGAGCGGCGCCCGGCGTCTGGCTCGACCCATTGCCGGCACTAGAGCACACGTTGCGCGTGTGCGGAACCTTTCACCCGGCGGCCGCTCTCCCCGGCGCGCCGGGGTGTCGGG
>JANNNO010000254.1:0-8297 GCA_031398585.1 Myxococcales bacterium | reverse complement strand
GGTTCCCGCCACAACGAGCGAGCGCATCGAGGATGGCCACCCGTTCGAGCTCGACCTGCCGGTCGCGAAAATCGCGGCCCTCGCTCGCGTCCACGGGAACGGGGCGGGGCGCCGTCACCCGGGCGCGCGTCAGCTTCTCGAGCGGCAGGTGGTCGCGATCGACGACGCTGCCCTCGGCGAAAAGCAGCGCCCGTTCCATCACGTTGCGCAGCTCGCGAACGTTGCCGGGCCAAGCGTATGCCTCCAGGACCGCCACCGCCGCGGCAGTCAGCGCGGGGGGCGGCCGCGCGCTCTCGGCCGCGGCTCGTTCGAGGAACAGGCGCGCGAGGGGCACGATCTCCTCGACCCGTTCGCGCAGGGGCGGAACCGTCAGCGTGATGCCGTTGAGGCGAAAGTAGAGATCGCTGCGGAACCCCTCATTGGCGACATCCTCTTCGAGATCACGATTCGTCGCCGCGACGAAGCGCACGTCGAGCGCGAGCGGCGAGGTGCCACCCACGCGCAGGATGGTCCGACTCTCGAGCGTGCGCAGCAGCTTGGCCTGCAGCGCCGCTGACATCTCGCCGACCTCGTCGAGAAACACGGTTCCGCCCGCTGCCGACTCGAGCAGCCCCACCTTGGCCGCGACCGCGCCGCTGAAGGCCCCCTTCTCGTGGCCGAAGAGCTCACTCTCGAGCAGGGTCTCGGGCAGTGCCGCGCAGTTGATTGCGACCAGCGGTCCGCTGGCCCGGCGCGAACGCAGGTGGATCGCATTGGCGATCACCTCCTTGCCCGCGCCGGTCTCGCCGACGACGAGGACGTTGATGTTGCTCGCCGCTACCCGCGCGACGAGGGCGTGGAGCTCGCGCATCGCTGCGCTCTCGACGAGAGCGTAGGGGCCTGCCTCGTTCCCGGCTTGCCGACCACGTGATGAGACTCCGCGCAAACGAGCGGCGGCCGCGCTGAACAAAGCCGCCGCAGAGTTCCCGTCGCCCGGGAAGAACGCCGCCGCCGTCCTGGCCGACAGCCCTGCGCCGGCCAGCGTTTGGGTCACTCGCCCGGCAAGCTCGTCCGCGGGCGCCCGCGCCGAATCCGGTAGCAGCACCGCCAGCTCACGCGGACCGTATTCCCCGATGAAGTCCCCCGGCCGCAACGCAACCTTGACGATCGCAGCCAGCTCCGCCGTGGTCCCTGTCTGGGCCGACACGCGCAGCAACGCCAGCTCACCGCGGACACGCTCTGCGCGAGCAATCTCCTCGACCAGTCGCGCCTCGAAGTAGCCGTGCGGCCACGACACCCGGTCCGCGCCCGTGCCTTCGACTCGCCGGATGATGAGCATCGTCGACCCGATGCTGACGCCATCGCCGGGCCCGAGGCTCACGCGCTGCCCAGCCGCGAGCGGCTCGTCGCGGACCCGGGTCCCGTTGGCGCTGCCGAGATCCTCGATGGCAATGCTGGCACCGACGTGCAACCGCGCGTGCTGGCGAGACGCCTGCGGGTCGACGATGCGCAACTCGGCGTCCTCGGCTCGTCCGATGACCACGGAGCCGGCGCTGGGCAAGGTGAAGGTGCTCGTGAACCCGGGCCCCACCACCAGCACCGACAACGCCGAGCTGCGCGGCTGGTCGGGAGCGTGCGTGTCCGCGGGGACGGTAGGGGCCGCCATGGAAGAGGGCGAGTATCGGCGGTTCATTCAGTACCGGCAATAGTCGGCCGGCGCAACCGCGCAGCTCGTGCACGACTTTGCGCGCATTCTGCACAACCGCGGGCGCTAAACCCCCGGCGTGGGGAACCCGGGGGGCTGGCTGCGGCTTTGCAATCAGCCTCAGGTCGTGAAGCTCATCGACAATGGCCGCATCCTCTCCCTGTTCATCCACCCCGCTTTGCTGATCGGCATGGGCCGCATGCAGCTCGGCTGTGCAGGCGAGGCGCCCCCGAACGACGTCGACGCCGCGGTGATGGCCGACGCGGCGGCGCCCCCCGACGTGGTCGCGGTGATTGACACCGAGGCGCCCCCCGAGGTACCCGCACCCGAGGCACCGCCGGCGCCCGCGCCATCCGTGTTCAAAGTCACCACCGGATCTCTGCCCCTTTACCACCTACCCAAGAACATCGCGAACCCGAAGCCACGCAATGATGCCTCGGGTGTGGTCTTTCTGCCGGCGACGAAGCAGCTGCTGCTGGTCGATGACGGCGGCGAGGACGCCACGCCCGACGTCGTGCCCTTCTACCTGGCGTCGGTGGCGTCGTTGTTCGCGCCTCCCGTCCCGATGCTCGAGCTTCCCGGCGCCGTCGACCTGCCGGCGGCTCTACCCGCCCAGCATCGCGACATGGAGGCGCTGACGTCCGATTGTGGCTTCAACTACGTGATGAGCTCGCTGCCCGCCGAGAGCGAGAAGCCCGACGCCGGCAATCGCGCCTTTTCGCGCTTCAAGCTGGTAGATGGCCAGATCTCCGAGGCGGCGACCATCAACCCACGCGACGCGATCCTGACGGCGCTCATGCAACCGACCGGCGATCCTTGGTTCGCCGAGTGGCTGGCGCGCTGGAAAGATCAGAAGGCCAAGGACGGCGGTCTCCAGGTCGAAGCGCTGACGCGCACGCCGGTGGCCAACAAGCTTCTCGTCGCGCTCCGCTCGCCCCACTACTCTGCCGCTTACCTCACCCCGCGCAGCGACGACCCAACCAAGCGCCAGACCCGCATTGGCGACGCCATGCTGGTGGAGCTATCGGTGGCCGACTTCGACGCCAGCAAGCTCACCCCGCGCCTGCATGCGACCGTCGACCTCGGCGGCCTCGGCTTCCGCGGCATGGAGTACTCACAAACGGCAGGCGGCTATTTCATCACGGCCGGCGCAGTCGAGGCCGGCTTCGACTACGGCTTTTACTACTGGAACGGCACGCCCGGTGCGGCGCCCACGAACCTGGCCGACAAGATCCCCGCCTGGAAGAAGCTCTGCCGCCCCGAATCGGTCGCCGAGATCGAACACGACGGAAAGCCGTATCTGCTCGTGCTGTCGGAGGAATCGGGCGCGATCTGTGAACAACCGGCGGCGCCCTACAACTACTTGTTGATCGAGCTGGATCAGTCCTTCTTGGCGGCGCTGCGATGAGGGAACGCGATGGAGCCGGATGCCGATCAGTTCAGGTTCCGGCTGAACGGCGGGTGGGGTTGGGATACCGGCGTTTGACTTCGGCGACCGACCCGGCAATGAGTGCCTCGAGGACCTTGTTATCGAGGTCCGTCAATCGTTTGAAGTACAGACAGGACTTACCCATCTTGTACTTTCCCAGCTTGGCCAGGAGTGCGACCTGCTTGGGGGTCTCGGCGATGATGTAGACGACGAGCTCTTTGCCGCGGATCGCGAAGCCAATGAGACATGCCTCGCCCGAGTGACCACTCTCGTACGTGTACGTGTACGAGCCGTAGCCCACGATGCTGGGACCCCACATCCTTGGCTGCTCTTTCGTGACTCGCTTGCACATCGCCATGATGGCTTTGCAGTCCGCCAGCTGTTCGGGGCTTGCTCGGGACGCGAGGTACTCATCGACGCTCGCTCGCGTGGGTTTGGTCTTGGTCTCTGCCATCGAAGGTTCCTCTTTCGTGGGGAGGCTGACGTCCGCTGCAACGGCGGCGCCTGGTGAGCAGCGATTGAATATGCGCGGTCATTGAGCTCCAGCGGGATCAATCGCTGGTTGTGCGAACCATTCACTTGGAGGGCTTGGGCTGGGCGTTCTCAGGCTCGTAGATGTAGCCCAAGTAGACGACCTTCCACTTGCCGTCGTGCTTCTCGAAGATCCGGGTCTCGCGGCTGACATAGGGCTTTCCCTCCCAGGTTGAGTGCTGGTCGAAGGTCACCCACGCGGCATCCCTGTAGATTCGGAAATTGAAGTTCTCGCGCGCCACCTTGCGATCGAGGCCGAGGGCGTTGGGGGCGCTGCTTGGCTTGTCGGCGATCGCCTTCTTCTTCGCCGTGAGGATGGCGTCCCAGCCTGTCGTGTTCGTCACCTTGGGACTGCTGCCAAGGCGCCGCACATACGGCGCGTGCACCCAACCCTCGCTCCACTTGGCCAGGTCGTCCGAAGTCGCTGCCGCCCATTCGTTTTCGAGCACCTTCATCAAGGCGGCCTGCTCCTTGGCGGTGTCGACCGACTTTTCAGCGGCAACCGACGCATGCGTCGTGGCCAGCAGGATCGAACAAGCAACCGCAGCGAGCAGGGAAGTCAGGCGTATTGACATCGCCCCACTATAGTCGTCGTCAGCACCTTCCGGGGAGGGGATGTCCTTTCGAGCCCGGTTCTCATCCGACGGCTTTCAAGGGAGAATCGACGCGCGAGGAAGCACGTGCGCGAGGAACGAGGTGCCGGTGGCGGCCTTGAAGGCCCGGGTGAATACCGGCACGGACAATCCCATCCGCCGTGCCACCGCCGGCAAGCGATGGTAGGGAGGGCGCGATTCAGGCGTGCTCCACGAAGTGGTCGATGAAGGCGCGAACGCGCGTGGTGGTTTTTAGCTCCGCGAGCGTGAGCAGCCAGACGTCGCGACCGTAGGCCTCCTGGACCGGGCCGATCCGGCAGAGATCGGAAGCGCCGTCGCCCTCCGTGCAGGCGAGGAAGTGCACCCCGATCCCTGCCGAGATCGCCTCGCGTAACGCGAACGAAGACATGTCGACGCGCATCGCGATCTTTGCGCCGGGGGCGTTTGCGGCCAGCCACGCGTCCAGCCATCGTGCCTCGAGCCGCTCGTCCCAGTGCAACCATGGCCAGCCTGACAGCTTCGTCTTGCGACCGATGCGACGGGCGAGGGTCTTGCTGGCGTAGACCGCGAAGTCGATGCGTCCCACCTTGCGACCGATGAGGTACTCGGGCGGCGCATTCGTCATGCGCAGCGCAACGTCGGCTTCGCGCCGCAGGAGCGACGCTTCGGCATCGCTACAGCTCACGGTGACCTCCACCCCAGGGAAGCGTTCCAGGAACGACTTGAACGCCCCTTCGTAGCGACGGAACAGGATGTCCATGGTCGTGACGCGCAACTTGCCTTCCAGGCGTGCGTCGCCGCCGAGCACGCGCGCCTCGAGTGCGAGCACTTCCGCGTCGAGGCGTTCGGCCGCCTGGATGACCAGCTGGCCAGCGGACGTGGGCACGTACCCATCGTCGATCGCATCGAACATCCGGGTTCCCAGCGTGGAGGTGAGGCCCTGCACGCGGCGCGCGACAGTCGTATGTGACGACCCGAGCGCTTTCGCGGCCGCGCTCAACGTTCGGTGACGCGCGAGCGCGAGGACAAAACGCAAATCATCCCAGTTCATGCGAGGTGCGAGTTTGCACAGCCGGTCACCGAATTCAATCAGCGCGCGACCGCGCCTCGCGCCCTAGGGTGACAAGCATGAACACCAGGATCCCCGTGACCGTCGCACTTCTCGTCTCGTTGCTTGCGGCCCCTCCGGCGACCGCGGACGAACGGATACGCGACCAGCAGCAGCTCATGTCGTCGCTCTGGACCTTTGCGACCCTCAACTATCTCCTCTGCGACGTTGTCGGGCTGATGGATTCGAACATGTTGCGGCAGTACCAGAGTGGGAAGGTCGACGGCCTCGCCATCGACGAGAACTTTCTCCTCGGCGCTACGATCATGATGCAGGTGCCCCTCTCCATGGTGTTCCTCTCGACCGCGCTTTCGCCACGTGCATCGCGAATCGCCAACATCGGTGCGGGTGCGTTCATGACGGCGGTCCAGACCGCGACGCTCTTCATGGGAAGGCCAACGAAGTATTACGCCTTCAGCAGCGGTGTGGAGATCGCGACGACGGCCTTCATCACCGGCTATGCGCTCCTTTACATGAAGCCGCCAAAGGTGACGCCCATGGTGGAGCCGCTAGCCGGTGGCATGACGCTGAAAGCCGCCTTCAGATTCTGATCGCGCGAAGGAATAGGGCCTGGCCGACCGCGAGTTGGCCGATGCGAGTGACTGCGCCATAGATCCCGGCGTTGTTCTGATTGGCACGAACCACCGCTTTCAACACTTCGGGAGCCGGCCTTGCCGAGTCGGGATCGAGGTTCACCATTGAGCAGCGAGGGTCGGGCATCGTAACGGTGACGGCAGGGGCGTCGTCCCCCTCGCCGAATGAGAGCACGCCGCCCACCCACTCATCCTCCTGGAAGGGAGCCGCGCGTAGGAGACGAACCAAGAGATTCGGGCGAAACCGTCGGACGTCCGCGCTCCCTCCCGACAGTCGAGCGATCTCCTGCACCGTATCGGAGGCGATCACGGAGACGCTCGCTTCGTCGAAGACCCCATGATTCAACCGCATCATCGTCACAGGAGCCCCATGCCGGCGGCCGACCTCCTTGGCCAGCTCTTCCCCGAAAACGGGCATCTCTTCGCCCTCGGGCGTGCGCACATGCGTCGGCAGGTCCCCTGCGGCACCGTCTTCGAGGCGGCACGGAGCAAATCGAAGCAGGTCAGGTAATTTGCCTGCGGTCAGCCACGGGAACCCGCTGCGGTCATCGATCCGCCGGAATGCCAGGCGGCGATCACCATCGAGGCCGTGCCATCCCAGTTGAGCGACCTCGAGTGGTTCGCCCCGCATGGACTTTACCGGGTACCGGAAGATGGCCTCTACATGTCCGATTCTTGTGAGCATCTCGAAGTTTCTTTGTGGAGCGATGGGGGCCGGTGGTCCAACGGGCATTATGAGAGCCGGGCTCACACGACGGCGATGCAAAATACGAGGATGGCGAAGGCGAGGGTGCCGAGCACGGTGCGGACGGCATGAAGTCTCCCCCACCGCCGCAAAAGGTCGCCAGCTTCGACGGAATCAAAAGCGAGGTCGGCCGCGAGGAGTCGGCGATTGGCCGGCAGGATGATCAGCACCGTGAAAGGGACCACCGCACCCGCAAGATGCCGCCGAGGAGGAACCAGACCCGGGCAGACGATCGACAAATCGAAAATCATGCTGGGCGGCGACGACGCAGTACTTCTGCCACGTAGTATGGCCCCGGTTCGGAATTGTCGGTCGAGAAGGTGAGCGCTCCCTCGATGGCTTCATCGAGGGAGCCGAAGAGGCAGTGTTCGTTGTGTGTAACAACCTTCGCCGCGTAGTTGCACGACAAAGGGCTGCATTCAAAGAAGCTTGACTGCGACTTGCTCACCGCATCGAAGCCTAGCGATTCAAAGTGAGCGTCGGCCCACTCCAGAGCGATTGGCGGAGCCCAGGGCGACGGTTGGCCGCCATCGAACGACTGGTCGAGGAAGCGGTAGCCGTAGATGTCATAGAGGTGGCGCTCATCCTCACGAATGACGGGCTCCGCCTCCTCGATGCTGTCGAAGAAGCCGAGTTCATTGTGACGCCATCGATCGATCCAGCCAGATGGAGCGGGTACGACGCAGCAACTTACCGACGAGATGTCGACCAAGCCTTGATCGTCGAATCCCGTGGGTCCAACCGGCACGGGCTGAATCAACTTGGGGAAGTAGCCGCATAAGTAGAGCAATTTGCGTCCGCCCAACGATCACGAAAGTGAGTCTGCGAAGAAGCAACCGACCGACAAGGGTTGGGTGGCGCACACCTTGTTTGGCGACGATACGGATGCTAGCATAATGACAGCATGGCGACGCTCACGATTCGAAACGTACCTACGAAAGTAGTGCGCGCACTGAAGGCCCAGGCCGAGCGCAATCGCCGCTCCATGGAGCAGGAAGTCAGAGAGATCATTGAGGCGCAGGTTGGCGATCGCGCCTCTGCCATCGTGCAAATCGAGCGGGCGTGGGCATCTCAAAAGCGGAGCCCCAAGGCTGACGAGATCGAAGCCTGGATTCGCGAAGGTCGCCAGTGAGGGCGGTCGTAGACACCAACGTCATCGCGTATTTTCTGCTGGGGACTGAGCCCTTCCGCGAAGAATGCAATCGGTTTTGGCGAGAAATCGAGGACCCGATGGCGCCCGCTTCCTGGGAAGCCGAGCTCATCAACGTTCTGTGGATGGCCACTCGTAAGGATGTTCTGGACCTCCCCGAAGCTTTGCATCGCCTGGAGCTAGCTAGGTCTTTGGGAATTCGCTCAGTGTCAAGCAGCAGCCTCTGGCATGGCGCCTTGGTTCGCGCGCACGCTTCTGGCGTCGCCGCCTACGACACGCTCTTCGTGGAGCTGGCCGAACGCGAGGGGGTTCCGCTGGCGACCTTCGATGCGCCCGTCATCAAAGCCTTTCCCCGGCATGCCATGCGCCCACGGAAACTCTCGAAGGTGTAGACCGCCTAACGACACTGCCGGAGGGGCGCGTGACTGCTAGGCGCGCTCAAGGGCCGCTACGTCGAGCTTCAC
>JANNNO010000075.1:0-5389 GCA_031398585.1 Myxococcales bacterium | reverse complement strand
CAGCGAGTCGCAAGCACTCGAACCGTCGATCCCAGCAATCGCCGCGCTCCACTGCCCGCAGACCGGCATCGTCGACGTGCACGAGCTGGTGCTCTCGCTGCGCGCGGCGGCCGAACGCGAAGGCGCCGTGTTCGTGACCGGTGCCCGCCTGACGGGCGCAGCTGTCGACGGCGGTGGCCATCGCCTCGTCACCACGCGCGGGGAGCTAATCGCATCCCAGGTGGTCAACGCCGCCGGCCTTGCCGCTGACGAGATCGCCGCTCACTTCGGCGTGCAGGGCCCCACCATCCACCCTTGCCGCGGCGACTATTTTCGCCTCGTCACCCCGACCCTCTACCGGCAGTTGATCTACCCCGTGCGAGATCGAACCCACGCCGGCCTCGGCATCCACCTCACCCTGGAACGCGGCGGGGGCTATCGCCTGGGCCCCGACGTCACCTGGGTGGACCGGCGCGACGACTTCGCCGACCGGGAGGCTGCCCCCTTGGCGGTCAAACACGCCGCCTTTCACGCCGCCGCCGAGCGCCTGCTCGGACCGCTCGCCCCTGATCAGCTGCGCTACGACGGCTGCGGGATCCGGCCCAAGCTGCGCGCGCCCCACGAAAACGAAGAGAAAGACTTCGTGCTGACGCAACAGCCGCCCGGGGTCGCTCACCTCATCGGCATCGAATCGCCGGGACTCACCGCCGCCCTCGATCTGGCGGAACGGACGGCGGCGCTGCTGGGACACGCAGCGCCGCCTGCCGAGTGATCGACCTCACCGGCGACGGCGCCGCGACAGCCACAACGCGAACGCGGCGAAGAGCGCCCAGGCGCTGACGGCTCCTGACTGACGACCGAAGCTGCGGCCGCTGACCGCACAGCCGTCGTCGCTCTCCTTGGCCGGCGTGCCGCTGGCCATCGGTTGCTTGCCACCGAGCGCGGCTGCGATCTGCATCGTGTTGTCCTTGACGACGACGCCCGTGCCGCTGGTCCCAAGTTGGGTCACGCGCCGGTTGAACGGCATCTGCGCCATGGTCAGATCGACCGGCCAGGTGGTGCCTTCACCGCGCACGATGAGCCCACCGATGTCCGCCTCCCACGGGCCCGAGACATCGCCCGCGCAGCCCTTGGTGTACTTCAAGGTGATCTGCTTGACGTTGGCGACTGTCCCGAGCTCGCTGTTGGTGTCGAACTCGGGGTCGAGTGTCATCTCTTCAGCCGACAACGTCGTGTAAAGCCGGGTGAGAAAGGCGCGATCGATGAAGAGCTGCGCGGTCGCTTCGAGCGGCTTGACCACCAGGCTCTCGACCGCCGTGAGAAACGCGACCTTATCGAAGCCGGTCAGCTCGATCGCCTGGGCAGGAGCCGGGCGGCCCTGGCAGTAGAAGTTGCCGCTCTGGCGGAAGGCCGCCAGGTAGCAGCGCGGTGCCGCCAGAAAATCGTCGAGGTTCACCCCCGGCGGGATGGTCAACGTTTGCGCCATGACGTCGGCCACGCCATCGAGCGAGAAGCGACCACTCGAAGGACGCGAGCCGAAGGGGCCGCCCAGGTTGCCCTGCGCGAACGAGGCAAACGTCTCGATGGTTTTGACCACGAGGTCAGCGGGCGCCAACGTGTCCGCGACGCGACGGAACTCGGCGACCGCAAACTGCTCCTGGTAGAGATTCTGGGCAAATTGATTGCCATTGGTCGGCTGCGCGAACTCGGTCACGAAGCCCTGCCCGCCCGCTTCGTTCGCGGCCAGCGTGATGACCTGGTTGTAGGTCGGCCCCGGGTTGAACCAGTCGATCATCGCCTCGTTGAGCTCGAGGTTTTTGTAATTGGTCGAGACCGAGCGCGTGTCGGCGAGCACGAACGCGAGAATGCCCATGTCCTTGTTGGCCGCGACCGCGGTTGGCCGGATGGGAATCATCGGGTGAAGCGCATCGTAGGTCAGCATCACCGGGCGGATGGAGCCGGCCATCTTGTTCTTGGCCAGCTTGAACGCGAGCAGGTTGAGCCCGTCACGGAGGTAAGGCCGCAAGACGTCGGCGCCAAGAGCGCCCACTTCGTACTTGTTGGCCGTCAGCCAGTTGAGCGCGACCATCGCGGGATCCGACATCGCGGCATCGACCTTGATGACCTCGTAGACGTACGGCCCAACGGCACCCGCCGCGAGCACCGAGACGCTGGGATCGCTGGAGCCGCCTGGTCCAGCCGCCCCAGGGCTCGAAGGAGCCCCGGCACTGCTGCCGCCCGAGCCTCCGCGCCCCTCGCAGGTCGATCCCTCCCATGTCCGCTGTAACGAATAGGTCGGGTTGGTGAGTTGCTGCAGCCGATCCAACATCGCGCTGGTGCTGACGCCGACCGTGGGGATCCCCGGCACGGGCAGGATCCAGGCGAACTTCTCGGAAGGGCCGCTGTAGAGGATCTCGACCACGGCGGTGACCTTCTTGGCCGCCTTGTCGTGAGCAAAGATGATTCGCTCGGCCGCCTGGTTCACCGGCATGGCGGACGAGCAGAAGAGCCCCCCACAAGCCGCCGCCCGGGGCGTAGGTCCGACCACCGCTGCGGCCCCCAGCACGGCCGCGCCCGTCAACAAAGCAACCGCGGTCTTGCGGGCGCCCATCGTCAGACGATGCGCGATCGATCCTCGTGAATCCGTTGGAGCCATTGTCCCCTCGTCCCTTTCCCACCCGTTGCGCCGGGTGGCAGCGCGGCCCGTGAGTGGTGCAAGATGCTCCGCCCATCGCTCCGCATGATGCCACCGCTGGTCGAGGACCGCGCGGTCCCGGCCCCGCTTTCCGGCGACCCATGACAGGACAGTCATGGTTGAGTCGCCGAGAACGCGCGGTCGGCGCCGAGAGTGCCGCTCTTCTTCGGGTAGCCCTCGGCGCCGGTGCAGCAAGCGCGCCAGGTCGAGGCGCGACGGCAGGGTTCAGCTCACGCGGCGGCGCGCCCACCAGAGCGCGAACGCGGCAAAGAGCGCCCAGAGGCCCGCACCCGATGACGTCTTGCCTGCCCCGCTCCCGAGATCGCAGCCGCAGCCACTGCTCTCGGAAGCTGCCGGCGCCGTGCCTCCCGTGGAGGTTCCGGCAGCGCCGCCCGTGCCCTTGACGCCACCCGTGCCTGCCGCGCCAGCCGCGCCCGGCGTGCCGCCCGCACCGGTGCCGCCCGCGCCCGATGCGCCCCCGGTCGCACCCGGAGCGCCGCCGGTCCCGGGCGGCGGCATCGGACTCCCCAGCGCCGCCGCGATCTTCGCCGTGTTGTCGGTTACGACGGTCCCCGGACCGCTCGGGCCCATCTGAACAACGCGCCGGTTGAACGGCACTTTCGAGCCGCTGAGATCGACAGGCCAGGTGGTGCCCATGCCGCGCACCAGGAGACCGCCGATGGTCGTCTCCCAGGGCCCACTCACGTCGCCGAAGCAGGCCTTGGTGTAGGTCAGCGTGATCTGGTGAACGTTGCTGACATCGCCGAGCTCGTCGTTGACGTCGAACTCCGGATCGAGAGTCATCTCGTCGGCCGACAAGGTGGTGTAAAGGCGCGTGAGGTACCTAGAGGAGGCGAAGAGCTTGGCGGTGTCTTCGAGTGGCTTGATGACCATCGCTTCGACGGCTGTGAGAAACGCGACCTTGTTGAAGCCGGTGAGATCGATGGTCTGGGACGGAACCGGGCGGCCCTCGCAATAGAAGCTGCCTGCCATGCGAAAGGGCGCCAGGTAGCAGCGGGGCGCGGCGAGGAAGTCGTCCATGGCCACCCCCGCCGGAAATACCAGCGCCTGCGCCATCACATCGGAGACGCCATCGAGCGCAACGCGGCCGCCGCCCGGGCGCGAAGCAAAAGGACCACCGAAGTTCCCTTGCGCAAACGAAGAAAAGGCTTCGATGGTGCGCACGACGAGCTCCGCCGAAGTGAGGCCATCGGCGGTGGCGCGAAAGTTGGCGATGGCGGGACGTTCCTGCGACACCGGATCTGCGAGAGGAACGCGGCTGCCGATCGACTGCGCGTATTCGGTGACGAAGCCCTGCCCACCCGCTTCGTTGGCGGCCAGCGTGACGACCTCGTTGTAGGTCGGCCCGGGATTGAACCAGTTGATGGCGGCTTCGTTCAGCTCGAGCGTCTTGTAGTTGGTGGTCACCGAGCGACCCGTGGCGAGCACGAAGACGAGGATGCCCATGTCGCGGTTGGCAGCGACCGCCGTCGGTCGGATCGGGATCATCGGGTGAAGGGCGTCGTAGCTCAGCAACACCGGCCGAATCGACCCGGCCATCTTGTTTTTCGCCAGCTTGAACGCCAGTAGATTGAGCCCATCGCGCAGATACGGGCGCAGAACATCAGCGCCGAGAGCACCGACCTCGTACTTGTTGGCCGTCAGCCAGTTGAGCGCGACCATCGCGGGGTCGGACATCGCCGGATCCACCTTGATGACCTCGTAGACGTAGGGACCGACGGCGCCCGCCGCGAGCACGGTCACTGTAGGCCCGGAATCCGCCGACGACGCCGAGTCCTGAGGAGAGCCAGCCTGCGGCGGCCCGGCCGAACCACCAGCGCCCCCGCAGCTGCCGCCTTGGAAGTTTCGCTGCAGGGTATAGGTCGGATTCGTCCAGGTCTGCACGCGATCGAGCAGCGCGCTCGTGCTGACGCCGACGGTAGGAATGCCGGGCACGGGTAGCACCCAGGCGAACTTCTCGGCAGGGCCGCTATAGAGGATCTCGACGACCGCGGTGACCTTCTTGGCCACCTTGTCGTGCGCGAAGATGATCCGCTCGGCGGCCTGGTTCACCGGCATCGCGGTCGAGCAGAAGAGCCCGCCGCATGCATGGGCACGCGGGGTCACGACCGATGCGGGACCGATGCCGAGGGCGGTCAGCCCGGCCAGCAGCGTGATGGCGGCTCGGCCCGATCGACTGCGGTTGGCGCGCGGCTCGATGGACGAGCTGGTTGCGGCTTCACCTTCTTGGTTACTCGAGACAATGGCAGGCATGTCGTTCCCCCTCACCCGTGTTTGGCGCGGGCGTCGGCCCGAATCCCATGGCCGCGCACCACGCACGGCGATCGGACGCGAGATGCTACCCACCCGTCAACTTCCAATAGCGACCGCCCGAACGCGCCCAGGCCACGACATCGACGTCATGGACGACGCCGCTTTCGCCGGATCCGGTCGCTATCGGGAGGTTTCTCGGGGTGGCGCGGAAGCGTCTTGCAGCCGCCGGGCCGGTGGGATCGGCGCGGTTTCTTTCGGCCAGGGTCGGACTGGAAACCCTCCATTCGTGGCGGCTGTTACCCGTCGTCCAAAGAGAAAACACAGCGAAAAACGATGGATTCACGGCGATTTCCCCCACCACGCGCCGGGTCGTCTGGGCGTCAGAAGCGACTTTCCGAAGTAGGGATATGAGCGTTTGGGACTGACTGGTGGATGGGAGGC
>JANNNO010000019.1:0-18709 GCA_031398585.1 Myxococcales bacterium | reverse complement strand
CGTTGCCGGGTTGATTGGGTTGCGATCCGGTCGGCTTGCCGGGGGCGTTGGGTGCGCCGGCGCCATCGCCCACCGAGCCGGTGCAGGCCGCACCGAGCAGAGTGATGAGGGTGACCGCTGCGGCACGGTTGGAAGCTGAAGGTGAAACACGCCTAAACATCGAATCCTCCCTGGATGGGCCGGCCGCGGCTGCGCCTGAGGCTGCCGAACGTCCCGCTGCCAGCCGCAACCGACCGCACGAGACCTCGAGCTGCTCCGAACTAGTGGCTTACTCCCCCATTCGCCCACCAGAATTACCCCGCCCCATCCCCCGCCCGGGGGACCCCCACCCTGCTCCAGCGGATCAGTAGCCACGAGCCCGGCGTCGGGTTCCCAGGTTGATTTTCAGTGCGGAGCCGGCGGCGATGACATTGCGCGGCACCTGACATCTCCACGTGATTTCGCACAGTTATGACTTGACGTCGGTCAAGTGGCGGGCTACAAGCCGGCGGCCAGCGCGATGCGCTGAATGGAGCTCCCAGGTTGATTTTTCGTGGGGTGAGGCGGGCGAGAGCGACGCGTCGTAGGGCTCGCGCGTCGGGGTTGATTCGGGTTAGGAGTTCCGAGGTTGGTTTTTTAGGGGGGGTTTAGGGGGCCTAGGAGGAGGGTGCGGGCGGCGGCGATGGCTTCGTCGGTGCCGGCCAGGACCAGGCAGTCGTGGTGGCGCAGGGCTTCGTCGGCGGTGGGGTGGACGACCTCGTGGGGGGGGCGCTCGATCGCGATGACGCTGGCGCCGGTCAGGCCGCGGAGGTCGAGCTCCTTGAGTGTCCGACCAATGGCCGGGGCACCGGCGTCGAGCCGCAGGGTCATCGCCTCGCCGAGGCCGGGGACGAGGCGCTTGACCTCGTCGCCCGCCGGGACCGCCGCCGCCGTGTGAGTCTGCCGGGCCAGCGCCTCGAGCAGCACCTGGGCGCCGGCGCGCACGTGACCGTCGAGGCTGGTCGCACTTCGCCAAAAGGGGACGACCATCAACATCAGGCCGCCGACCAGCACGCCCAACATCGGTACCGCGGCGACGAACGGCTGCAGCACCGCCGCCAGAGGAATGCCCGCGACCAGGAGAATGGTCAGCTGCAACGTCACGAGCAACGCCCGACGTGGCGTCGCCGCGAGATCCAGCCCCGCGCCCGCCACCGGCAACGCCAGCGCCGCCAACAACCGCCCCATGGCCCGCGCCAGCCGGATCGCCCCCAGCAAGAACGGCAAGACCAAAGCCACCGCCGCCACCACGATCAACGCGCGCAGCAGCGGTTCCGATAGCGGCGTCAGGCGACGCCCGAGATCCATCAAGAAGCCAATCTTCAGCGAGACCCCGATCACCACGAAGGCGATCGCCCCCAGGTCGACCGCCAACAACGCGATCATCCGGCGGATACGCGCCCACGCACTCGCGTGCCCCACCGTGGAGAGCTCGGCCAGCCAGGTTCCATAGAGCGCGGCGAACGTCTGCACCGGGTGCGGCAGACGGCGATCGACCCACGACGCCACTGGCCCCGAAGCCCGGATGAGGAACGGCGTGAGCAACGTCGTCAGCGCCGAGACCGCCACCGCCACCGGATAGATGAAGCTGCGGGTGGCCCCCAGCGACAGGCCGACGCCCGCAATGATGAAGGAGAACTCCCCAATCTGCGCCATCGCCATGCCGGTCTGCACCGACGTGCGCGCCGAATTGCCCGCCAAGAATGCGCCGATGGTGACGCCGACGACCTTGCCGACGATGACGACCGCGGTGAGCGCCAGCACCGCCCCGCCGTGTTCGAACACCAGCTGCGGATCGATCAACATGCCGACCGACACGAAGAAGACCGCCGCGAACACGTCGCGTACCGGCTCGACCACATGCTCGATCGTCTTGGCGACTCCCGACTCCGCCACCAGCGCACCGCCGAGGAAGGCACCGAGCGCGACTGAATAGTCGAACTGGCGCGCGATGAGCGCAAAGCCGAAGCAGAGACCCACGCACGCGACGGTCGTCGTCTCGGGCCGGTTGATGCGCACGATGAGACGCACCAGCCGCGGCACGACGAAGATGCCCGCTATCAACAGCGCCGCCAGGAACGCCGTCAGACGTCCCACCGCCTGCAAGAGATCCCACGCCGAGAGCCCCGCCCCCGACGCAATCGGCGTCAACACCGCGAGCAGCAGAATCGCTATCAGATCCTCGACGATGAGGATGCCGAAGACCGTCTCGGCCAGCTTGCCTTTGACCGATTGCTCGGCGAAGGCCTTGACGATGATCGTGGTCGACGAGACGGCGATGATGACGCCAACGAAGATCGGCTCGAGCCCCTGCCAGCCGAACAGGCGCCCCGTCGTGTACCCGAGCCAGATCATCAAGCTGCACTCGATGACCGCGACGACCCCTGCACGCGGCGCCACGCGCACCAGCGTGCGCAGCTTGAACTCGAGCCCCAGCGAGAACATCAGCAAGACAACGCCAAGCTCGGACATCTGATGCGCGAGCCCCTCGTTGGCGAAGAGCGGGATCGGCAGGTAGGGACCCACGATGAGGCCCGCCAACAGGTACCCGAGCACCACCGGCTGCTTGATGCGCTGAAAGAGCACGGTGGTGACCGCCGCGACACACATGATGGTCGCGAGGTCGCGCAACATATCGAAGCCCGACCCGCCACCCGACGAGGTGGCGAGCCCGAGCGCGGAGCTGGCGGTGGCAAGCGCGTTCATCGCAGGGCTCGAGCGACCCGGCGGGGCCGCCGGGCATCGGAGTCTATTCGGTGGAGGGAGCCTCGGGATGTAGCGACCACCGGCAACAATCGCAAAAAGGCGCAAGCCCACGCCCACAGCTCCGTTCGCACCGTCGGCCTCGACGATCTCGTCGTCGACATCATCGTTTCTGGCCCCCGGCACAAGCCGCCTCGATGGCCGCCACCGCAGCCTCCTGCCTGCGCGCCGCCTGGGTCGCCGCAGTCAGCGTCAGGGCACGGAATCTGACGACATCTCCGGGGAGCAGCTGCGCCGCCCGAACCCGATCCGCCGTCGCGAGATGACCGAGCCGCGGGTAACCTCCTGTGGTGTTGCGGTCGGCGAGTAGCAGGATCGGCAACCCATCGGGCGGCAGCTGGATCGCGCCGGGAGCGGTGGGCTCGGAGAGCCGCTCGGGATCGGCGTACGCGGCCAGGGGGACGCCTTCGAAGCGATAGCCCATCCGGCTCGACCGCGATGAAACCGTGAACGTCGCCCTCGCGAACGCCGCGTGGGCTCTGGCAAGAGTAGCCATGGCCTTGCGATCGCCGCTGGTTTGCGGCTCTGGGAAGTATCGAAGAATCGCCGCCGCCGCCGTGCCGACGAACGCGTGAAGGCGCGCGGCCGCGGCCATCGTGTGGGCATCCACCCGCCAGGCCCCCGTCGCGCTCTTTACTGCCGGGGCCCGTTCCCGCGGACGGGTCCCATACAGATGCCGCCCGACCGTGGGCCGCGTGAGTTGCCGCCCATCGGCGCGCGCCAGCACGGTCGCCGCGCGAAGAGGTCGTCCCTCGAGTCCCCCGATTCCCGCCCCGAGATCCGTGGCCGCGCTGCCAAAGACGGGCGAAGCCGAAAAACCGCCCGCAATGGCAAACGCCACCCGAGCGCCCGCGCGCCGCTCGGTGAACGACAGCCTGTCGCCTGCGCGCGCCCACCCAACGAAGCACGCCGGCAACACCAGCTCGCCGAGGCGCGCCCCGAGATCGGCACCCGCCAGTGCGAAGCGACAGCTCTCGACGAAACGCAGCTCCGTGCCCGCACCGGTAATCTCCAGCGTGGCGGCGTCGTGCTCGCGGCCATTGCCCACCAGCGCGTTGGCGATCCGGTGCGCGATCGGATCGAGCGCGCCCGAGGCGCTGACGCCGAAACGAGCCAGCCCATGACGCCCGCCATCTTGCAGCGTCGTCAACATCCCGGGTCGCACGACCTCGATCACGCCCGGCCCCGCGTTGACGCTCATGCGGGCGACCAGGCTGGCGACAAGGGCGGCGACCGGCGCGACCTCACAGCCGCCTCACTCGACGCCCGCATCTCATCGCCGCCGCGTCCATCACCGCCGGTCTCACACCGTCGACGTCTCACAGCGAGACCGCCAGTGCCCGCACGGCGATGCCCGCACGATCGAACGCCGCCCGCAAGGCACGCGCTCGCTCGACCACCGCTGGGTCGTCCCCGTGCAAGCAGAGGGTTCGCCCGACCTGCGGCAGGGTCGCCCCCGCTGCGGTGAAGACGACTCCGCCTTTCACCATGGCCACCGCCCGCGCAGCCGCTGCCTCCGGATCGAGAGTGATGAGAGCGCCGGGTTGCTCGCGCGGCAGCAGCCTGCCGTCGTCGCCGTAGCCGCGATCCGCGAAGATCTCCCCGACGAATCGCAAGCGGTGCCGGGCCGCGCTCACGGCCAGCTGGGACCCCGGCGGGCCCACCACCACGAGATGCGCGCCGAGCGCACGGACGGCGCGTGCGAAGGCGGCCGCCACCGCGGGATCGCTGCCTGCCACGTGATAGAGGGCGCCGTGCGGTTTGACGTGCCCGAGGCGGACGCCCATCGGTCGCGCGAGCGCCATCAACGCGCTCACCTGGGCGATGACCTCACCTTCGATCTCGGCTGGGGTCATGACCAACGCGCGACGACCGAAGTTCTGGCGATCGGGGTAACTCGGGTGCGCGCCGATGGTCACGTAGGCAGCCCGCGCAGCCGCGATCGTTGCCCGCATGGTGGCGGCGTCGCCGGCGTGGCCGCCGCAAGCGATGCTGGCCGTGCTCACGAAAGGCATCACCGCCGCATCGTCGCCGACCCCCTCGCCGAGGTCGCAATTGATGTCGCAAGAGCTGCCCTGCCTCTCCTCCCAGCGACTCGTGCTCATCGCGCCGCCTCGAACTGGCGCCGGTCGATGGGGACGAAACGCACCCGATCTCCCGGATGCACGAGGAACGGCTCGGCCGCGGTGGGGTCGAACAGACGCAGGGGCGTGCGCCCCACCAGCCGCCAGCCGCCCGGCCCCTGGCTGGGATAGACGCCGGTCTGGCGACCCGCGATGCCCACCGAGCCCTCCGCCACCGACAGACGCGGCGTCGCCAGCCGCGGCGTGAAAAGCTCGGGCATCAGCCCCGCCAGGAACGGAAAGCCGGGACGAAAGCCGAGCGCGTGGCAGCGGTAGAGCGGTTGGCTGTGTCGGGCAACGAGCTCATCGATCGAAAGACCCTTGTCCTGCGCCAGCGCCACCAGGTCGGGTGCGACGTCGGGGTGATAGAGCACCGGGATCTCGATCGTGCGCGGCACCGAGGTCGGAACCGCCGCCGCGATCGCCTCGCCGCCGGACGCAGTCGCCAGTGCCATCTGCACCAGCGCCCGCGCCCGAACCGGAGAGAGCCGAGCGGGATCGAAGATCAGCAGTAGCGACGCGTAACCAGGAACGATGTCCAGCACGGCGGCCCGCTCGTCCGCGGTGAGACGCCCGCGCGCAGTTGGTCGGACTTGTTGACCTTCACCGCGCCCGATCGCCGCCTCGTGCACAGCCTCGTGATCAGCCGACACGAGACTTTCGAGCCGCCCCAGCACGGTGAAGACCCGCTCGAAGATCGCCTCATTGACCTCGTCGCCAAAACGAACCAGCACGCCAGCGTCCCCCGCCGCCGTGATCTGCGGCCAGCCGCCGGGCAAGACCTCAGCTCGGCGCCTCGACGTGGAACCGCGTCTGGTCACGCTGCGGATGGGCGCCCCGCTCTTGGCCGCGTGCGGACGCAGCGTGGGCGGGCCTCCGGCCATCTGCCCACCGCCGCCCCGTTGAGATCGCCCGGTCGGCCTAGGCACGAGGACGCCTCGGCGACGCTGGCTGCGTCGCTGCTGCGTCTCCTTGGCCTGCCAAGGCGAGGCCGAGCCCGCGCAGGAACCCGGCCACGGCGCCCAGCACCGCCGCGTCCCAGCTCGCCTGACTCTGCCCGACGTTAGCGGCGGCGCGCTTGCGGACGGCCAACGAGTGATCGCCACCATCGACGACGAAAAGCTCGTTGGGCGCTTTCATGCGCGGCCTTACCGCTGCCAAATCCTCGAGCGGACAGAGCGAATCGCGCGAACCCGAAAGAAATAGAATCGGCGTGGTCAATGCCTCGAGCACGGCGGCGCGCGAGGCGCCCGTCCCCATCGCACGCAGGGGGTAGCCAAAACAGACCAGTGCCGTCGGCGCACGGCTCTGGGGCGCGAGCTCGACCGCGAGATGGCAGCCGATACGCGATCCCATCGACTTGCCAGCAAAGATCACGGGGCGGTTCGGGCCGTGCTCCTGCTGCGCCTGCTCCAACGCCGCCCGATGCGCGGCGATCAGCGCGGGTTGCTTGTCAGGCGCTTTGCGCCCCGCCTTCATGTAGGGGTAGTCGAACGGCACCACGATGGCGCCGAGGCTGCGCAGACGGTCAGCCCAGGCGACCATCCACGACGACGACGACGGTGCGCCGGCCCCGTGCGCGAAAAGCACCAGAGGAGCAGACGGGGAAGTCGGATCACGGAGCGCCATGCTTGCAGCATCGTCGCCTCTCGCGGGTCCTTGCAACAGCCATGGGAAGGAAACCGACAGCAACGTTTTGTTGTCGACCCATGCCGCGCAGGCGGGCGGCACTCAGCGGCGGCGGGCCTGCGCCGACAAGCTGGCAAGAGCACGTGCCCAGAGCCGGTGAGCGGCTGGCTCGTCCATGCTGGCGACTCCCACCAGCCGCACCGCCTGCATGTGCAGCAATGCCGGCAACGCAGCGGTGAGGGCTGCGCGATCGGGCGTCGCGAGGTGCGCAAGGGCGGCGCGGGTCGCCCCGGCCAACGCCCCCAGCGCCAGGGTCGCCGCATCGGTCACGGCATCGGTCACCGCATGGCCCGCCGACGAATCCGCGCGTTCATCGTTTCGCAGCCAGTCGAGCAGGGCCCGCTGGCGCTGTCGGTATTCGTCGCCGGCGGATGCCGGTTCGGGTTGGCTGGCGGCAAAAGCCACGCGGCGACGTTCAGCAAGCGCGCGACGTTCAGCCAGCGCGAGTCCAAAGCCGCGGGCCAGTGCATCCTGAGCGCGCACGACGCCGGTGCAGCGATCGGCATCCTCAGGTAAGAGCCCTTCGCGTTCGGCGGTGAGCCAGGCCAGCGCGAAATCGCTGCTCGCTTCGAAGATCGCCTCGGCCGCGGCCATGGCGGCGGGGCCCCCGTAGCGAGCGGTCTCGGGAAAGTAGTCGACAGCCTCGACCGCGACGACCAGGCCCGCGTCGCGTGCCGCTGCGATGGCATGACGAAACTCGCGGTCGAGCCGCGCGCGTGCGGCGGACCGAGCCGAGCACAGACGGATCCGCAGATGGTCGCGACCGGCGTCTTGATAACGAAGGAAGAACCACCCTTCCAGATCGCCAGCCGCACGCGCCCCGGCCACGAAGGGGGCAACGATGGCCTCGAGCAGATCGTCGGCCAGCTCGCGAGCGCCGAGCAGTCGATAGGTCAACCAGTCGCGCGGCGGCGGCTGGATCCCCGGGGGATCGACCCGGCCGGCGGACGCCGTGGCCGCGATCGCCGCGGTGGCCAATTCGACCGCGTGATGAGACGGCGGCGTCGACGTCGGTGAAGAAGATGAGGAGACCGTAGATTCAGCCGGCGCTGCGGGAGCGTTCACCACCGCGGCCACGATCTCGAGACGACGACCGCCGCGATCGACGAGTCGATCGAGGGGGGGCCAGATCTCGAAGATGCGGCCGCCCGCGTGACGAGCCAGCGTGGCCGCCGCATCCGAGGCGCGCAGATCGACCGGGATGAGCTCGTCGCCTTGGCCCACCTGGCAGACGCGCGGAAGGCCCGCTGCGAGGAGTGCTCGCCCCCATTTCGCAAACGCCGCGCGGTCCTCGAACACCTCGCGTTCGGGCAGACGCCAGCTGGCCGGGGCGATGACGAAGCCGTCGAGCACGACGCGCGGAAGATGACCGAGATCGTGCAGAGGGCCCCACGAGAACGACCACGGGGCGTGCTGACGAACGAACGACCAACCCGACAGCCAGCGGTAGAGCCCGGCGGGGATCGTGGTTGATCGCACGCGGTGAAGCGGGGAAGGCGCCACCGGATGTCCCTGGTCGTCGCGCAGCGCACGCGACTCGAGCGCGCCGTCGTCGATGACCACGCTGAGCTCGGCTGGGGTCACCGCCTCGCCCTCGGGCCAGCCGGTCAACGCGAGCGCTCGGCGACGCGCGGGCGGGTGCGCCGAGAGATCGCCGAGCTCCCAGGCAGCTGCGTGCACGACATCGAGCGCCTCTTCTCCCGGCCGCGCCAGCGCCTCGGCCTGCGCGATCTCGTTCAGAGCTTCGCCGAGCCCGGGACCGAGGGCCGCAGCGTAACGCCCAAAGCTCGCGCCCGCTGGACCATGGTGGCCGAGCAACCAGCCGGTTCCCGCAGCCGCCCCGCGAGGTTCGAGCGCCGGCGTGAGCACGATCTCGAGGCTGGCGGGTGCTATCGCCAAGTCGGGCAACAGATCCGCCAGCACCGCCCTATCGAGATGAATCTCTTCCGCGCCTGCGACCGCGGCTGCCCGGCAGAGCTCGGCGAGATAACCGACGAGAAGCGCGGAGGAGGCCGGGTTCGGCCCGGGAGGGTTCGCATCGGCCGTCTCGACGAGACGTGTGCCGAAGGATCCCGTGGCGAGAGCGGCGAGATCGAAAGCCCCGGCACCGAAAGTCTCAGCGATGTTCGAAGTGCCGGCGTCGAGCTCGCCGTCGAGCGCGCGCTCGCGTGCCGGCGGTGACAGGGCGTCCTGCAGCCTCAGCAGAAGGGGCATGAGGTCGGCCGCCCGCGCCACCGCCGCCTTGGCGACGGTTCCGCGCCCGCGCAGCTCGATGGCCAACGTCGCATGCAGATCGGAGTGAGCCGCCCCCTCGGCCCCCGGCAACTCGGCCAACCGTTGCCGGGCGGCTTTCACGTCGGCCCTCACGAGCTCGTCCCGTAGCGGGGCGAACTCGGCGCGCGCGGCGATCACGGCAGGCGCCTGCGACGGCAAACGTTCGAGCCGTGTTTGCCACCAGTCACTGCAAGTGGGGCCGATCAGCGGCGGCGCGAGGTCGTGACAGAGCAGCCCCTGGTCGATGAGCGCCAGCAGCCAGTCGTCGAGTTCGGCGTGCAGCGCGGCCTGCAGCTTGCGACTCGAGACGGACCGAGGGTTCGAACCCGCTGGCCACTGGGGACGGTGCACGGCCACGAAAGCCGACGTGACGGCCTCCCGCACGTCCGCCCAGTCCGTCCAGAGGCCGGCGGCCCGGGCCAACGACGCGAGAGCCGGATCGCTCACGAGTGAACGGACCTCGAGGCCCTCGTCCGCCAGCGCCAGCCAGCACCAGAAGCGATGGTCGGCAGAGGTCTCGGGGCTGGCAGGTTGTATCAGCAACGAGGGGGCCATTCGCAGCCGCACCCCCGCGCGCACGTCAGGCTCCTCGAGCAACGAGCGCGCGTAGCCGACCATGCGTCCCCAACTGGGGCCGAGGTGCGGGACCGCCGCCCCGGTTGTGATGGAAGTCCGATCTCCGAGAGTGACCAGCGCCACCCCTGCCAGAAGTCCCGTCGGCGTCGGCCGGAACGCCGCTCGACGCGCGTAACGATCCAGGGCCTCGCGTTGACTGTTGTCGCCGTCTTTCCTGGAGTTCGTCGCCAGCGCCGCCGCGAGCGACGGGCTCGCAAGCGCGATCGCCGCCGCTCCCAGAGGGTGTCCACGCAACGCTCGCCAGCCCTTCCAGAGGTCGCTGGCCGGCAGCAACGGCGCACGCAACAGCGCCTGTCCCATCAACCGCATCGGCGGGCCTCCCTGCGGCCACCGGGCGCTTCCCCACTCGTTGCGACCAGGCTCGGAGCCACCCGAGGCGATCCCGCCAACCCTATTCCTGGCTTCACCGATTGGCCTCGACGGCGATGCTCGCCACCGCGAGGCCGGTCAGCCAGACCGAGGCAACCTTGGGGAAGCCGTTCGCAGCCGGGACCGTCAGCGAAAGGACGATGCTACCGCCGGTGTGCTCGACGACGCCCTCGATCGAAAGCGGGCTGCCCGCGCGCTGGGCCTCGGCGAGCGCCGCCAAGGAAGCCTCAGCCACCACGACGCCACCAACCCGCAAGCTAGCAGTCGCGTCGGCCCCAGCCGGCGCCCGCGTCCGTGCCGGCGCGACGGCGTCCGCTGCCTCTTCGCCATCGTCATCGCGCGCAGCCGGCTCTGCTTGCGCCGGTTCCGTGCCGCTGGCGGGAGCAAGGTCCCAATGGGCGGTGATGCGCAGCTTGCCCGCCGGCGCCTTCAGCTCGGCAATCGCCTCGGCTTTACCCGCGGTCGGCACGCGGACCCCAACGCCGTCCCAGACCCCACGCACCGAGGAATCTCCCCCTCCTTCGTGGCGCCACAGAACGGCGGTCTTTCCGTCACCGCCCGCGATCTCCGCGACCGCAAAAGCAAACCGGTGCCGCTCGACCAGCCGCTGCCCGCCCCAGGCCAGGCCCGCGATCCCGCCGGCGGCGAGCAGTACGGTCAGCACGGCCGCGCCGGCCTCACGACGCAGGCCCGATGGGATGCGCTTTCGCCGCCGCATGTGCGCAAGCGCGTCCGCCGCGAAGACGATCCCGCCCCCCGCGATGGGAAAGAGCAGAACGATGATGGGCAGCTGGTAGCGGACCTCGGCAAAAAAGAGCGCGTAGATCCCGACCAGCGCCAGGCCAATCGGGAGGAACCAGAGCGCGTCCCACCGGCGGCGTGCCACCGCCACTCCCGTCCCGGCGAAGAACATCACGACCAACGCCCAGTAAAAGCCATCGACGACAACCTCGATCACGCGTCGGTTGTTTTGGAAGAACCGCTTCACCGCTCCGTCCTGCAAGACGCCCGCGCGGTAGACCGGCCAGTAGAGCAGCGAGCGCTCCTCGGCGACAAGACGTTCGGCCTTCTTTACGACGAGGCCCGCAGCGTACGCCGGTGAGAAGCGCACGAGGTCGCGGGCGATCTCGTAGGACGCGCGATCGGCAGCTCTGTGCGGTTCCGCCAGCAGGGTGTACCCGGTCAGCTCGGTGAACATGCGATTGAGCGATCGCGAATAGCGACCGTCGGTGTTGGGATTGGCGCCGACCACGGCCGTGAGCCCGCCGTGGCTATCGGTGATGAACCATTCGCCGTAGCGGCGCTGATTGCGGAAGCCCCACGGCGAGAGCACGGCGAGCGCGATGACGGCCGCCAGACCCGCTTGTCCGACCGCCAGCAGCCAGGCGCGTAGCCGCTCGCGCGCGACGTCCCGACTGGTGGAGAGGAAATAGAAAAACGAGAACGCCGCCAGCGGCACCGCCACCGCCCTCACCGTGGCTGCAATGCCCATCACCAACCCGAACGCGACAGCCGCCATCCAGGGTCGCTGCGCGCCCAGCCTCACCAGCACCCAGACCGCAAAGACGACCAGAATCGCCGCCGGGAGATCCGTGCCGGTCACGCTACCAACGGCGATCCCCGCCGGCCAAAGGGCGTAGGCCAGCCCCGCCGCCAGGGCCGCGCGCCGGTCCCACAGCGCTTCCGTGATGCCGATGATGGCGCCGGTGGTGAGCCCCGAAAGGACCGCGACCACCAGCTTGATCGCCAGCGCGCCGCCTCCCAGCGCGAAGATCGCCGCGCAGAAGGCGACGTACCCGGGCATGTAGACGTATTCCGGGTCCAGTGAGCCGTGCGCCAAAAGGTGCGCCGCCGACTCGAGGTACATCGCGAAGTCCCCCACCGGTTTGGTGGCAACGGCCAGCACCCAGCCCGCGCGGAGAAGCACGGCCAGCAAGATCACGTAACGAGGCGACATTCGAGGGGCGCGGTTCTACCCCCTCGCGGCGAGAAGGTCGATCCCGGGCTGCCAGCCGATGGCGTGGTTTCCCGAACCGTCCACGTCGGGGCCGACCTGGCAATATAGTTGTCAATAACAACCAATCCGCGAACCAGCCCCCCCGCCGCCCGACGCGCCTGCGAGCAGCGGCACCTCGAACTGACCGCGACCCCGCCGTCCCTCTCATTGCGCGTCACAGCAGCCACGTCGCCCCAACTCACCGTTCGCCCCCGAGTCGACGCGTTCGTTTCCCCTGCGGCATCGAACGGAGGGCTTGCCCCGCACTTACACAACGCGAAGAATGGGAGCGATGGTTCTGCTACCCGGCCCCTGGCGCAGCACAGCCGGAGGCCGACTCCGCTTCCTCGCCCCTGCGTTGCTCGCGGTCCTGCCCGCTCTCTGGCTCGCATTGCCAGCCCCGGCGCGGGCGGAGATGCGCTGCACGTCCATGCGCTTCGCGTTTCAGCCCGACTGTTTCGCGCCCCCCTGCGACAAACCGAAACGCAAGCTCGATGACCGCCTCGATCTCGGTCCTCAGATCGCCGTCTGGATCGAAGCTGCCGACCGCAGCCGCTTCGTCGACACCGTGCTGGTCACCAACCTGACCGCGCGCTACGGCCTCGGGAACCGCCCCGGCCTGGCCGATCTGCCCTCGGGCCCCAAACATCCTTATGGCAAGCGCCTCATGGTGCTGCCGATCTGGGCGTACAGCCGAGGCCAGCTCTATCCGCAGGTGGTGATGCAAGATGGGAAAGAAGAATGGATGGGCTTTCACGAGCCGATCTCGTCGCCCGACCCCTATTACTGCCGCCCGATGGGCCTCTCCGAGGTCGACGTCGACGCCATCGCCTGTCCGACCAAAGTCTTCAACAGCGCCAAGGGCAAGCTCGCCACTGACCGGGTGCAGATCCCCTACCCGCCCCGCAACGATCTCAACACCTTCCATCAGCAAGACTGCGACGATGCCCCGCGCGGGGCGGGCTGCGCGCGCAGTGCCGAGAAATTCTCGATGCTCAACGACCTCGACGCCGTCTCGGCCCCGACGCCCGGCTTCGACAAGGTCTTCGAGGGGCGCTGGCAGATCCCGCCCTCGGTCAAGCCGTCAGACGATCTGGCGTTGATGGTCGAAGTGAGCCGGGAGTTCGACCAGAACGACTCGCACCGCTACACCGCCTACAACGATCGCATGTTGAGCGACAACGGCTTTTCCCAGACCGGCCTGCCCAACAACCTGGGGCAACCGTCGGTCGTCTACCGCGTCCCTTTCAAGCTCGACGGCAGCGGAAGGTTTGCGCTCACAGCGACCGGTGCCGGGTACGGCCGCGTCGACGGCACATCGGGCACGATCGCCCCCATCGACGCCACCATCAGCGACAAACCCGGCTCGGGCGTGGGCCGTCTGCGCACCATGGCCTCGCCTTGGCCCGACGTCGGTACCGGCGAGGGCCGCGTCTTTGTCCGCCTCGATGAATGCGGCGAGACCGGCGAGCCCGGCATGCCGAACGAGTGCGAGCCCGCACCTGCTGCCCCTGCTCCCGTCGAGATGGTGAAGGTCACTGGCGAGGCCACCTCCGCGTCCGCCACCTTCAAACACACGAGCGACGCCGGCAAGCCGGTGCAGCGTTACGAGATCCGTCTGCTCAACGGCAAGGATCCGGCGACCGACAAGAACTTCCTCGAAGGCGTGCCCAAGGTGATGGTCGATCCGGGCGAGCCGGGCGCCGAGTTCACCTTCACGATGTCGGAGTTGAAGCCACTCACTCCTTACGTCATCGCGATCCGGGCCATCGGCCGCTGCAACACACAGTCGCCCCTGGCGCAGATGGAGTTCACCACTTCCGACCTCGAGTTCCAGCAGCTCTCGGGGTGCTTCATCGCTACGGCCGCCTATGGCTCGCCCCTGGCACCGGGGGTCGAAGCGCTGCGGGGACTGCGCAACCAGGCCCGCCAAGGCAGCGCGCTGGCCGCCGCTGCGATCGATCTTTACGAACGCGCGAGCCCGCCTCTGGCCGCCCTGCTCGGCGCCGCCGACGCCCCCCGCGCCGTCGTGCGCCGCCTGCTGGCTCCCGTCATCGAAGCCGCCCAGGCCGGTTCGGCCGCCGCGCGATCGGTGAACCCGCTCGGTCCCAGCCCCGCCCGGTAGCCCGGGGCCAGTCGGCGCAGGTCGCGACAGCGCGAGCCCGGTGCGTGTCCCGCAGGCTTGGTGATATTTCCCAGCCCGTGCACTAGGATGTCGCGGTCCATGAGCGCCCTCAAACACAGCACCTATTTCGAAGGCAAGGTCCAGAGCCTGGGGTTCGAACGCAACGGCCGCCGCGCCACGGTCGGCGTGATCGTCCCGGGCGAGTACCACTTCGGCACAGACGCTGCCGAGCGCATGACCGTCGTCAGCGGCGAGCTGGAAGCGCGCCTCGAGAGCAACGGCCCGTTCGTCGTCTACCCGGCCGGCACCTACTTCGAGATCCCCGCCAAGAGCGGCTTCGACGTCCGGGCCAAAACCCCTGCGGCCTACCTCTGCGAGTTTCTCTAGGCCGCCCCGGCTCCGCCATGGCCGCGAGCCCGTCCCTGCCCCGACGTTCGACGGCGCGCTTCCGCCTTGGCGGGGCGCTTTTCGCCTTGGGCCTGCTGGCCGCCTGCCAGGACCTGCGCGAGTTCTCGGGCGAATGGGCCGGAGGCATCTCGCCCGACCCGGTCCTGGCGCACGGCTTTTTGCCGACCGCGACGGTGAGCCTGGACCTGCAAGTCGCCAACCGCGACGAGATCACGACCCTCGTCACCATCGAAGGCGCACCCGCCGCCCCCTTCGTCCCGATCAAGCGGGCAGCGGGCGATGTCCTCGGTGACGTGCAGTTGCAGGGCGAACCCCTGCGGACATTCTTCGGCTTCATCGAACCGCAAGGACAACGTCCCTACCTGGCGGTCCTCTCGCTGTTCCCAGAAAATCGGGTCGAGCTGCGCCTCATCCGCGGCACGGACGAGGCTTACGGTGTCTTCGCGCTCCGGCGCGTGCGCCGTTAGCGTTCGCCGTTCGCCTGCGCGGCCGCGCGCCGTTGACGTGCGCGGCTCGATCCCGTGGGGCTAGCCGCCCGCGCCCATCTGGAGCACCTTCGACAGGCGAGGCGCCAGGTTGGCGTCGCCGGTGACCTTGATCTTGCCGCTGAAGAAGAGCTGCATCGCCACCGGCATGCCGCCGTCGATCATCGAGCGAAAGTCGGCGTCCGAGGCCTCGATGGTGCACTGAGCTGCACCCTTTTCTCCCGCCTCGCAGGTCGGCGGCGTCGAGTTCAGGTCGGCGGTCCAGGTGCCGCCGTCCTCACCACTGATCTTGAACAAATAGACCGCGGCCACGTCCTTGGCCTTCTCGGGCTGCTTGCGCAGGGCTTCGGGAACCTTGCTGTCGAAGAACTCCTTCACGGACGTGGGCATCGAATCCTCCTTGGTCTTGCCGAATCATTGGCCCCTACCCCCCCGCTGTCAAACGCCGGCATCAGGAGGCCGCCGGATCCACTTCCGGCTCGGGGGTCGCCCGCGGTCCGGACTCTTCGCTGCTGGGCGGTTGGGCCCGGGCCGCCGCCTGGGCCCGCCAGTCCGCGAGGACCCCGCGCACGCTGGCCGCCGAGTGGAGGACCAGCCCGCGCACCGTCTGATTGTGAAAGACGAGGTCGACCGCCGTCTCGGTCAGGCAGGCGTAGTCTTCCTTGTAGGATCCCTCGTTGCCGACCATGAAGTCGTAGCGGCGCTGCTGGTTGGAAAAACCCCACTCGATGACGTGCGAGATGGTCACGAGGCCGGGCGAGACGTTGCCGAACGCGTCGGTGTCGAAGCCGCTCTGGTAGTAGTAGATGGTGCCGTCGTAGAGGAAGTTGTAGAGGGCGGCGACCGCACGCCCCTCCTTCATCCAGAGGCGCAGGTCGAGCCAGCCGAGATCCCAGAGCCTCGGCGCAACGTCGGCATGAAACGCGCGGAATTTCTCGCTCTGCCAGGCCGACGCCTTGCCTTGCTGGCCGCGGCGAAGGGTGGAAAGGCGGGCGATCTCCTCGAGAAAAAAGCCGATCTCCTCGCGCTTCTCGACGCGCTTTTCGACGAAGCCGCCCTCCTTTTCCAGGCGGCGGCGGTAGTAGAAGATCCGCTTCTTCTTCTTCTTCGAGAGCCCTTCGACGTAAGCGTTGAAGTCACCGCCCGACAGGTCCACCCAGAACCGTTCCCCGGAGGTCCACCGACGCGCCCCTCGGCCGCTGTCGCGGGCCATCGGCTGAACCAGCCGCGACAGGATCGACCCGTCGAGCACGTTGCGAAAGACCGCCTCGTCCCAGCGCGGCTGCTCGTCGAGCAGCACCTGCCAGACTGCGCGAGCCACCTGATCTTCCCAGCCGGTGGCGGCATAGATGTCGAGGTAGTCGCTGCAGATCTCGTCGCACTCGTCTTCGCCGGTGCCCAGAAATTCCAGGCGGCGAATGGGAAGACCGGCCGGCCCCCGACGTTCCCGCAGGAGGAACGGCGCCAATCCCACCAGCGTCTTACCTTGCCGAATGGCTATGACCAGCGGTCGACGTGTGCCATCTGCACCAAAGATCCCCCACCAGCTTGATATCCACGGCCAGGAGCGGAATATCTCGGGCGAAGACGTGCGGCCAAGCAGATCCTCCCATTCACCCGACGCCGCCAGGGCAGAGACCTCGGACATGCTTCGCAGCACGAATGTTTCAAGAGACGACATGAGCGAGGCGGACAAACCGCCGCAGCGGGAGTTTAGCCAGGGATCTGCCCGGGCGGAAGTGCGCAGCCCCGATCGAGGTCACCTTCCCTCGGCAGGGGCGCAGATCCTGGCAGGCTGTCGGGTCGTCGTGCTCGACCGGGCCGCCGACGTCGCGCCCTACATCGGCGCGTGGACCGCGCTTTGCGCCCAGGCCGCCGAAGCGAACGTCTTTTACGAGCCGTGGTTCCTCTTGCCGGCCCTGCTCGCCTTTGCCAGCCGGCAACAACGCGCCGGCGATCGCACCGTCGATATCTCCTTGGTGCTGGTGATCGGTGAGCCCGAGGGGCCCCCCAGCCGAACCCCGCGCAACGAGGTCTGGGGGGTCTTTCCCCTGGAACGGCGCGCGCCCAGCGACGGGCCAGTGCCGCTGTCGCACTTTCGTCTGTTTCAACACGACTATTCCTACTTGCCGATTCCGCTCGTACATCGCGATCACGGGCCGGCGGTGATGCAGGCCTTCTTCGACTGGATAAGTTCGCAGAAGCGCTGTCGCCCGTTGCTTGCGATCGACGACCTGCCGGTGGGCGGGGCTTTTCACCAGCTGCTGATCGACGAGCTGGGCCGTCGGGGCGCGCACGTGCACGTCAGGGATCGCTGGAACCGAGCGCTCCTGGCGCCGACCTGCGACGCCGAGACTTACGAAACCCGCGCCGTGGCCGGAAAACATCGCAAGGAGCTGCGACGGCAGCGGCGACGTCTCGGCGAAATCGGCCAGCTGACGACAGACGTGCTGGGGCCACAAGACGACGTCGAGCCGTGGCTCACCGAGTTCCTCGGGCTCGAGGCGAGTGGCTGGAAGGGTCGTGAAGGGACCGCGCTCGGTAGTCGTATCCCCGACGCCATCTTCTTTCGCGACATGGCACGCGGCTGCCACCAGGCCGGACGGCTGACCGCGACCGCGATCCGGATCGACGGCAAGGCGGTGGTCATGCAAATCCTGCTTCGCAGCGGCGAGGGCGCCTTCGCTTTCAAGATCGGCTATGACGAGAGCTACGCTCGGTTCTCGCCGGGCGTTCTGCTCGAGCTCGACCTCATCGAGCGCGTGGCCAACGAGAAGTTCGCCGCGTGGGTGGATTCGGCGGCGACGCGCGACCACCCGATGATCAACCGAATCTGGACCGAACGCCGCAACATCGAACGCTGGATGGTCGGTCTCGACGGCGGCACCAGCTTGCTGCTGTCGCTGGTGCCGGTGGTGCAATGGTGGAAGAACTGGCGACGCGGTCGCCTGGGGGAGAGCCCGACATGAGCCGACGACAGACATCGACCATCGCGCCTGCCATCACGGCGGCGCCCCCGCCGGCCGCTGCTGAAAGCCCGCCGGCGACAACAGCGGCCAGCAAAGCGGCGAGCAAAGGCGAAACCAAGGCGGCGACGACGGTGCCAACAGCGCCAGCCAACCCGCCGCCCTCATCGGGTCCCGCCAATCGCGCCCTGTCCAACGCTCCCGCGGCGCCATCGCCCCCGGTGCGGCCGGCGGACGGCAGCGGCCGCCTGCTGTCGTTCGATGGCGACGAGCTGCGCGCCGACTTCGGACGCCTGCCGTTCTACATCCAGCATCAGCTGGTCGGGCACCCGGCCTTTGCACTCGAAAACCTCGCCGAGCTTGCGGGGCGGCTGCCCGCCGACAGCGTCGAGTACAACGCGGGCGATCTCGCGCCCAATCAAGATCCCTCGCAGACTCCACGCAATGGCCTCTCCGTTGACGAGACCGTGAGGCGGATCCGCGAACGTTCGAGCTGGATGGTGCTCAAGAACGTTCAGCAGGACCCGACTTACCGCGAGCTGCTCGACCGCTGCTGCGACGAGCTGGCCGCGTTTACCGAGGCGGTCGAGCCGGGCATGAACCGCCGCGAGGGGTTCATCTTCATCTCGTCACCCAACGCAGTGACGCCGTTTCACATGGATCCGGAGCAGAACTTCCTGCTGCAGGTGGAAGGCAGCAAGTGGATCCACCAATGGGATCGCAACGATCGCGTCGTGATCTCGGAAGCCGACATCGAACGTTTCTACGCGTTCGCTCCGCACCGCAACCTGCCCTATCAGGAGCGCTTCGAGGAACGCGCCCGGGTCTTCCCGCTCGCGCCAGGGCGTGGGCACCAC
>JANNNO010000242.1:0-12480 GCA_031398585.1 Myxococcales bacterium | reverse complement strand
CTCATGTACTTCGGAGCCAAGGTGCGCACGGGTGGTTCGCCAGAAAAGCTCCTCGCGGCCCTCATCAAAGCGGTCGAAGGGCTCGCGCGCCAACCGGTCACTGAAGTCGAGCTAGACCGCTGGCGGACCAAGTCGCGGCGAGAATTCGAGCTGGCGCTGACCGACACGGCTCAGATCGGTGTCGCTCTGTCGGACTGGGCGGCGATGGGCGACTGGCGCCTCTTTTTCCTCACCCGAGATCGGCTGGCCGCGATCAAGGCGGCCGATGCCACTCGGGTTGCGGCGAGCTTCCTCAAGGCGTCGAACCGCACCTCGGGAGTTTTTCTCCCGAGCAAGAACCCGGACCGATCGCCGGCCGCCGGACGCGCGGACGTGGCGGCTCTCATGAAGGACTGGAAAGGCGGCGCTGCCGTCTCGGCGGGCGAAGTCTTTGCGGCCACCATCGAGAACGTCGAGAAGCGGACCACGCGAAAGGAGCTTCCCGGCGGTCTGTCGCTGGCCCTCCTACCCAAGAAGACCAAAGGGGGCGTGGTTCGTATGCGCCTTGCGCTCCGCTTCGGAAACGAGAAGGAGCTCACCGGCAAGTCCACCGCGGCGGATCTCTTGCCGCAGATGCTGATGCGCGGAACGAAGAAGCATTCGTATCAGCAGTTGAAGGACGCTTTCGACAAGCTCAAGGCCGAGGTGAGCTTCGGCACGGGTTCCATGATGCGCCCCTCCCCAGGCGTCGCTGTCGTCAACGTCAAGACGGTGCGTGAGAATCTCTCCGCCGTGCTCTCCTTGGTCACCGAGGTCCTGCGCGAGCCCGCGTTTCCCAAGGCCGAGTTCGAGACTCTTCGCAAAGAGACGCTGGCGGGTTTGGAAGAGCAACTCCAGGATCCCATGGCGAACGGCTTTTCCGTCCTCTTCCAGAAGCTCTTCCCAGCACCCAGGACCGACGTTCGCTACATCACGACGCCGAAGGAAGAGATCGAACAGGTCAAGCGCCTGCAGCTGGCTGACCTCGTGCGCTTGCACAAGAGTCAGTGGGGCGTCAGCGCCGCGCAGTTGGCCATCGTCGGCGACTTCGACGACCAGGCGACTTCCGGGCAGATCGAAAAGGAGCTGGCCAGCTGGGCATCCGCCAAACCTTACGAGCGGATCGCCCTGCCCTATGCCGAGGGGGTTGCCGACACGGCCGAGATCGATACGCCCGACAAGCAGATGGCGATGGTCTCGGTGGGGCATCCGATCAAAGTGCGCGACGACCACCCCGACTACCCGGCGCTGGTGCTCATCGATCACATGCTGGGTGGCAGCGCGAACTCGCGGCTGCTCAATCGGCTGCGACAAAAGGAAGGCCTGTCATACAGCGCCTTTTCCACCATCCACGCCGAGTCCCTCGATGAAAGCGGGGCGCTCTTCGCGGGCGCCATCTGCGCCCCCGCGAACGCGGACAAGGCGATGGCCACGATGCTCGAGGAGATTGACCTGTTCTTGAAGAAGGGGATCCCCGCGCAGGAGCTGAGCGATGCCAAGAAGAGCTACGCGGCGACGTGGGACAACAACCTGGCCGAGGATGGCTTCGTGCTCTCGGCGTTGACCAGCGGGCTTCACCTCAAACGGACCTTCGCCTACTGGAAGACGATCAACGATCGCATTCAGACGCTGACCGCCGCCGAGATCGAAGCCACCGCGCGCACGTACCTGCAGCCCGGACGCTTTACCCGCATCAAGGCGGGCGACCTGAAGAAGAAGTCCTGAAGATCTCCGCACGAAACGTCAGTGGATGCGGCGCGTTTTCGCCGCTGCGGCCACGGTTGCGGGTGTAAACAGATGTCAGCGAGGTAGGACCCATGAAGCTTGCGACGGCTCGTTGTCCCGCGGCGCCTGCCGGCCGATCCCTGTTCCGGCAACCCCGCGCGGCCTTGCAGGCGCCCCCTCGCGGCGTGGCACGCTTCGGCGCCGTTGCCCTCATCGGCCTCATCGGTCTTGCCTGCACCAACCCCGAGGTCTCGACGCGCGGAGCGGGCCCCGCAACCACGCGCGAGCCCAGCGTTGGTGGCTCACCCGGCGGCTCGCCAGGCTCGCCGGGCAACTCACCGCAACCGGGCAATGAACCCGGGGTGCCTGGCCCGGGCTCGCCGATGACGCCGATCGCTCTGCCCGATGCCTCCCCCGTCGACGTGCCACCGGTGCCGGCTGAACCGCAGACTTGCGGCGAGACCAGCCGCACGGCGATGCGGGTTCCGCTGGACGTCTTCGTCCTGCTCGACGCTTCCGGATCGATGTCGTCCCGCGCGGGCACGGTGACCAAGTACGAAGCGGTCAAGGCGGCGATCCTTGCCTTTCTCAAGGATACCAAGTCGGAAGGGTTGGGCGTCGCGCTCAACTTTTTCCCTCCCGTCGTGACCTGCGAAAAAGACGCGGACTGCCCCATGTTCGCCATCTACCCGGGCCGCTGCCTCGGCGTCGACCGCGGCTGCGTCGCCCCGAACGCGACGACCTACACGCGGATCTGCACCGCCGAGATGCCCAACGTCTGTCCCGCCCCCAGCGTCTGCACGAAGGTCGGGCGCTGTGCAGAGCTGGCCATCGGCAACACGAGCTGCGTGGTGGGCAAACCCTGCCCCAACGGCTCGGCCTGCAATCCCGTCGTACGAACCTGCGCGACGGCGTTCGCCGCGGATTGCACCGGCGCCCGCTACACGAAACCCGTCGTGCCCTTCAACGGCATGACCCTCCCAGCGTCACTGCCCGATCTCACCAAAGCGCTCGAGCAGCGCGAGCCGAGCGGCGGGACGCCTCTGGGTGAAGCGCTGGTCGGCACCTTGCCGCAGCTAAAGGCGTACGTGGCCGCCAACCCGGGCCGGCAGCTTGTGCTGGTGGTGGTGAGCGATGGTCTTCCCGACAACAGCTGCGGCGGCATCCCCGGTGTGCTCGCCGGCATCGAAATGGCGCGCATGGCGACCCCACCGCTTTTGACCTACGCCATTGGCGTGTTCGGCGGCGTCGATCTCGTGGGAGGGCGCATGTTGATGACGGACATCGCGCGCGCCGGCGGCACCAACACGCCCTTCGTGATCGATCCCAACGCCAGTTTGACCGAAGGCTTCCTCAAGGCGCTCGACGAGATCCGCGGCGCGGCCCTGCCCTGCGAGTTCGCGATCCCGACCGACATGACCGCCAGCATCGACTACGGCAAGGTCAACCTGCGGTGGATCAAGACCGCCGGCGAAGAGAGCATCGGCTACGTGGGCAGCGCCGACAAATGCGACGCGATCAAGGGCGGCTGGCACTACGACGTCGATCCCGCCTCGGGCAAGCCGACCCGCGTGGTGGTCTGCCCGGCGACCTGCAAGGCGATCAAAGGCGACGCCGCGGGGAAGATCGAGCTGCGCTTCGGTTGCAAGACCCGCGGGGTCGACTGAGTCCCTGCAAGACCGGCAGAGCAACCGAGAGCTGCCCCGGCGTTTTGCCGGCCCGGTTCAACGACTCGATCGCTTCAGCGTCAGGCGGCGCGTGCCGCCGTTCGGATTGGCGATCGTCAGCTCGATCTCCTCGCCGATGGTTCCGCGCAGCAGGTACTCGATGGCGCCTGGCCCCAAGTCGGCGACGTCGCGCTTACCGATGGCGATGATGGCATCGTTGATGGCCAGCCCCGCGCGTTCGGCAGGGCCAAAGGCGTCGAGGCCGCTGATCACCGTGCGGCTGCTGCGCCGGCTGAGAAACGCGCCGATGCCACCCGAACGACCGCCGCTGCCGGCCGTGCGAGGCAGTAGCTTGAAGGTCGGCTCGATCGAATCTTTGTTGGCGGGGATCAACGACTCGATTCGCTCTTGCACGTACTTCGACGTGGCGGTCAGCCAGAGCGTGATCTTCGATCCGGGAACCAGCCCGTCGAAGCGGAAGTAGCCGCCCTTGTCGGTCTCGGCACGGATCGACTTGGTGCCCATCCAGGCCTCGACCGCGGCGTCTTCGACCGGCCCGCCGCTGTCGGCGTCGACCACCCGGCCGATCATGGTGGCCCCTCCCTCGTCGACGAAGCGCCCGACCCGTCGCGCTTCGAAATCGACCTTGCTGCCTGCGATGGGAAGGGGACCGCCCGGGATCGCCGCCGTGGGAGGCGGGGGCAGGGCCGGGGCATTGCCCCCGCCACCACGAGCCCGCCGGGCCGCGGCCGCATAGTCCGGGCCCGTGACCCCGCCATCTTTGTTGTCGATGGCCTCGGCCTCGACGACGATCGGCTGTGTCGGTTTGTCGTTGGGCAAGAGCTTGCCCGCCTTGCCGCCCGCTCCCCCTTGCGCGCTCGCGGCCGCTTTGCCGCCCTGTCCCCCCGCGCCCCCCGCGCCGGCCTTGCCGGCTTCGCCCCCCTCGCGGTCAGCCTGTGCGGCCTCGCCGCGATCGCTCACGATTCCGGCCGCGCCGCCTTTGCCACTCGCCTCGCGCGAACCCGCAGCGCCGCCCTTGCCGATGGTGACCACGGGGGCACCGGCAGCGCCGCCCTTCCCGCTCGCCACGCCCATACCCGCCGCGCCGCCTTTCCCGCTCGCCACGCTCGTACCCGCAGCGCCGCCCTTGCCGACGCTCGCGCCCGCAGCGCCGCCCTTGCCGCCCGCGCTCGTGCCCGCAGCGCCGCCCTTGCCGCTCGCGCTCGTGCCGATCCGACCGCCGGTTACGGATCGCTCGGGTGTGCCCTTGGCAGCGGCTCCGGATGCACCGCCGGTGGCCACCCGCTCACCGTCTCCGCGAGCGGCGCGACCTGCGCTCCCGCCGGCGCCGCGATCTTGGGAACCAGCCCGACCACCGCTAGCCGGTCCTCGAACGGGCTCCTCGGACGGCGACGGAACTGACGCCGCTCCGGGCGCTTCGGCCGAAGCACCACCCTTCGCTGGGCGACTGACCGGCCCCCCCTCCTCGCGCACACACGCGAGCGCCAAAGTGCCCAGCCACCAGGAAGCGAGTACGAGACCAGCGCGACTCAACCCTCTTACAATACGCGAGATTCGGCCTCGACGAACCCCCACGCCGCACCCGCGAAGCCAGGCTCATGCCGGGATCGCGCGCTCGGTACCGCCGGCCACCTCCCAGCGGCGATCCGCGCCTGACCCGTGACGCCTAGTTGCGCCCGATGGTGGCGCGAAGCTGATCGAGGATCTTGTCGAGGTGCCGCGAGGCGAGCTCGATGCCGCGCGAGTCGTAGTGAGCGCGCATGCGTTCGATGATTTCGATCTCACCGAGGTCGTCGGCCTCGATCGCCTCGTCCGTCATGAGCTCGAGCGCGGCTCGCCAACGGCGCAGAGCCAGCGGTCGATCGCCGGCCGCCAGGCTCGCATCGCCTGAGCGCCGGAGCGCCTCGGCCCCGAGCTCGATCTCGCCGCTGCCCTTGGCGAAACTGGCAGCAAAGAGATACGCCGTCGCGGCCGCCTCGTGCTCGCCCAGCAGACAGCGTGCGGTCGCCAGCCCCAACGCCGCCTGCACGGTCTCCCAGTCCATGCCGAGCGCTCGCGCCCGCGTGATCACCCCTTCCAAGGTGGTAGCTGCAACCAGCGCCCGCGGGTGATCGTTCATCGCGATGTGCAGCTGGTAGCTGCCGAGCGTGAGTCGCAAGACCACCACGGCGGCGGGCAACAGCTGATCGCCCCCCAGCTCGAGTGCGCGCTCCTGGAGACGGGCGGCATCCAAGAAGCGTTCGGCTTTCGCCGCCTCCCCCGCCTGACGCAGCACCGCGCCCAGCTGGCTACCGGCGGGAACTTGCAGCGAATACATGCTTCCGAGGCTCATGGGCGGGTACAAACAGTGACACTGCATACTTTTGCCTGCAAGCGCCTACATACGGACTTAACCCTATTTTTCGTCCTGAAACCGGTATTCTCCCTGACGCAACGGGAGCGCCGCGGGATCCCGCGCGAACCAGCACCCGTCACCCGTGCGCCTGACGCCGCCCTGGGCGGGACACGCGCACCGTCCTGGCAGCGCAACGCTCCGAGGGCAGCGCCGCGGCGTCGTCGGTCAGCTGACCAACCACGGATAGACCTTTCCGATCGCTTCTCGACCATGTACGTTCTGTTGCCACCTGAACGGTAGGCTTCCAGCATGTTGCTCTCGCGACGCGCGCTGTTTTCCCTGCCGAAGTCTCGCAAGAGACGAGGGGAAACCCCCGCCCCGCGCACCCATACGGTCGACGCCGCCGCGAGTTTCACGCCGGGCTTCGAAGCAGGCTACTGGGTGCATCTGCACCGCGCGGCGATGGCGTGTCGCTTCGAGATCACGTTGCCAGGAGAGCTTGCGCAGCACCTCGACGCGGCCAAGGATGCCCTCGACGAGATAGACCTTCTCGAAGAGCAGCTCACCATCTTCCGCGACAGCAGCGAGCTATCGGCCATCAACCGCGACGCCGCCCAAGGCCCCGTGGTGGTCGAGCCGCGCTTGCACGCCCTTTTGCGCCTCTGCCGCGCGCTTCACCGCGAATCGGGGGGCGCCTTCGACATCACCTCCGCGCCCCTGTCTCGGGTCTGGGGATTTCTACGTCGGCAGGGCCGTCTGCCCAGTGAAGAGGAGATCGCCTCGGCCCGCGCCGTCGTCGGCATGGACAAGGTGAAGCTCGGCGAGAAGCCAGGCGCGACCCCGGAAGAAAAACTGAAAACGGTTCGATTCACCCGGCCCGGGGTCAGCCTGAACCTCGGCGCGATCGGTAAGGGCTACGCTCTCGACCGCATCGCCGAAGGCCTCTACCGGCGAGGCGTCGACACGGCCCTGCTCTCGTCGGGCTCGAGCAGCCTGCGCGCGATCGGCGCGGGCCCCACAGGCGAGGGCTACCAGGTCGGCCTGCGCGATCCTTCTGACCACACGAAGCGATACGGCACCGTGACCCTCGCCGACAACGCCCTCGGGGTGAGCGGATCGGGGGAGCAATATTTCGAGCATGCTGGCCGCCGTTACGGCCACATCATCGACCCCCGCAGCGGCTGGCCGGTGCAGGGCCCAGCGCTGGTCGCCGTGACCGCCCCTTGCGCCGCGCTAGCCGACGCCCTTGCGACGGCTTTTTACGTTGGGGGCGCCTCCGTTGCTGAAAGATATGCCCAGCTACACCCACAGGTGAGTGCCGTGATATTGCAAGTGCCCGAAGGCGTTTCGTCGTCGGGTGGCCGCCCGGTCGCGACCGTGTTCGGCCGCAACACAGAATGGAGTCTCAATCGTGCCGCGTGACAACGACGGTTCTCGTTCACTTAGTGTTCCGCTCACGAGCTTTCAGCAGGTGAGCCTCGTCCTGCTGCGCACCTTCATCGGTTGGCACTTCCTCTACGAGGGCTACTACAAGTTCTCGCTTCCCGGCTGGAAGCCCGATGGATCGCCGCTGCCGGCGTTCTCCGCCCAGGGCTACATCAGCGCCACCACGGGACCGCTGGGCTGGCTGGCAAAAAGCATCGCGGACAGCGGCCTACTGCCCTACCTCAACGGCCTCATCATCTTCGGCCTCGTGGCCGTGGGCCTGTCGCTGATGCTCGGTCTGCTGACCCGCCTCGGTTGCATCGGGGGGCTGCTGTTGCTCGCCCTTTTCTACTTCACGGCCATCCCGACCTCGGGGCTGCCGCAAGCCGGCGCCGAAGGAACCTACTTGCTCATCAACAAGACCCTCATCGAGGGCCTGGCCGTGCTCGCCCTACTTTCGTTCGATACCGGCCGCATCGCAGGACTCGATCGCTTCTGGCGTGATCGTCAGGCGGCTTCGCGGTCTGTCACATCGCCTGCTTCTTGAGCGTCGAAAAGGAATTCATCATGAACCTAACCCCAGAGCAGCAAGCAATCGGTCGGCGTAACTTCATGAAGGCGGTCGCGGGCGTTCCGGCGCTCGGCGCGCTCGGTGCGGCCGCCGCGCTGTCGGGCCCCAAGCGTGGTGGCCCCGTGAAAGCCGCCCTCGTCGGTGCTGGCGGTGAAGGCAAGGTGTTGCTCAACCAGTGCATGAAGCAGTGGATCGACATCCGCGCGATCTGCGACATCAACCCTCTGCACGCCAAGACTGCGGCCGAGGGCATGGAGAAAAAAGGTCTGCGCAAGCCGACCGAGTACCAGGACTTGAAGACCATGCTCGAGAAGGAAGATCTCGAAGCGGTCATCATCGCGACGCCGCTGTGGACCCACGCCGACGTGACCGTCGCCGCACTCGACGCGGGCAAACACGTCCTGTGCGAAAAGATGATGGCCTACGACGTGGCCGGCTGTCAGCGCATGGCCGAAGCGGCTCGCAAGAACAACCGCATCCTCGAGATCGGCTACCAGCGCTTTTACAACCCGACCTACCACGCCGCTTACGAGGGCATCCTCAAGAAGGGTTTGCTGGGCGACGTCCACTACATCCGGACGGTCTGGCACCGGAACAAGTCGTGGCGGCGCGAGGAGAAGCCCCCTTCGAAGGACTTCGATCCGAAGCAGTGGGGATACGAGAACTGGGATCACCTGGTCAACTGGCGCCTCTACAAGAAGTACTCGCGCGGCCTGCTCGCCGAGCTTGGTAGCCACCAGATCGCCGTCACCAACTGGTTCTTCGACGGCGTGCCCGAGGCGGTCTACTCGTCGGGCGGCGTCTACCGCTTCGGCAAAGAGGGGCGCGAGGTCCCCGACCACGTCTTCGCGACGTTCGAGTACAAGGGCGGCCGGACCGCGACCTTCACGTCGGTCGAGTCGAACAGCTTCGACGACACCTACGAGCAGATCATGGGGACCAAGGGCACCCTCATCATGCGCAAGGAGACCGAATCGTTCTTCTTCCCCGAGGGCGATGCGGCCAAGCCGACCAACATCGAAGTCACCCCGCGCACGGGCAATGCCCTCGTCGACGCATCGGAGAGCCGCATCGCCGACGCCAGCGGTGGCGGCCACAACCGCACCGTGGTCTCGCAGACCGGCTCACCCGACAAGTTCGATCGGGTGATTGCCTACCGCAACGAGATCAACGCGTTCTGCGCAAGCATCCGCACCGGCGCGCCGTTGAACGTCGGTCCGGCCAAAGCCAGCGGCAGCGCCTAGGCCTGCATCCTCGCGTTCGAAGCGGGCGAGCAGAAGACCCGCCTGCAGCTGTCGCATACCTAGGGTGCGCAAAGGCGCGCGGACCGGCTTGTCGTCGGTCCCGCGCCGGCCAGCGCAGGGTGCGAGGGCCGCTACGGTTTCGAAGGGCTCGTGCGCATACTGGCTTTGACCGCCACGGTCCCCCCGTCGACGTCGACGCGCAAATTCATCTGAGCTTCGGCAGCGATGCGCGCGAGGCCGAGGCCCGGCGGCTCGCTCTCCTGGTTCCGCTCGCCCTGCCCCCGCAACAGCTCCTGATAGTGCGCCCGCAGAGACGGCGCGGCCTCGAGGTCGGCCAGACGCTTGCGCAACCTGAGGGCGTTGCGATCGCTCGCCCGGTGCCTGAGACAGACGTCGACGTGAGGATCGGGGCCGTCGAGCCGCGCATTGAAGTGCAGAAGGATGCCGCCAGAAGTGCAGAACTTACCGGCGTTCTCGAGCAGCTCGTGTGTGGTCATCGCGACCCGGAAAGCGGTCTCCGGATCGGAGATCGCTCTTTCCAGCGTCGACTCGACAAAACGGCGAACCGCCGAGACAAAGCGAACGTTGGGGTCGATGCAGAGATCGAAGCTGACGCCGGGCATGCCGTTCCCCCCGACATCGGCAGGCGCGCGCACGGCTCGATAGGCAGTAACCCTGTGTCGCCGACTTTGTCATGATGAGCCGCGGGCCGGGCGGGGTGGAGGAGGTGGTGGGATTGGCTCGCCCCCGACCAGATGGACCGTCCGCGTCGGAAACGCGATTGCGCTGCCGCTCTCCTCGACGATCTCCATGATTCGCAGCAATAGCTCCTGACGAATCACGCCAAACTCGTTGAAGTCGGTCGTGGCGAATGTGGCGGCGACCTCCACGTCGAGATACTCGGGCGCGAAAGCCTTCAGCCTCACCACCACATCGGGTTGATGCGCCTTCGGCTGCGACCGCAACGCCCCCTCGATCTCGGTCATCACTCGCCGCAGCTGCGCCGACGTCGTGTCGTACACCAGCGCCAAAGTGGTGGAAAACCGGATGCGATCGCGCGGAGCGAAGCACTCGACCTTCATCTCGGCCAGGCGCCCGTTGGGCAAAGTGACGATGGTCCGATCGGCCGAACGGATTCGCGTCGAGCGCAAGCCGATGGCCTCGACGGTACCGCTGGTGCCGTCGACCGTGATCGTGTCACCCACGCTAAAGGGTTCGTCGAGGCCGATCGAGAAGGCACCAAACAGGTTTTCCACGGTCTTCTGGCCAGCAAGCGCGACGGCCAGGCCGCCGATGCCGAGGCCGGCCAACAAGCTGCCGACCGGATACCCGAGATGCGCCAGCACCGCGACAAGTCCAACGGTGAAGATCGCGACCCGACCGATGCGCACCCCGAGCGGAACCAGCGAGCGCAACGAAGGACGCGAGGTCGCCCAGATCGCCGTCTCGGCGCTGCGACCAAAGATGCCGATGAGCTGAAAGCCGACCCAGAACAGCACAAGCAGCGTGCCGGTGCGCAGGACCTTCTCGAACCAGCCGATCGTGCCGGCAGGCAGATCGAAGCCGTGCAACAGCAAGCGACCCACCAGAATCGACCAGAACCAGACCAGCGGGCCCTTGAGCAAAGCGATCAGGCGATCGTCCCAGGAAGCCTTGGTCCGCTTGACGATGCGGGTGAGTAGCTCGCGGGTGAGCCGCCCCAGCAGCAGGCCGACGACGGCGGCAACGATCGTGATGCCGGGCAGCAGGAGCCACTGCCACAGCCGGAGCCCGAGGGGTCCGTGCACGAGAAGCGTGTCGGGCAGATAGGCGGCGATGTCCATGCGCCGTTTCTACTCGAAGCCGCGCCCCGGGCGAAGCGGTCAGCCGACGCGGACCCCTCGCTTTTAACCCCAACGTGCCAGCGGTCCGCCGGCGCGAAACAGGCGATCCACGCGCGCGGTGACCGCCGCGTCCTCGATGAGAGGCGGAGCGTGGTGGGTCTTGCCGCGAGCGTCGATCACGAGCGGCCCTTGGCAGCCCCAGTGCTTCTGCACGGTCGAAGCGCCCGCACCGCTGACATCGGCAGCCGGATTGGACCGCGTGAACGTGACCCAGAGGAAGTTCTCGAGCCGCTTGCTGACGAAGTCGCTGTCGTCGCAAACCACGACCAGCGGGAAGCCATCGAGGGATTGCCCGCCCAGCGCTTCGAGCAGGCTCTGTAGATCCTGGCTGGCGCCATCCGCGCCGGGCGAATGACCACGTCCCTTGATGGCGAGAACGCCGGGCAGGCAGACGCGGGGCTCGGAAAAGCCGCCGGGCAGGCGCAGCTCCGCGGGACAGGTGGTGCCGAGCGTCCGCCGCGGCTCACCCACCGCCGCGATGACGAGCTTGGATCCCTGATTGAAGCCGCCGCCCGAATAGTCGAGCGTGTCGATCGTCGTGCGGGTGTGAAAGTGCAGATCGCGGGTGAGATCGACACGCTCGAGCAGGTGGCGAAAAAAGGCGGGGATGTCGTGAATGTCGAGACCAGGCGCGTCCTGCTCCGCCACGATGAAGAGGTACTTGGCCAGCGAGAGCTGCCCCTGCCCCAAGATGGCGTGCGCTTGGGTATGCAGCTCCTGCGGCTCCTTGCGGGCAGCGTAGGGCACGTACCGCTCACTGCCGATCGCCAGCAACAGCGGATGCACGCCGGTGGCATCGACGGCATGCACCGCCTTCACGCCAGGCAACACGGTCGGGATCACGGGTCCAGTCAACTCATGGATGAGAGCGCCGAACGCCGTGTCTTCCTGCGGCGGGCGACCCACGACGGTGAAGGGCCAGATCGCATCTTCTCTATGAAAGACCTGCCGGACCCTCATCACGGGAAAGTCGTGCACCAGGCTGTAGTAGCCGAGATGATCACCGAACGGTCCTTCGGGCTTGCGCAGATCGGGATCGATCTCGCCGACGATGACGAAGTCCGCATCGGCGTTCACCGGCAGGCCCCGCGCACCGGCGTGATCGCCGCCCCCGGGCGGCTCGCAAAGCCGCACCCGTCGGCCACCGAGCGCGCCGGCGAACGAGAGCTCCGAGAGCCCCTCGGGCAGCGGCATCACCGCAGCCAGAGTCATGGCCGGAGGGCCACCGACGAAGACGTTCACTCGCAGCGGCTCGCCTTTGCGGATCGCTGCCGCGTGGTGCACGCCGATGCCGCGGTGGATCTGGTAGTGCATCCCGATCTCGCGATCCGCCTGGTACTGACCACCTGCCATCTGCACCCGGTACATGCCGAGGTTGGCGTGCATCGGGCCCGGGCGATCCGGATCTTCGCTGTAGACCTGCGGCAGCGTGATGAACGGTCCTCCGTCATCGGGCCAGCAGACCAGTTGCGGCAGATCCTCACGTTTCTGCAAAAGTTTCTTCAACACGTCGTCTGCCTCGCCGGGGGCCGCGGTCGTCTTTGTTTCGTCGGGTTTCGCAGCTTCCACTACAGGCTGGGCGGCGGGAACC
>JANNNO010000587.1:0-20637 GCA_031398585.1 Myxococcales bacterium | reverse complement strand
GCAGGCGCGCGACCTCGACGTCGAGGAAGGGTGCAACCGCGCCACATCGGTCGCAGATCAGCCGCCCCGCCCTTCGCTCGACCTCCCGATCCCCGACCACGGTTCGCAGCGTCTTGGCTGAAGCGCCCGGCAGCTGACCTGTTCTTCCCGAAGTGCGAGCCATGACGGCGGCGCCCTCCCGCGCCTGGTTCGCTATCGATTATGAGAGTCACTTTCAATTGTCAAGCAAAACGGGTCACGTCGCAGGTCTTCGCGCAGGCAGGACGGCGTCAGGCGTGCAGGATTCCGTCGACGATGGTCAGTGCCGCGCCGCCGATCGCAATCGTGTCGGACACGCGGTCCACGCGCACTTTCACCAGCCCGTCCCGGCCCATCTCCTGTCCCTGCCAGGCATCGTACGTCGCCTGTCCCGAGAGCTCGCCTGCAGCCAAGAGGTAGGTCGCGACCGAGATGTTGCCGCTGCCGCAGACGGGATCCTCGGGCACGCCCACGCCCGGCGCAAAGCTGCGGACCCGCAGTCGTCCCTCCCCTGCGCCTCTACCGAAGACCGTGACCCCCGTGGCACCGTGCCGGCGGCTGAGCTCGGCCAGGCGTCCAAGTGCGGGCGCCAGCGCCGCCACCCGATCCTCGGCCCCGAGGTCGACCACCCACCATCGCGGTCCGACATCGCAGAGCGAAACCCCTCGGCACTGCTTCACCTCGAGCGCCGCCAGGAGCTCGTCTGCGACTCGCGCGTCCACGGGATGAAGTGATCGCGGCGGCGCCACCAGCTCGGCGAAGCTGCCCTGCCCCTGCGGCCGCAACGACACGTTCACGAGCCCGAGATCGCATTCTTGAACCAGCTGCACGGGCGAAGCCGCGCCCACACGGCCAGCAGCCTGCGCACGCGATTCCAGCACCGCGTGAGCCGTGCCGAGGGTCGGGTGACCGGCGAACTTCATCTCCTCTTGAGGATCGAAGATGCGGACGCGGTAGTCCCCACCCCGCTCGGCCGGCAAGACGAAGGTGGTCTCTGAGAGGTTCGTCCAGGTGGCGATCGTCTGCATCTCCGCCTGACTCAAGCCTTCGGCATCGAGCACGACGGCCACTGGGTTGCCCTTAAAAGGCGCCCGTCCGAAAACGTCGACCTGCTTGCAACGTCGCTGCATCAGATCCCTCCTAGCGCGGGCACGGCGTGGGACGACCGTGAGCGTGTCATCACGGTGGCGGCGGCTCGACCGATACGTTTGCCGGCTTCGACCAGCCGGGCCGATGGCTCGGAACAAAAGGCGAGCCGGATGCCCGTCGGCGTCCGCTCCTCGATGTGGTTGAGGCTCCCTGGGTGAATCAGCACCCCCAGGCGCTGCGCCTCGACGAAGAGGTCTTGCGAGGAAACATCTGACGGCAGAGGCAGCCACAACGCGAGACCGCGTTCGGGTTGCCGCCAGCGCAGGGTGCCCGGCAAGTGGCGCCGCAGCGAAGCCTCCAGCGCCTGGCAGCGCACGCGGTACTCCGGAACGATGCGGGCGATGTGCGCCTTGAGGTACCCCCGCTCCATGAATTCGGCAAGCACGTGCTGCAAGAGCTCCGATCCTCCCGTCTCCATCGCGTACTTGAGCTGCACGATACGCGGACGCAACGCCGGCGGCGCCACCACGAAGCCGACCCGCAGCCCCGGGGCCAACCGCTTGGAGAACGAGCCGACATAGACCACGTCCCCATCGAAAGCCCGCAGGGGGGCGGGCGCTGGGGTCTCGCCGAGCTGCAGGTCAGCGACGTAGTCGTCCTCGATGATCGGAACGCCGGTACGCCGCGACCAGGCGACGATCGCCTCGCGCCGCGCCTCCGTGATGGTGGCACCAGTCGGGTTGTGACTGTTGGGCATGAGGTAAAGCCCCTTGGCACCGATCTGGCCCAGTCGTTCGAGGCCGGCCAGGCTCGGTCCCTCCTCGTCCCAGGGAACACCGACCACCCGGGCGCCCGACGCGGCCAGCACAGAGAGCGTTCCGGCGAAGGTGAGCTCGTCGACCAGGAAGGCGTCGCCCGGATTGACCAGCACGCGCGTCAGCAGATCCAGCCCTTGCTGGCTGCCCGAGGTGATCACGATGTCCTCCGCCCGGGCCGGCACGCCTTTGGCCGAAAGATCCTCCGCTATCAGCGCCCGCAAACGAGGGATCCCATCCCGGGCCGCATAACGCAGCACCTTGCCCCCCTGCGTGCGCATGACGTGCTCGGTGCAGCGGCGAATCAGCTCATCGGGAATCATGGTCGCGTCAGGCTCGAGCCGCGACAGGTTGATGGTGTCGGTCGACATCGGCGGCAGGCTCCTCTGCAAGCGGTCGGCACGCGTGAGCAGCTCCCCCAAGCTGGTTCGCGCGATCAAGCTGGCCCAGGGCAGGCCGGCGCCGCCGGGTGGTTCGATGCGCGAGAGACCGGCACGCACACCCGGGTTCGGCGGCTGCGCGACGAAGGTTCCCCGCCCTACCGTCGAGAGCGCAAAACCCGCCGCCACGAGCTCTTCGTAGGCGCGCACGATTGTGTTGCGGTGGGTGCCCAGCGCCCCGGCCAGCGTCCGCGTCGGCGGCAGCCGGAACCCGGAGGGAAAGACGCCCGTGCGAACCCGTTCGACGATCGAGTCGAAGACCTGTTGATAGAGCGGCGCCTTGGTCCGCGTGTCGAGCTTGAGTCCCAGGGATTGGCCCATCTGTCGTTTCCGCCGTGGCGGCGTCCTCGAGGTCATGATGTTCGGATCATCATGCACCGAGAAGGTCCAGCCACCACAAGGCGCGGGGACCAATGGGACCAATCTACTATTTGACCGCAGACCAAAAGGCCCGAACGGTCACTGCTGAATCAATGCAACATCGGCGCGGCGCCGGGACTGCTCGGTTCGAGCAGCACGCGATCCAGTTTCATCAGCCTGAGGATCGACAGGGGCTGTGCCCGTGCGCCGCGCACGATGAGGCGTCCACCCATGGCTCGCAGTCGACGCGACAGATGAATCAGAATGCCGATGCCAGAGCTGTCGATCAACCGCAGGGCGCTCAGATCGACGACCACCGCACGACAATCGCGGGCGAGCAGCTCGTCGACCAGGGGGCGAAGCCGGCGGACGCTGACGACGTCGAGCTCGCCGTCAAGATGAAGCGTCAATCCTTCTTCGGTCATGGTGGTGGAAAGTCTCATGCGTCCTCCCCGCGTTCGCGGGTTCCCTCGTCAGACGCGCCAACCCGACCAAAATGACGGACGGTTGCAGCAGGCGGCATCGTCGTCTCCCTCGTGCACGGGTCATGCCGACCCTGTCGTTGTCATGCCAGCCCTGCGACTTGGCCGCAGGCGCCTCTATCCCGCGGGCCGACGGCCACGACGAGGCCGATTGCCACGGGGCCGAACGCCCAGGCGGGTCCCGAAGGTGACAGAAATCCAAGGCGCCGCGACACGCGGGACACTCTGCGCGGACGGCTTCCCGACGCCGCCGATGCCCCGCCTAGGATCCGAACTCTTCGCCGACGTCCTTGTCGCTCTGGCCCCGGTCGCTCTGATCACGCTGCCAGCGCTCGAGTTTGCGATACATCGTGCGGCGATCGAAGCCGAGGATGCGCGCCGCCAAGGTCTTGTTGCCGCCCACGCTCTCGAGCACGTGGAAGAAGTAGCGGCGTTCGACCTCGTGCATGGGCAAAAACGCGCTGACATCCTCGCCCCCCAATGCCAGCGCTGCCCGGCGATGGGTGCGGATGCGTTCGGGCAGATCGTCGGGAATGAACCGCTCGTGTGTCGTCAGGGTCACGGCTCGCTCGACGGCGTTTTGAAGCTCACGCACGTTGCCCGGCCAGGGAAAACCCAGCAGCCGTTCGGCCGCGGGCTGAGTGAAGCCAATCACCGCCTTGCCGTTGCGGGTCGCCGCACGTTCCAGGAAGTGCTGCGCCAGTAGGAGGACATCGTTCCCCCGCGCGCGTAATGACGGCACCGCGATCTGGATCACATTGATGCGGAAGAAGAGATCGTGCCGAAAGCGCCCTTCCTCGGCGTCGCTCTCCAGATCTCGATTGGTCGCGGCCACGAATCGCACGTCGATCGCGGTCTCGGTGTCGCTGCCCACGGCTCTCACCGTGCGCGACTCGATGGCGCGCAGGAGCTTGGCCTGCATGCCAAGCGGCATGTCCCCGATCTCGTCGAGAAAGACGGTCCCGCCCCGACCTTGCACCAGCAGGCCCGGCCGACTCTCACGGGCGTCGGTAAAGGCACCTCGCTTGTGCCCGAACAGCTCGCTCTCGAGCAGTGATTCGGTCAGCGCGGCGCAGTTGATCGCCACGAAAGGTCCCGCCGCGCGGGTGCCACGTTCGTGTAAGGCGCGCGCAACGAGATCCTTGCCGGTGCCGCTTTCGCCGGTGATGAGGACCGTGGCGTCGGAGGGCGCCGCGCGCGCCACGAGATCGCACATCGCCCGCACCGGGGCGCTTTCTCCGAGGATGTCGCCGAAACGACGTGATTCCGTGACCGCGCGCCGAAGCCGTTTCACCTCGTCCTTGAGCGCGCGATGGGCCAGCGCCCGCTCCAGCACGATCACGAGCTCTTCGATCTCGAAGGGCTTGGTGAGAAAATCGTAGGCGCCGGCCCGGATCGCCGCGATGGCGGTCTCCATGCTGCCAAAGGCGGTGATCAACACCACGGGAACGTCGGGCTGGTTGGCCGTGATGTGGTGGCACAGGGAGATGCCGGTCATGCCGGGCATGTTGAGATCCGCCACCGCCACATCGATCTCGCCATCGCGCAGCTTTTCGATGGCTGCGTCGCCCGAGAGGCAGGCGATGACAGAGAAGCCTCTGCGCTGGAGTTGCTCGGCCAGCAGCTCGCACATGGCAGGCTCGTCGTCGACCAGCAGCACACGACCGCTCATCTACGCACCTCCTCGGGCCGTTCGATGGGTAGGTAGAGCGAAAAGCGGCTGCCCTTTCCGACCTCGCTCTGCACCGTGATCCAACCGCCGTGATCCCGAGCGATGCCGTAAGCCACCGAGAGGCCGAGGCCGGTCCCCTCGCCTACCCCTTTGGTGGTGTAGAACGGCTCGAACACACGTGAGACCGCCTCGCTCTCGATGCCCACGCCCTCGTCAATGACCGAGACAACGGCGTAATCGCCCGGACCCACCCCAGGGCCGCCGCCGAGGTCGCTCGGGACCTCGGCCGACCGACGCTCCAGCGTCACGCGCAACCTTCCTCCTCGTGGCATCGCCTGGATGCCGTTGACGACCAGGTTGGTAAGCGCCTGCTGGATCTGCCCGACATCGACGTCTGCTTTTACCTCACCGTTCGGCTCGACGCCGATCTCGACGCCCTTTTTCGCGGCCATCGGACGCAACAGCGTGATGGTCTGCTCGCACAAAGGTGCCAGCCACTGTCGGCCACGATCCGGGGGACGCCGGCGGGCGAAATCGAGCAGCTGCCGGATGATCCGGGCGATGCGATCGACCTGATCGACGATGGTGCGGGCGCTGTCGACCACGTCGCCCCCTGTCACCTCACCGATCGCGATCATCTTGGCGCGGCCAGAGACCACATTGAGCGGCGTACCGAGCTCGTGGGCGATGCCCGAGGCCAGAGTCCCGACGGTCCGCAGGCGGTCCACGTGGCGCAGCTGCTCGAGCGCGACGATGCGGGCTGAGGTCTCTTCATGGAGGCGCTCGTTGGCGGAGCGCAGCCGCGCGCTCATCTGATTCATCTCCCGTGCGAGCTCGCCTATCTCGTCGCGCTGACGCAGCTTCAGCGAGCCGCCAAGTTCGCCCGCCCCGATCCGCTTGGCCAGATCAGTCAGACCGCGCAGGGGTCTACCGATTAGCCAGAATCCCAGCGCGCTGATCGCAACGATCGAGACTGCGGCACCGATTGCCGCCCGAATCATGACCGCCCTGACCTCGGCGCGCGACCGTGCCTCGTGCGGCTCGAGCGACTCCGAGATCTCCAGCGCGCCTTCGAGCCGGCCCCACATGAGCACGGGCACGTAAGTGAGCAGCTGTCCGCCGTCGATGCGCACGACGATCGCCTCGTCGTGTTGCCGCATTTCGTGCAGATCACGCGCGCCGATCAGATCGGCCTGCCGCTGCGCCGGCGGGTCGAGCGGGACCCACGCGATCTTCACCTGGCGCGCCCGCCGAATGCGTTCGTCGGCGCGGTCGAGCACTTCGAGCGCGCGCTTCTGTCCTTCCAATCGCCAGACCTCGAGGATCGCCGGTCGCAGGGCGCGCCCCACGATGAACTGATTTTCGCGCAGGTCCGATTGCGCCCGGGCGATCTCGCGCGTGGCGGTCTCGTAGGCCCTGAGGGCGAAGACGCTCACCATGATCAGCGCGGTGGCGAAGGCCAGCTTGGTTGCGAGCCTCAAGACGGGCCTCCTTGCCGACTGCCGCGCCCTCGACAGACTGAGCCCATGCCGATTCTCCACGTGGCACAGCGCCACGCGAGGCAATCTGCCACGCCCGGTTGCCATCGGCGCCGCGGGAGAATCATTTCGCTCGCAGTCGGACGAACGAGCGCACGACGGCTCGCAGTTCTTCGAAATCGAAGGGCTTGTCGAGCACGGTCAAGGCGCCAAGGTCGGAAGCGGCCTCCTGTACGTCCTGGTTTGCAAAGGCCGTGAGCAGGATGAAGTTGGGTCTGTTTCCCGATCTGAGCAGTCCGCGGATGAGATCCAGCCCGTCGCCGTCGGGCAGCCGAAAATCCGTGATAATGAGAACGTCCGCGGCACTCGGTCCCTCCGCGGCGACGCCCGCTTCGATGTGGTTTCGCACGTCGCTGGTGTTGCCGAACTCCAGCACGCGGTGACCCTCTCGCCGTAGCACGATCGCGAGCATGGAACGTAAGGTGACGTCGTCCTCCGTAAGAAGGACCGTGAGGCGGGGCGCCTTGCCAAGGGGATCCTGGCGGCCCGAGGGTTCGTCGTTGCGAGGCTGCATGAGCGGGAGGGGCCCGCGCTTGCACCAGTCGTACCAGCGAGTCGCGCTGGGCGCAGCGCCGGGTCAACGCCAGCGAGCGAGCGTTCGGCGCAAATTTGGTCCGGCGGCGAAATCCGCCCCGCCGGGAACGTCGTCGGATTGTTCGCTCGCTGCCGCCAGCTTGGCCGTGCGTTCCAGGAGAGATTGCCACGGCGGCTCGAGATGCGGCCGGGCGGGGAGATTCTCGTCGTCCCACTCGATCTCCGCCCCATCGTCGTCGCGCAGCTGGTCGGGCCAGTGGTCGGGCCAGTGGTCGAGCCGCCGAAACTCGTTCTGACGGCTGTCGTCCTCCGGTGCCCCTCGCCCCGCGATCGCCGCTGCGATCCCGTCGTCCCCATCCATACCCCGTCTCGATCCCCGCAGGTTCATGGCTCACGTCCTTTCGCGCTCTGCCTCGAGCGCGACTTCTTTTATTCGCTGTGGCCGCCGCGACGGGAGACAGGTTCGCAAAGTCACGGTACGCGCGCTAGACCAGTCGTCCCCTGATTCGCAGGCCGCCGCGCGCAGCGGCTGCGAAATCGTTGCAGGAACGAATCAATGTTTCGCGCGCTTTGCCAAGTCAGGGATCTGCAGCCAGAGGCCGCGAAAGCGCTTGGCAGCCGGCTCGGTGAGGTCCTTGCACGGCTGACCATCGATGAGCGATCCGCCGTCGTCGCTGAGGAGCAGGAACTCGTTGCGATCTTCGGGGGTAAAGAACCCCTCAGGATTGAACCCAGCAAGGTCTGCGCTTTCGATGGGTTGCGGCTTGCCACGCCCGTTCCACGAGAAGAGATGGGACTGGCCGCCCTCACCAAAATTTCCCGCGACGATCAGGTATTGCCCCCGCCATGACGAGAGCGACCGTACCCCCTGTCCGCCGAGGTCGAGCAGGGCGGGACTTCCAAAACGCGCGCGCTGGCCCCGCACCACTTCGCGCGGGTTGTCGAGCGGAACGATGATGGCCCGTCCCTCTGGAACGGGATTGCGCAGCCCGATGAAAGCCCCCTTGCCATCCAGCTTCGCGGTGAGCCCTTCGATGTTGAAGCCCCCTGCCTCTTTGGGTGCGCGCTCGGCAGCGGCGGCGAGATCGTAGGCACGCAAAGCTTCGACCTGAGTGAGGTCGGCGAGCAGACTGAGGTAAGGTTTTCCGACCACGACCAGCCCGCCTCCCGGCTTCGGGATCGTGGTCGCAAAGAGAATCAGCCGTTCGGGTCGCAGTTTGCCTTTGCTGTTGCGGCCGTGAGACGTCAGCCAGTAGGCCTCGTTGCCGATCCGAGTCGCCGCTTCGAGATCGGATTCCGGCGGGCTCTTCAGCGTGCCGTCCTTCTTGCGGAGATTGCCGAGCGGCAACGACGGCGACAGGTCGATCGATTCAATCGGCGCACCACCGCGCTGGACGTCGTAAACCCGCAGGACGTTGTCTTCGTCGTTCGCGACCGCGAAGCGATTGCGATCGATCGGAACGGCGCCCGAGGCGTCGCACATGCCGGTGAAGGTTATGGTCTTGGAAGGCGTCGGGTCCGCGCCGACGGAGGCGGCGGGCAAGTTGAGCAGCAAGCAGACGCCGAGGATCGAAACGGGCTTCATGTCGCACAGTATGCGAGAGCAGCTCGATGGGCGCGCCGGTAACGTCGACGACGTTGTCGCGCTGACCGCTCAAGATCTGGCCCCAACGGGCGACGATCTAGGGACCGACGTGACGACCCCATTGCACTCCAGCCAGTCCGAAAGACAGCTGCGTTCGACCGAAATCCGCGGTCGCCGTGTACGGCGCATCGATCCGATCAGTCGGCGCATCGCCAAGCAGCGGATGCAGACCCTGCTCGTGACCCTCGGCCTCGGCTTGATGGTGATCATGCTGTCGAGCTGGATCGGCCAAAAGAGCGCGGGGCTCGGCCTGCCGCAATTCTCGGGCGAGCGCTAAGGCCACGTCGCTACCGTTTGCTGGCCGCGCGCTGCTCACAGTCTTCCAGGCGCTCGAGATCTTCGGTCGGCACGATGACCGCAATCGTCTTGCCGTAGTGAGTGACTTTGACCCGCTCGCCGTTCTGGGAGCGTGTGATGACCTCGGCGAAACGTCGACGGGCCTCCGATTTGGCAATTCGAACCATGCCCGCTCGATACGCAAGCAGCGGGCCGAGGCGGGTGAAGCGCCGGGACGCCTGCGATGTCGAGTGGTTGCGGACTCAGGACATCACCCGCGGTGAGAAAGTTTCGGGTACGAAACGACGACCGCTACCCGATCGTAGCGCGAGTACCCGCACCGTCAGATTGTCGATGCAACCGCTCCCAGCCCGCTACGTCACTTGGGCGAAGTCGTGAGATCGCCGTGGTCCGACTTTTCCCGCCTTGCCTCGCTGGACCAGCCGCCTTACTTACATGTTGTACAACTTCCCCGATCTGAGCATCGCATTGCAGCAAAACCTCGCCTCCAACGTTCGTCCCGTCATCCTCGTCGTGGATGACGATTGCGAGCTCAGCGGTAGTGTGAGGGACCTCCTGACCAGCAGCGGCTTCGACGCGACCTGCGTCGGCAACGGTGACGAGGCGATGGCGTACTTGCAGCGCCACCCGCGCCCCGCGGCCATCCTGCTCGATCTCTTCATGCCAGTGATGAATGGCTGGACCTTCACGCGTCGTCTGCGCGGCACCCGCTTCGAATCGATTCCGATCATCGTCGTGACGGGCAGCGGTCCTCACTGGGGCTACCCGTCCGAACGGGTGGTTCGCAAACCGATTGACGCCGACAACCTCCTCGACGTCGTTCGCCAGATCACCAGCGCCCCAAACACTCGGCCAGACTGAGACACCGCGTCGCCTACCCTCGCGTTTGCCGCGGATTCTGCCGATGGCCGGGGGCGGTGCACAGCCGTCCCCTCCCCCCCGCCGGCCTCTTCCTGCTGCTCGCCACGCTCTTGGCGGTGAGCGCGTGCGTGGATCTGAAACGGCCCGCCCCGGCCGTGACCGATCTCGACGGCGGCACCGGGGGCGTCACCGGCATCGACGTGGCTGCAGACGACGGTGGCAACGCCAAGGAGAGCGGCGGGGCCTCGGACCAGGCTGAACCGCCCGAGGACAGCGCCAACGGTGAGGTTCCGCTTGGCGACCTCTCTGCGGCACCTGACGCGCAAGCCGACACGAGCGGCCCCTCGCAACCACCCGACTTGGGCAAGCCCGTCGATCTCTCTTCCCCGGATCTCGCCCCGATCGATGCGCCCGGTCCGGACTTGCGCCCTGCCCTGGCCGCCAATGGCGTGTCGTGCACGCTGGCCAGCAGCTGCGACTCCGGTCGCTGTGTCGACGGCGTCTGCTGCGGGCAGGCCTGCACCGGCGCCTGCCAGGCCTGCAATCTCCCGGGCAAACTCGGTACCTGCTCGGCGGAGGCAGCCGGCGTCACCTGCGGGCAGAGCAGCTGCACCGCCGGCGTGGCCACGCCGACGGGACGCTGTGACGGCGCGGGCGCCTGCCAACCGGGTACGCCTGAATCATGCGGGGCGTATGCCTGCTTCGCGACGTTCTGTGCCTCGGCCTGCAACACCAGCGCTGACTGCACGGCCCCCTTCGTCTGCGGAGGCAACGTCTGCCAGTCCTCGGGCTTGCTGCTGCGATGGGCTTTCGACGAAGACGGCGGCAACATCGTCATGGACGCTTCGGGCAATGGCCGCAACGGCACCGCCATCGGAAGCGGCGCCAGCCGACCCGTGGCAACGACGATGGTTGCGCCGCTCGCGTACGCCAACCCGCGCAGTCGTCGCTTCCAGGGCAACGACGGCCACGGCTTCCTCCTGCAACCGATGCCAGCCTCGATTCGCTCCAATCCGGAGGTCACGGTCTCGATCTGGTTCCGCCAGGGCGCCGACACGCCCGAGGGCGCCGACATCATGAGTATCAACAACGACTACATCCTCCGCGTCGGCAGTACCAAGATCGAGTGGTTGCGCCGCAAGAGCACCACGAGCGGACAGATCTATGCGCTGGCCGCGTTCACGAGCAGCGCTGCTTCGGACGGCAAATGGCATCACGTCGCGGGGACGGCAGGCAACGACGGACAGCGGCTCTACCTCGACGGCGTACAAGTGGCGGGTACGAGCAACAACACCCCCACCCTCTGGAGCTCGGGCGATCATGTCAGCGTCGGCTATCACCACTATCGCGACGACCACTTCTTCACCGGCGAGCTCGACGAGCTCCGGATTTATGGCCGGGTACTCGCCATCAGCGAAATCGTCCATCTCAGTCGCGGACAGCGCTGACGCCGGCGAGCGGTCATCCGACCGGCGCGGAAGGGCGACGGCGGCGGCGTCCAGCAGCCCCGTCGCTGCAGGTTGCGCACGCGTCATTGGCCATATCCATGAAAGGCAAGTTCAATCGTATCGCGCCTCTACGGGCGCCGAGCTGCCATCTGGCGCGGGTTCCGGCTAGAACGCGGTCCATGTCTCGCCCCGCCGATACCGCCGCCGCTTCCATCGCACTCAAAGACGCCGATGCCGTGCTCTCTGCGCTCGCCGAGGGTGGCCTGCTGCTGCTCTCGGATCCGAAGCGTCGCAACGCGGTCGAGGTGGTGACCGGTCAATTTCCCAAGGGCTCGTGGTGGTCGCATCCGGCGGCCAATCGGATCTACGACATCTTGCAAGAGGTGATGAGCCACCCCGACGTGCTCACCACCAAGCTCGTGGCGGGCAAGGTCACGCTGGTGCATCGCCGGCTCTTTCCTGCGCTCCTGGCCGTGGCGACCGCGCGCGAGCCGTGGCAGCTCGAAGGTCTGTCGAGCGGGGCGCAGGCTCTGCTGCAGGCGCTGGACGACGGCACCTGGGCCCCGACGCGTGAAGCTCCGCTCAGCCGCACCGCCGTCAAGGAGCTCGAGCCGCGCCTGCTGGTGCGAGCGGAAAGTGAGCATGGCAAAGAAGGCCGTCACGAGACCCGAGTCGAGTCCTGGACGACGTGGGCAGCGCGCGTGGATGTGACCGCGGCCGCGTCGGTGAGCGAGAGCAAGCGGCTGCTTGCCGAAGCCGCCGCGACGCTTGGCCCACCTGCCGCCGAGCTGCCGTTCGAAAAGCGGGCGTGATCCCGCACGTCTCACCCGGTCGTGAGGGCGCGCACCTCGCGCAACGTGGTCTCGATCTCGGCCTCGGTGTTGAGGATGCCGGGCGAAAAGCGTGCGTATTCGGTGGCGTAGGGCGTAACGCTGGCGAGGATCCCCTTGGCCGCAAGGCGTTTGACCACCTCGGGCGCCGGCAATCCCGCCACCTCGAAACAGACCAGCCCGGCTGAGAGCGCGGGGCCCATCGGCGTCTGCACCTTCACGCCGCGCATGCGTGACAGGCCCTCTTTGCACTGGCGCGCGAGCGCGTGAATCCGTTCGGTGATGCGCGCTCGCCCGATCCTTTCGTGAAAGGCGAAAGCTTCGCCGAGCGCCCAGCGGTGCTCGAAGGAATGGAAACCACCCGGCGTCGCCATGGGACCTGCAGGGCCTTTCGGCAGCTCGCCCTTCATCCAGGCGCCGTAGGGTTCCCGTTCGAAGGGCGGCACGACGCCCACGTGGCCAGTCCAGGCTTCCGGACGTCCCCATAGAACGCCGGTGCCGCGCGGCCCGAAGATCCACTTGTGACAGCCGGCAGCGAAGAAGTCGCAGCCGAGCTCCTCGGGCGATTCCCGTTCGACACCGAAACCGTGCACACCATCGACGCAGAGTCGGATACGCGCGGTGGCGGGGCGCTGGGCGTTGAGCGTGGCCACCGCCTCGGCCAGCCGAGCGATCGGAAGCTTGACCCCCGTCGACGAGTGAACCCAGGTGAGCGCGACCAGGCGGGTACGGGGCGTGATCGCGCCAACCAGGCGCCTCGTGATCTCGTCTTCGCTGGCCGCGACGGGCTGATCGTAAAGCGCGATCCGGTGAAGGCGTGTCCCGCGGCCGGCGCGTGCGATGGCGAGCCTCAAGCTCTCATCGGTGGAATAGTGATCGTGGGTCGTCGTGACGATCTCGTCGCCGTCGCCCAACACCAGGCCGCCGTAAAGCACCGCGAGACTCATCGTCGTGCTGTCGGTCAGCGCCACCTGCTCGGCCTTGCCGCCCATGTAGCGGGCCGCGGCCGCGCGGACCTTGTCGTCAGCGTGAAAGAAGTTCGCCTCGAAGTGCTCGATGGGATTCTCGTCGAGCGCGCGACGGTGTCGCTCGATCGCTTCGCGCACCGGGCGTGGATGCGAAGTGAGGAGCATCAATGCGAGGTGGATGCGATCGCGCGTCAGCGGAAATTCCGCCCTCACCGCGGCCCAGTCGGGAGGCGCCCCGGACGACGCCGTGGTCGATCCTAGAGTCCGACAGGCCGGCGCTCCCAGGGCGCCCCCGGCGCTGGCACCCGCTCGTTTCAGAAAGCCTCGTCGATCGATGCTCATGGCGATGCGCAGCCTAACCCCAAGCGGCCCGGGGGAGCCAAAACGCGGCCGCCGCAGGCTCATTGCCTAAGATCGCGTCACCGGCAGAGGCGGGAAACTGCGGAGAAAAGCTGGTCCCGCTAGAGTGCTCTAGCAGCGGTATGGTCGAAAAAAGGCGTTTTTCCCGAGAGAAATCGCCGACATCGACCCAATCTCTCAGGGCGGGTGAGAGAGGCGACCGAGCGGGTCCGACCCCCTGCCCGCCTGCTTCGACCGAGCCGAATCCGACCACATGCTGTCTTGCGGCTCAAGGCGTGCCCACGCGCGCTCTGCTGCGACAGCTCCGTCCAAGAGGTGATCCATGCCGTACGCAACCGATCGATTGTCGACCCGATTTCCGTCGACCCGATTCCGTCCCAGCCTGATCGCCAGGAGAGCGGGCTTCGCGATGCTCTCTTGCGCGTTCGCGCTCGCGGCCTGCCAGTCGACGATCGTTGTCGACGAGGAGAGCGAACCCAAGGTCGCGCGCAACGAGATCACGCCCGCGGCCACCGATAGCGGCGTCGATCCCGGCGCGCCGGTCCTCACCGCCACGGGTCCATCGGCCCCGACCGCCGGTGCGCCCGCGGTCCCGGCTGCGCCTGGCGTGTCACCCGCTGCCGCGCCCGTCCCCGGCGCGGCCCCGGCTGGGGTGGCGCCGAGCCCGACCCCGGCGCCACCCGCGAACGGCGGACAGCCATTGGCAGCCCCGAACGTGCTGGTCTCCGAAGCCGAGATGCCTGCCGGCGTGCGCGAGCTGCTCGAGCGACGCTGCGGCACCTGCCACACTTACGGCGAGCGTGATCCATCGGGCTGGGGCTCGGCCACCGACGTGAGCCGCATGATCGCCTCCGAGATCATCATCCCCGGCGATCCGGATCGTTCGCGACTCTGGCAACGGGTCGCCGTGCGGGCCGACATGCCCTACAACGGCGCCCGTCTCTCCTCGCCCGAGGTGCAGGTGCTGCGCGCCTGGATCGCGAACCTGCCCCGCCCTGCCGTCACGCAACCGCGGACATCGCGCGATCTGATGGATCTGGTCGCGACCGATGTCGGCACCACGCGCCCGACTGACACGCGCTACATCAGCTTTGCGCACTTTCTCGATGAGCGTCGCAGTCCCGAAGAGCTGCGCGCCGCTGGCGAGGTGTTGGCGCTGGTGCTCAACTCGCTTTCGCGACGAAGCGAGCTGGTCAAACCCGAGCCGATCGATCCGGCCGGGACGATCTTTCGCTTTCGACTCTCGGCGCTGGGCTGGAGCACGGCCGACTGGGACGAGCTGGTCTCGTTCGATCCGTATTGCGTTCGTTCCGATGTGGCCCGCCACGTCGCCGTCTACCAGCGCCTGCGCACCGAGGCGCCCTTCGTGAGAGGCGACTGGTTCGTGTCGACCGCGAGCCGCCCGCCGCTGTACCACCGGCTGCTCGATCTGCCGAGCACCCTTGACGATCTGGCCGAGGACCTCGACGTGAATATCGCCGATAACCTGAATCACCCTCGCGATCCGCGCCCGGTCAACGTCACTCGCGTCGGCTTTCGCAGCTCGGGCGTCTCGAGCCACAACCGGATCATCGACCGGCACACGCGGCCCAATGGTGGCTCGCTCTGGGTCAGCTACGACTTCGAATCGGACCTCGAGCGCAGCGACATTCGCGCCAACCCCCTCGGACCCGACAGCCTCGACCGGCGCAACTTCAACAACACCTTCCAGCAGGCCGGCGGCGAGATCATCTTCACCCTGCCCAACGGGCTTTACGGCTACATGCTGGTCGACGCGGCGGGCGCGCGCATCGATCTGGCGCCCAAGGCCATCGTGCGGGATCAGCGGCGACCGGGCGGGGCGGTGGAAAATGGCGTCTCGTGCATTTCGTGCCACGGCGTCACCGGCATGAACCGGCCGCGTTCCTTCGACGACATCGTCAGCTACGCGGAGGATCACCGCAACGAGTTCTCGTCGCAGGAGCTGCAGGAGATCCGATCTCTCTATGGCGCCAACGCCCCGGAGTTGCTCACCGCCGATGCCGATCGCTACCTCAGGGCGAAGGAGGCGGTGGGCGCGGGGCGCAGCCCGGGCGGCGTCATCGAATACGACGCCTTCATCAATCTCGTGGGCGGTTATGAAGCGAAGCTCGGGTTGCGCGGAGCCGCCGTCGAGCTCGCCATCGCCGAGACCACGGCCCGCACCATCGTCTCGAGCGGGCGCACGGAAGACGTCTTGCCGATCTCGAGCACCGACCCGCTCATCACGCGCACCGACTTTGCCTGCCGGTTCCGCTCGCTGGTGAGCCGGGTCAACCGCAACGCACGCTTTTGCGCCAACACGTTCACGGCGCCCGAAGTGAGCAACCCCTGTCCGTAAGTGGCCCGTCCCCCGCCCCCCCCCATCGAACCGAGAACGAGGAGCGACAATGACGAGTGGATACAAGCTGCTGTTGGTCGGCCTGCTGGTGGTGACGGGGTCGGCCTGTCAGGGCGAAATCATCGAGCCGGACTTCGCCTACCTGCCCGAGGGCACTGCCAGCGCGGGCACGGGGGGGCGAGGGAACGAGGGAGCACCACCGCCCTACCTTCCCTCGTCTGCCCCCACGCGGGCGCCCGACGCGGGCATCGCGGTCGACGTCGCGCTCCCGCCGCCGGCACCCGCACCGGCTCCGGCTCCGGCACCCGCACCGGCACCTGCACCTGCACCTGCACCTGCACCCGCGCCGGCACCCGCACCGGCGCCTGCACCCGCACCCGCACCGGCGCCTGCACCCGCGCCCGTCGATGCCGGAACGCCGCCCGACACCGCCACCGCGCCCGCTACGCCGGCTTGTGCGACGCCAGCTGAGATCTCCGCCAAGATCCTGGTGCCCAAGTGTGGCGCTTGCCATGGCAAGTCCTCACCGGCGGCCTCTCTGGATCTCGTGAGCGTCGGGGTCAAGGCTCGCATGCTGAACGTACCGGCACGAGGTTGCTCCAACCGCCCGCTCATCGTCGCGTCCCCCGCGGTGGGGGGAATCTTCTTCGACCGGCTCGTCGGCTCCGTCGCCGGCTGCGGCGGGCAGATGCCTTTCGGCGCCCCGCCGCTGTCCGTTGACGAGATCAACTGTCTGAAGGCGTGGGTCGCTCCGACTCCGTGAGGCTGGAATCGTGGGCCGCGCCCCGGGCGGGCGCGGCGCCACGAAGACCTCCGGCAGCCGCGGCGAAACGTGCGCGGGCAAGTCGCAGCCGGGTGTAGACCGTCTTGCGCGGAATCCCGAGGCGGGTGGCCACTTCGTTGACCTCGATCCCACCGAGGTCATGCATCACCAGCACGACCCGCAGCCGCGGATCCAGAGCCGCCAGGATGGTGCCCGCGATGTCGCGAGCCTGCCGCGCCAGCAAGGCATCGTCGGGCCGCGGTCCCGGGTCGACCCCCTCAGCGATGCCTTCACCTGCGGCAGCTCCCGGCAGCAACTCGCGGGTGCGCCGATGCAAGCGACGCCAATCGGCGGCGACGCGAAACAGGATGCCAAACAGCCAGGGCCGGATCGGTCTTTCCGGATCGAAGTCGCCCAGGCGCCGGTGCACGACCACAAACACGTCCTGGGTGACGTCCGGCAGATCGGCCTCGCCAATTCCCAGGCGTCGAAGTTGTGAGCCGACGTAGCGGAAATGCCCGAGATAGATCTCTAGATAACGAGCTTCGTCTTCATCGACCCTTCGTCCCTCCTGCTGGGCCCTGCCATGTACTTGCGGACCGGCAGGAGAACTTGTCGACATGTACAGATTGTAATCACACAAACAGACTACTGCGGTACAAACCGACCGCTCGCAGGCGTGATTTGCAGCGCCATAGCGATATAGAACCGCTCGCAGATTCCAGTGTTTCAGCGGGGCATGGCTTCCTTGATGCCCCCGTCGATGGGAAAGGCGGCGCCGGTGGTGAAGCGCGAGCGCGGCGACACGAGAAAGAGGGCGGCCTCGGCCACCGCCGCCACCGGGATGGGCCCCGCGCCAAGCAGGTTGCGTTTGCGATACGCCTGGGTCTGGGCCTCGACCGAAACGCCCGCTGCCGTCGCGCGCTGCTCGATGAGCGAGCGCATGAGAGGCGTGTCGACGAAGTCGGCGTTGAAGGCGTTGACACGGATGCCATGCGGGCCAAGCTCGGCAGCGAGGTTGCGGCAGAGGGCAGCGACCGCGGCCTTGCTGCTCGCATAGGCCGCGTTGTCCACGGTCGGCGCGAAGGCGCCTTTGGAAGCGTTCATCAGGATCACGCCTCGTCGTTGCGCCTTCATCACGCGGACCGCCTCGCGCACGATGAGGAAGTACCCCTTCACGTTCACGTCGAAGTGGCGATCCCAGTCGTCCTCCTCGATGGCGTCGATGGCACCAGCCTTGATGAAACCGGCATTCGCCACCAGGATGTCGAGACCGCCGAAGGCGAGCACAGCCTCGGCCACCGCCGCAACGCTGTCGGCCGCCGAGGTCGCGTCGGCCTCGACAGCCCGTACCCGCTGCGGATCCTTGCAGGCCTTCCCGATGGCGGCGGCAGCCTCGCGCACCGCCTCGCCGCGGATGTCGGTCATCACCACGTGGGCGTGCTCGGCCGCCAGCCGCTCGGCGATCGCGCGACCGATGCCACTGGCCGCGCCGGTCACCAGCACCACCTGACGCGACAGCTCCCGCTCCGGCTGTTTCAGCTTGGCCAGCTCGAGCGGCCAGTGCTCGAACTCGATCGCATCGGCATCGTCGAGAAACCGAAAGCCGCCCAGAGCCTCGGCCGCGGCCATCACGCGGATGACGTGTCGGTAGCAGAGATTGCCGACAAGGGCGTTGGCCTTGTCCTTCATCGCCGTCACGATCCCGAGCCCCGGTAGCAAGACCACCCGAGGCACCGGATCGAGGGTCTCTCCGTCTGGCCGCAGGCGCGCGACCGTGGCGCGGTAGTCGTCGGCGTACCTGTCGAGCGCGCGATCGATGACCGCCGCCGACTCGGACAGCGGCGCGGTCGCGAAATCGAAGTTCGGAGTCCCCTCGCCGAGGTGAAGCGGCACCCGGCCACAGCGCAGAATGTGCTCGGGTGTCGACATGCCCCGCGCGGCGAGCGCCGGTGCGCGGGGATCGCCGGCAAACCCCAGCGCCTCGGCCGAATCGTCAAGGTGCAGGATCACCGAACGCGGTCGGGCCAGGCCGGCACGCAGCAGAGGCAGCACGGAGCGGGCGGCGTCCCGGCGAACCCGAGGCGCGGCAATGTGGGCGGAAGCGAAGGGACGGACCTCGCGGCCTTGGCCGTTGCTGCGGTCATGAACGAACCCCTCGGCGCGGTTGATCAAGCGGTGCATGCTCTCGTAACACTCCTTGGCCGAGTCGCCCCAGGCGATGAGGCCGTGGCGCCCCAGCACCAACCCACGGGCGTTGCTGGCCAACCGACCGAGCTTGGCCACCGCACGCGCGAGAGGAAAGCCGGGTCTGACGTAGTCGATATAGACAGCGTCGTCGCCGAGGGCTTCTCGCACGTGCTCGGCCGGGCGGGGTGTATCGGTCAGTGCCTGCGTGGCGAAGTCGTGCGTGTGCACGATGAACCGGTAAGGCAGCATCGAATGCAGCGGCGTCTCGACCGACGGCGCCGGTTCGCGACCATCGAGCATGCCGGCGCGGAGAAAGACCATCATCTCCTCGTCGCTCATCTCCTCCCGCCGTTCGAGCGCGGCGAGATCCCCAATCCGCAGACCTGTAAAGCCGGGGCGCCCGATGGTCGCCATGTCGGTGCCCGAGCCCTTGACCCGCAAAACGTCGACAACCCTTCCGCTGGCGTCGGGCTCGCGCCGCTTGACCGAACTGTTGCCGCCACCTGGCTGCGTGAGGGCCGGGTCCAGGCCGATCAGGTTCGAGAGGTAAGCCAGCGCGTCGAGATCGTCGGTGAGAGCAGCGAATACATCGTCGTTCCAGCGTGATTCCACGCGGCGAGCTTGCCCGCAACCGTGGCCGCCGTCTACCCGCGCTGGTTACACGCTTGCGCAGTTCGCGCGGCGGAAAAGCGAGTCGCGTGCATCGCAGGGTCTTGACGGCAAACCCGCAGAGGTGATGCGATGAGGTCGCGTGCGACACGAAAGCGGTCCCTCAACGGCGGGTGGGCAGAACAGTGAGAACTGGTCGACGGTGCTCGACGCGATCCTGGAGGGCCTTCAGGTCATAGGCCCTGACTTCCGCTATCTGCACCTCAATGAAACCGCCGCGCGCCATGGCCGTTCGACCAAGGAGGCGTTGCTCGGTCGCACGATGATGGAGTGCTACCCCGGCATCGAGTCGACCGAGATGTTTGCAGCGCTCGGCCGCTGCATGAGCGAACGCACATCGGTCGTGCTCGAGAACGCCTTCACCTTCCCAGATGGCCGCATCGGCTACTTCGAGCTGCGCCTGCAGCCGGTCCCCGAGGGCGTCTGTGTACTCTCGATCGATGTGACCGCGCGCAAGGTCGCCGAGCTCGCCCGTGCCGACGCCGAGGAACGGCTGCGACACGCGCAACGGATGGAGGCGATCGGCCAGCTGGCCGCGGGCATCGCGCACGACTTCAACAACTTGTTGACCGTCATTCTGAGCCACGGCGAGCTTGCGCTCGACAGCGACGACGAGCAGCGACGCGACGACATCCAGATCATGCTGCGAGCGGCCCGCTCGTCAGCGGAGCTTACCAAGCAGCTTCTCAGCTACGGACGGCGTGTGCTGCAGCGGCGCCAGGTTCTCGACGTGAGAGAGGTCGTGCGCGAGCTGGAGGTGTTGTTGCGCCGATCACTCGACAGCCGCATCGAGTTGACATTCGACATCGCCGCTGACGTTCCCAGGGTCGAGGCCGATCGCTCCCAGCTCGAACAGATCTTGATGAACCTGGTGATCAACGCGCGCGACGCCATCGCCGACCGGGGGCGCATCACGGTCGCCGTCAGTCGCGCCTTCCTGGACGAAGATCACGTGCGGGCGCACCCGGGCGCGCAGGTCGGCCTGCACACCGTGCTCATCGTCAGCGACACCGGCGGCGGCATGGACGCTGCCACGCAGGCGCGCATTTTCGAGCCCTTCTTCACTACCAAAGGGCGCGGTAAGGGCACTGGGTTGGGACTCGCCACCGTCTACGGGATCGTCAAGCAGAGCGGTGGCAACATCTGGCTCTACAGCGAGCCAGGCGTAGGGACGACCTTCAAGATCTACCTGCCCGCCACCGATCGCATCCCCTCCGTGGCAACCGCCGCGGTACCGGTACAGCGCGAACGCCGCCACAGGAGCGGCACGATCCTCGTCGCCGAGGACGCCCCGGCGCT
>JANNNO010000536.1:0-28435 GCA_031398585.1 Myxococcales bacterium | reverse complement strand
CGAGGGCCTGAACGTGGGGATTGTTGGCGGAAAAGAGGAAGCTGTAGAGAGTGACGAACGGCATCTTCTGACCGTCCTTCTCCCACTCCCACTGCCCTGACCAGGTCCGATCGACGTAGCGCTTGCGGCGCTCTTCGACGTCGGGCCGCTTGTCGGAACGGAGCGCCCCCGTGAGCTTGCCCTTCTCCATGATGAGGATGAGCTCGGGCGACAGCTGCCACGTGTCCCATTTGTTCTTGCTGTGCCAGAACGGGTACGGGTATGACCCCGCATCGAGCCCGTTGCGCAACTGGTAGGGCAGATGGATGACGGTGAGATCGCCATCGGTCTCCAGCCTCACCTCGCCGGTGAACATGAAGAGCGACAGATACATGCGTCGCCAGACCAGCTGGTTGAACCTCGTGGTGTCCGAGTCCGAGAGGCGATAGCCCTTGCCCGGCCGCTGGCCACCCCACATGAAGGGTTCGGCCATCGTGTCGCGCAAAAGGTCCCAATCGGTCAGCTTGGCGGCGCAGCTCATGCGCGCTTGCTCGTCGTTGGCGGCGGCCATCGGGCAGCGGGCGCCGATGCCGCGACCGATCTCGAGCGCCAGCTCTTCGTTGGTCTGCTGCTCGGCACCGCTGCACGCACCTGCTGCCAGCATCGATGAGATCAGACCGAACCGCTTCCACGTCCGCATGTTCTGCATGGCTCCCTTTACTGAACGAAGATCATCGCGTGGCTGAGCGCCTTGGTTTCGACGGGCAGATGGCCCTTGTAGCTGCGCTCGCTCCACAGCACCGGGCTCGCCACCTGCGTGCAGCCAGCCTTCTCGAACTTCAGGTTGTAGTAGGTGCCCGAGGGCAACACGCCGAGCACCCAGGCGGACGGGCGCGCCCCGGCCTGCATCGTGGTGAGGGTCATGTCGGGCGTCTGATCCGCCTTACCGTAGACCACGCGACCAAACGGCGACGGTGTCAGGAGGACCTTGCCTCCCGCCGGGTCGCATGCGCCGCTCACCGACTTCACGTCGACCGCGACGACGCCATAGAGATCGACCTTGGCTCCGCCCATCATGCCCGACAGCTCGGTCAGTCGTGCGGGGGGGATCATCATGATCTCCATACCGACCGACGACTTCTGCTTGGCGACGGCCACAGTGGTGGCACGCGTGGGGGCGAAGTTCATCGCCTCGACCCGAAGGTTGACGTCGGTGGTCCCAGGCACCGTCAGCTGCCAGCTGCCATCGGCGCCGGTGGTTGCCGTGATGGCCGGCTCGACTGCGGACCGGTCGAGCATGGTCACCGTGGCGCCAGCGATGGGCATGCCGTCGGTGGTGATCACCTTGCCGGCCAGCATGGCCATGCCGGGGTCGAGTGTCGGGACCGTGGGGGCCGTCGACATGGGCGGACTCTCTTCGACGCCGCCACAGGCACCACCGAGGGTCGCGGCAACCAGCACCGCACGAGAAAGGATCTGGCGAATCATGAGCACCTCATGGAAAGGAGCCCATTTTCTCGGCAGAAAATCGGGCGACCTTGAAGTGCCGTGACGCCCTTGCGGCGATGGCGCGTGAGCTTCTGCGCGCCCCACCTACCTGGCAGGCACCACACCCACGCAGCCGTCGTCGGCCGGCGGTCAGACGTCGTGGGTCAACCGACGCCGAGGTTCACGAAGAGATCACGCAACATCGACGCGATGATGCGCTCGCGTTGTTCGCAAAAGTCCTGGTACGACTGCACCTTCCAGGTGCTGGTGTCCTCCGGGATCAGGTGAGCCGCACGCTCGCGCGGCTCGATTACCCAGAAGTAGGTCTCGGGAGCATTGTCACCGAGGTGCTCTTTGTCGGACCGGGTGAGCAAGGTGAGATTGCCCAGCCGGTCGGGCACGTATTCGTTGTCGCGGTCAGGAAAGCGATCCAGGAGCGTGCGCGGGAACAAGGCGTGCACCTCGAGGGGCTCGGCCGCTCCTGACAGCAGCTTGCCCGCCACGAACGATCGCGCGCCGACCTTCGCGAAATAGACCAGCATCGCGAGAAACACGCCGCCCTCGCTGACGATGTTGCGAAGCACGTCCTCTTCGTCGGGCACGAAGCTGTCGAGACGTTTCGCCCGAAGCTTGATGTGATCGATGAGCCCTTCGATGTCGCCCTTGGCAGCCAGGTTGGCGTCCTTCTGTAGTTTGGTGTCGACCTCGCCGGCGTAGTGCCGCCACAAGCTGGCCGCCACGGCCCAGGCCACCCAGCGGTCGTCGAGCTTGTGTCCATTGGCCGCCGCGATTGCGGGAGCAAAGAGCAGATAGCGATAGGGCAGCCAGTCGCCCGAAGGGATCCCGGCGCCGCGGTAGAGCTCCACCGCGTGCTCGAAGCCCTTGATGGTGCGATCCCAGCTCTCGTCGATGCTCTGGTACCGAACGTCGAGCTTGCGCCTTTCGGCGTCGCGATAACGAACCCCACCGCCACCGAGGAAGAGCGCAGCCCGGATCAGGAGATCGGTATCGATGAACGCGCCCGATCGGCTGCCCTCCTCCTGACCTCCGGCGCCGAGAAGCCGCGGAACTGCTTCATGGTGAAGACTTCGCGTGCGCGGCTACGGAAGTTGGTCATCTTGCCGGTAAGGCGCGCAGCCGCCAGATCCCCGGGGCGAAGCCGCACACCCTGCTGGTTGAGCCGCGCAAAGATCTCGATGACGTTGTCGTCGTTGGCGTCGGCGTCGATCTCGTAAGCCACGACCTCATTCTGCAAGATCGAGTTGCGGATGGCGTTGGCCCTGTCGAGCGCGCGGAAGAACATCTCGTCGCTCGGCGTGAGCCATTCTCCCAGAGCTCTCTGCACGGCGAGGCTTTCGTTGCCTCCACGGACCCCCTCGAAGAGCACCTCGGCGGGAATCAACAAGCCGTCGCGCATGCGGCGATTGAGACCACGGACCCGCAGGTGAAACGGGTTCTGCGTCCATTCCTCGTCGGGCGACAGCGACACCAGCAGATCGGGATCCGGCGTGGTCCGGTTGCGAATGCGGCTACAAAAGATGATGCGGAAGAGCGAGGTCAACCGCTGCTGGCCATCGAGCACGAAGAGCGAGCCCGGGCTGACGTTCTCCGCCGCGCTCTCCGGCACTCCCCGGCCTGTGATGGCATCGGGCGGACAGATGTCCCACGAGCGCGTCGAGAACGGCGCTTCTTGCCCCTCCCAGCTCGGCTCCCAGAGCAGCAGGGCGCCGACTGGATACGACCGGTAGAGCGAATCGAGCAACGCCCTCACTCGATCCGACGACCAGACGAACCCGCGTTGCAGGTCCGGCAGGTGCAGTCGCCCGTCGCGCTTGAGCGTCGCCAGGCTCACCACTTTCCAGGGCGCTGCCTTGAGGTTCAACGTGCCTCGTGCGGCCATCTTGTCGCCTTCTCCTTCGGTCCGCGGCATAACGAAGGGATCGCGCGCGTCGGCGGGCCGCGAGGCGGCCAATCGCGCGGAGCGGGGCCCTTCACCGTAACCTAAGATCGCCCGCGACAGGAGCGACTTTGATCAAGTCGCGAACTGCGCCGCGGCGGCGAGGCGCGCACGCGCGTCGCTGGGCGCATCGGCGGGCCACGGCGCATCCGAGCGATCGACCCGTGCCAAGAATCGAGCGTCGAGTGGGCGTCTGAGATCCGCGTGTCGGATCGCCGCTGCGGTGGTCTCCCGCTTGGTGCCGATGGCGTCACCCGCGCCGACCGCCCAGCCCGCCAGCAAGAGGGCCGTGCGCACCGCCGTCGATGCGCTGTACGTATAGAGGACCGCGCCAGGGCCGGCGCATCTTCGCAACAGCTGAAAGCTGGCGACCGTCCAGAGCTCGGGATTGGCCCGCGGTGAGAAAGGATCCCAGTAGACGATGTCCGCCCTGGTCGTCTCGCGCGCCAGCGTCGCTGTCAGATCGCCTGTGCGCAGCTGCCAGGTGGTGCGCGGCCCCTCGTGCTCCCTATGGGCGAGCAGCGCCTGTCCCGCCCGCGTCGCTCCCTCATCGAAGCCGAACGCAGCGGGCTGCTGCAACGCCAGGGTGAAAGCGTCCAAATCTCGTTCGAAGCTGACCAGATGGAGCCGGCGTCCGCCAGGCGAGCGCTCGGCAGCGGCGAGGGTCGCCACCGCGTTGGATCCGGCGCCGAGGCCGACGTCGAAGACGACCAGCGGCGCCCCCGCCTCAGCGAGTCGAGCTGCCACCTGTGACTGCTGCACGTAGAGGGTTTCCGCCTCGATCTGCGGGCCGACGCCTGGATGCATGACCTCACCACTGGCCACGCTGCGCATCGCAAGACTTCCGTTGCCGATGCGAACGATCTCGTGACCACGCGCCCAGGCCGGCTTCACGCCAGCGCCTCGGCGTGCTCGTGTCGGTCGACCTCGGCCAGCTTGCGTCGCGCGAAAGCAGCATACTCACCCGCAGCGATCGCCGCTTGTGCTTGCCGCATCAGATCCAGGTAGTGGTTGAGGTTGTGGATCGAGAGCAGGCGCGGCCCGAGCGGCTCGCTGCACTTGAAGAGGTGATGAAGGTAGGCGCGCGTGTGCCGGCGACAGGTCGGGCAGGCACATTTTGCGTCGAGCGGCTCGTCGCTCATCCGATGCGCCCCGCGCGTGATGCGCACACGGCCCGTCGAGGTAAAGCCCGTGCCTTGCCACGCCAGATGCGTCGGCAGCACGCAATCGAACATGTCGATGCCGCAGCCGATCGCCTGGAGGAGATCGGGCGGCGTCCCCACGCCCATCAAGTAGCGCGGGCGCTCCGCGGGCAAGAGCTCAGCTGCCAGCGCGATGATCTCTTCACGCTCGGAGCGGGTGTCGCCCACCGCGACGCCGCCGATGGCGAAGCCGTCGAAGGCGTGCTGGGTGAGGAACCCGGCCGACTCACGCCGCAGCTCGGGCGAGAGGCCCCCTTGAACGATGGCGAACAGCGAGGAGTGCGACGGACGGGGAGCCGCGAGGCTGCGCAGAGCCCAGCGATGAGTCCGGTGCATCGCCGTCCGGATGACCTCTTCGCTGGAACGCGAATCGACGCATTCATCGAGCACCATCATGATGTCCGACCCGAACGCCGACTGCACCTCCACGCTGCGTTCGGGCGAGAGCATGTGAATGCTGCCGTCGATGTAGCTGGCGAAACGGGCGCCCTCCTCCGAGATCGTGCGCTCGCCCGACATGGAGAAGATCTGGTAGCCGCCCGAATCGGTCAGCACCGGTCGTTCCCAGCGCATGAAGGGATGGATGCCGCCGACGCGGCGGAAGAGCTCGGGGCCGGGACGCAGCAATAGGTGATAGGTGTTGGCCAGAAGGATGGGTGCGCCCATCGCCTCGAGATCCTCGACCGTCAGACCGGTGACTGTTGCACGCGTGCCAACCGGCATGAAGGCGGGTGTGGCAACAGCGCCTCGATCTGTCACCAGAGTTCCGCAACGGGCGGCCGAAGCCACGTCGCGCGCGTGCACGGAAAAGCCGAGGGCCATATCGAAATCAGCGGGGCAGACAGGCGCTGGCTGGCGGCGCAAGTGGAAGCGTCACGGTGAACTCCGCTCCTCCGCCCAGCTCGCTGCGAACCGAGATGTCACCGCCGTGAGCCCTGGCGATCTCACGCGTGATCCAGAGGCCGAGGCCGAGGCCCGAAAAGGATCGGGGCGGCACCGCTCGCTCGAAGCGTTCGAAGATGCGCGCCTGATCAGCGTGCGCGATGCCAATACCCGAGTCACGCACGATGATTTCGGCGATATCGCCCTGGCGTGCCACCCGGACGTCGATCGGTTTGCCGTCTCCATACTTGCATGCGTTGGTGATGAGATTGGACACGATCTGTTCGATGCGCAAGGGGTCCCAGCGACCGATGAGAGGTCCGAATACTGCCGCACGCAGCTCGGGGCGCGGCGGTCGCGTGCCTTCCGCGGTACGGGTGGAGACCTCCGAGACGACCTGTCCCAGGTCCATCGTCTCGACCTCGAGCCGCAGGCGGCCAGCGCGAATGCGTGACACATCCAGTACGTCATCGGCGAGCTTGATCAGCCGCCGCGCGGTGCGTATTGCCGATACGCTGCGTTCTGCCGACGGACCTTGGATGCCCTCGCCGTTTTCGCCCAGGACGCCCTGCAGTTGCAACAGCAACGTCGCCAGCGGTGTGCGCAGCTCGTGACCTGCGATCGAAAGGAAATCGTCGCGCGCACGAATCGCGTCGAGAGCTTGCTCGTAAAGACGCGCACGTTCGATGCCGAGGGCACAATGCTGCGCCAGGAGGCCAATGAAGTTCCGCTCGTCCTGGCTGAAGGTTCGCGGCGCCATGAACGAAAAGGCAACACCGCCGATGACCGTCTCCTCGATCATGAGCGGCAGGCAGGCGAAAGATTGTGGCCGCGGCTGGTTCACGTCCCGCACCCGTGCTTCCGAGTTGGGAAAGCGCTTGGCAAACTCTTCCCACCCCTCTATCCAGACAGGCTCGCCGGCGCGGACGGCAGCGCACAAAGGATTGTCGGCATCGACCCGATAGCTCTGCACTTGCGCGAGGATGGGCTCGGGAAATCCCCGAGAAGCCAGTAGGTCGAGCCTCGAGTGTGGCGCATTGAACAGCCAGACCCCGCTGGCGTCGTCCCCCAGCGCTTTGCGCGCCTCCTCGGTGATCACAAGCGCCACGTCGCGTGCGGTGGGCGCCGCGGAGAGTGCCGCTGAGACGCGCAGCAGCCGCCCCAGCCGATCCGAGGGCGGCAGGGGCGCGACCGGGAGCAAGTCCCCCGACGTCGACTTCGGTGGTTTAGCGGAATCCATTGGAACGCTCAGTCTAGAACATCCATTGTTCACCCGCAGTTTGCATCTGGTTCGCCCTCCAGTGCCCATGCCTGGGGTAAGGTTTCGTTCGCAGAGAAAGGCTGGCGCATGTCGGATCCTAACAGACCCGATTCCCCGATCCCCTCCCCCGATTCGCCCACGTCGCCGGATCGTCGCGCGATACTCGAGGGCGCCGCAGGCACTCTCCTGGCTTTCCTTGCCGGCTGCAAGACTCCGAAAGCCGTGAGTATGGGTCTCGGCGGCATCGAGCCCGCGATCGGCTTCGAGCCGGTCCCCATATCGGCTGCCGACGCCGTGGTCTTGCCAGCCGGGTATCGCTATCACGTCGTCAATGCATGGGGCGACCCCGTGGTTGCTGGGGCGCCAGCCTTCTCGCCTGACGTTCACCAGTCGGCGGCGGTGCAGGCCTTGCAGGCGGGCATGCACCACGACGGCATGGCGTTTTTTCCTCTGCCGCGTGGCTCGGCCGCTTCCGATCATGGCCTGCTTGCGATCAACTTCGAGTACACCGACGACAACCTGCTCAGCCCGGGCGGTACCACCCCCCTCACCGCGGAGAAGGTACAGAAGTCGAAGAATGCGCACGGCCTCGGCATCATTGAGGTCCGCAATGATTCGGGGACCTGGCGCAGCGTCGCCAACTCGCGCTACGGGCGCCGGGTAACCGCTGACACGCCGATCACCCTGGTCGGCCCCGCCGCCGGCCACGGCAGCCTCCGGACCGCCGCCGATCCCGAAGGTCGCCGCGTGCGGGGAACTTTCAACAACTGCGCGCAGGGACGAACGCCTTGGGGGACCTACCTCGCTTGCGAGGAGAACTTCGCGCCGTATTTCGTCGATGACAGCGACAACAAGACGCGCCTTTCCGAACGCTACGGAATTCCGACGAGCAAGGAGAGCTGGGGGTACCGGTGGCACGAGTTCGACGAGCGCTTCGATGCCGGCCGACATCCCAATGAACCGAATCGCTTCGGTTGGGTCGTCGAGATCGATCCTCACGCGCCCGACTCGCAGCCGGTCAAGCGAACCGCCCTCGGTCGTCTCGCGCACGAGGGCGCCACGGTGACGCTCGCGCCGGACAATCGCGTCGTGGTCTACATGGGCGACGACGACTTCCGCTCCAAGTTCGAGCACATCTACAAGTTCGTCAGCGCGCGGCCCTTTCGTCCCGACGATCCGGGGGCGAATCGGGATCTGCTCGACGAGGGTACGCTGTACGCCGCCCGCTTCGACGCCGACGGACGTGGGACCTGGTTGCCCCTGGTTCAAGGGCAGGCGCCCCTCACCGAAAGCAACGGCTTTGCCTCGCAGGCCGACGTGCTGATCGGCGCCCGGTTGGCAGCCGATGCGGTCGGTGCGACCTACATGGATCGGCCAGAATGGATCGCGATCCATCCTCGCACGCGCGAAGTGTTCTGCAGCCTCACCAACAACAGCGCGCGCGGCAAGGGCAAGCCTGCCCTGGCGACGGCGCCGCTCGGACCCGACGCCGTCAACCGCCGCGCGCCCAACACCATGGGGCACATCGTGCGCTGGCGCGAGGCCAGGGACGACGCCGCCGCCACGACTTTCACCTGGCAAATCTTCCTCGAAGCCGGCGATCCGGCCCACGAGGACATCCAGAAGCGCGGCAACGTCGCCGCCGGCGTCGCCTTCGCTCAGCCCGATGGCCTCTGCTTCGATCCGCGCGGCCTGCTCTGGATATCCACCGATTCGTCAGCGCAGAACATGGCCAGCCCCGACTGGAAGCGGATCGGCAACAACCAGATCCTCGCCGCCGATCCCAACACCGGCGAAGTGCGCCGCTTCTTGACCGGCCCGGTCTCGGCGGAGCTCACGGGGCTGCTCTTCACGCCCGACGGTCGCACCATGTTCGTCAACGTCCAGCACCCCGGCGAATCGCCGGCTTCCTTTCCCGCCCGCAACGATCCCAACAACCCGAAGGCCTGGAGCTCCTGGCCCGATGGAGCCGCCGGCTCACGTCCGCGATCCGCGACCATCGCCATCCGCCGTGACGACGGAGGTGTCATCGGGACGTGAGCCTAACAGCACACCACGTCTCGACCCTAGGCTAGAAGCCTGCCGCGTCGGGGGTATCCGTCGTCGTCTCGGGGCGAGCGGGAGTCACCGTACGCACGGTGACGCAGGTGCCGCTGCCTCCCAGCGCGATCCGGTCGCCGTCGATCCACGCCATGTAGTGGTGCCAATCGTCGCTGCGGGCGATCGCCAGTGGTTGCATGCCGCCAGGACCGATGTCGTGCACCGTGATCTCGGCACGGTCACGCGGAGGCGAAAAGTGGCGCATGACCGCAAATCGGTTCGGGACGCGGGGATGCCAGTCGAAAGCTTTGACGTCGGGCAGTTGGGCCACGCGCTGCCCGCCGACGGTGAAAATCCCTTCCGAAGTCGCCACCCAGTTGCCGTCGGGTGAGGCGGCGCGCTTGCCACTGTCGAGATCGCCGCTCGGCGAATAGATGGCGGTGGGTCGCGCACAAGCACAGGCGAAGGTGGCGCTGCACGAGGTGAGCGCGTCAGCGCAACCGCCGCATGATAGTTGTCCACCACAACCATCGGAAGGTGTACCGCACACAGCGCCCAGGTCGCGGCAGGTCTTGGCAGGCGCCTGTTGGCAGACGACCTCGTCGACACCCCCACACGCAGTCTTGCCGCAGGCACCGCAGGCCTCGCCGATGGCCACGGCGAGTGGTTTGCAGCCTCCGCACCCGTTGGGCGCCTGCGTGTTGCAGTCCCGACTCTCTTGCAGATGGGGGCAGGCCTTGCCTCCCTGCGTGGGTGCCACGACGATCGTTCGCCCTCGGCTCTGTTTGCCACCCGCGCATGCCTTGCTGCAAGCCGACCAGGCTGACCACTCACTCACCTGACAATCGGCGATGGGTGGCGCGACCTCGACCGGTGATGGAGCTAGATCTACGGTCGGCGGCATGACGGGCTCGACCTCGTTTGCCAGATCGACAGGGCGATCGACGGGACGCAGATCGACCTGCGCGGGGGCGCCGTCGGCACTGGAAACACCGGGGCTCGCGGAAGTTTCGACCCGCCCGACATCGAGGGCGCCGTCGAAGGGACGAACGTCAGTCCCGGCAACGCCGCCGCTTTGGCCACCCGAACCTCCGATCGGGGCGGGAGTCCCGCCGCGGCCACCAGGGTCAGTGGCGATGGGCGGCGGGGGCAGATGGCTATCGTCGAGACGACAGGCGCTGGTCGACAAGAGGGCGAAAACCACCGCCGTCCAGACGGTTGCAACCGGGTATCGAGACATGGCCCTCCATCGTAGCGCACGCTGGTGGCCCTGAGCGCCATCAGATTTTGCCAGGCCGTGCCGATTTACCGGACACCACTGGGCCCGGCGTCACGGAACGCGCGCCCTCGGCCACAGTTGGGAGGCCATCGTTTGCCCGCGCGACGAATCGCCCTATTGTATCGCCCATGAGCTGCAGCGGTTTTGAGAGCCCTCTCTCTGCGGTCCCCGCCCCCGGACGGCGCCGGTGCGGTTGGCTTGGCGCGGTCCTCTTCGCCTCTCTCGGCCTCGTCGCGTGCGAAGGCACCACGGGCGCCAAGGGCGACATGAACATGCCGATGACGCCCGGGCCAGGCATGACCCAGCCCGATGCCGGCCTCGTCCCGGCGCCGAATCCGAATCCGAATCCGAATCCGAATCCCCCGAGCAGCAACGGTGTCATCGAGCCGACCGACATCGAAGGCCTCTCGGCGTTGCTGACCCAGGGCAAGCTGCCAGGTTGGATTCACGCGGCTGTCCATGGGCGCGGCCTTTACGTCTTCACCTACCGCAAGCCGGGCAACTTCTTCTCCTTCGCGGACTTTCCCCTGGTTGCTGCCAACAACGACGTGGCGACGAAGCTGGCAACAGTCAAGCGACACGACGCCGTGACTCTCAAGGGCCTTTTCCTCCAGAACATGGCCCCCATCCGTCACATCAAGGTCGAGGAAGTCACTGTCACGCGGACGTACACCGCCGATGAGACGCCGCCCGCACGCACCGCCGCTACCCGCATCCCCGACGAACTGGTCGGCAAGACCGAGCTCATCGGGAAGGTCCACGCCGTCGCTGCCGACGGCCGCATCCTGGTCATCGAATACGGTGACGCGGTCTTGCCCGTCTTCGTCCGCACCGACGGCCTCACCCGCAACCTCTGGCGCAACGACAAGATCAAGCTTCACTACACGATCTCGGCGGTGCCGCCGCGGCCGATCCACATCTACGCCGACACCACGAAACCCAACCCGATCGAGGTGCTCGAACGCCTGGTCGACCGACACATGCAACCCTACGAGACCGAGGGCGCGCTGATCCGCTTTCCCAAGAGCCCGCAGATCAGCGTGGACGTCTACGCTGTCCAGGTGGTCGACGCCGACAACGTCAGCCGCGAATACACGCTGCTCCACCCTGACAACGCCACGATCTTCGAGGCGATCCGGCAGAAGCTGCACAGCGCCTGGATCTCGCGGCCCGGTCAGGGCGTCGATGCCCGCAACAAGCTGATCAACCCGAAGATCAAGGTGAAGGTCAAAGGCACCTTCAACATTATCGATCGCAACCAGGCCAACGCGCAGATCTACCTGAACTCCCCCGACGACATCACGATCACGTATTTGCCCTAGCAGGCTCGCGCTTGAGCGGGCAAACATCTCGTCGACCGGCACGATCCTGACCCGGTCGGCATTGATCGGACGCGGGTACTTCTCAATCGTCGGCCGCTGCGACCGCGGGCCTGTAGGACGGGAGCGCGTCTCAAACCCCGACTAAAACGCCTGGTCGTCCTGACGGCTGGGCGACGTACGCACGCGCGGCAGGAGCGCTCGCACTTCGGCGACGGTGCTCGCGTCGTTGGCGAGCTTGTCAGGTCGGTATCGCTTGAGCCGCGCAAAACGCAGCGCCATGCCGCCTGGGTAGTGAGGGCTGGCCTGAACGTCGTTGAATGCGATCTCGGCGACGAGCTCCGGCCGCACGTGAACCACGTGGCCTTCGCGCCCGATCTCGCGGGCAAGCAGCGCTTCGGTCTGCCAACGCAGGATCTCGTCGGTCATGCCCTTGAACGTCTTGCCCAGCATCACGAAGCCTCCCGCTTCGGGATCGCGGGCACCGAGGTGCAGGTTGGACAACCAGCCCTGGCGGCGACCACCTCCCCACTCGACGGCGAGCACGACGAGATCGAGGGAGTGGGCCGGCTTCAACTTTAGCCACTCGGCCCCGCGACGACCGGCGCTGTAGATGGAATCGAGGCCCTTGGCCATGACGCCTTCGTGCCCATTGGAGAGCGCCCGCGAGGCAAAAGCATCGGCCTCCTCGCTGCTGGCGGTGACGATGCGGGGAACCAGATCGCGCGCCTCGGTCCCGGCGGCGAGCGCAGCGAAGCGATCCGAAAGCGGTCGGTCGATGAGCAGATCATCGTCGATCGCCAGCGCATCGAAAAAGAAGACCGAAAGAGGCAGTTCCGCGCGCAACCTGCCCACATCCAGCCGACGGCCGAAGCGGCGCATGGTCTCTTGAAACGGACGCGGCCGCTGGTCTTCGCCAAACGCGATCACTTCGCCGTCAAGCACCAGCTGACGAGCGGGCAGAGCCTGCACCCGCTGCACGATCTCGGGAACCGCCGGCGTGACGAGATTCCCCGCACGGCTGTAGACCTCGACGCGATCGCCGTCCTTGTGGACCTGCACCCGTGCGCCGTCCATCTTGTATTCGAACGCGGCTTGCCCCAGGCGCCCCAAGGCCTCGTCCACGTCGGCCGCCGTGTCCGCCAGCATCGGTTGCAGCGGTCGAAACAGTTGCAAGGTAAACGCCGCCAGCCCCGCTGCGCCTTCGGCATGCAGCGCGAGCGCGACCGCAGTCGGCGTGCCCGCCAGCATCACCGCGCGCCTCACCGCCGCTGCCTCGACCTCGAAGGCGCGCGCCAACGCATCGACCAGCACGCCCTCGAGCGCCCCTTGGCGAAGCTCGCCCGTCACGAGGCGCAGGAGAAATTCCTGCTCGTCGCGCATCGCCTGCGCAAGCAAGCGCTGCACGTGCTGATCGCGACGTTTGCCCGAGCCAGCACCGGCCTCGGCCTTGATCGCCGAAAACGTTGCGTCGACCTCAGCGAGGGTCAAAGACGAAGCGGCGGCGGCAGGAACGTTGGCCAGCTTGCGCCAGGCCGCATAGCCAAGCCCGATCTTTCCTTGCGGCAGATCGCCCGCCAGGTACGGCACCCCGATCGCCAGCTCGCCGTAGGCTGCCAACCGGCGCACGCATGCGCCCAATTGCCCCACCTTGTCGAGGCGCGATCGCGTGGCGCCGACCGTCTGCGAGACCTGGCATAGCTCGGCCAGCAACACGCGATCAATCTGCCACACCTCCCGGCACACGGCCCGCCATACGCGGCCCGCACGGGCCGCGCGGGATCAATCCCGGCTCTTGCGCACCCAGAAGAGCGGGGACTGGCCCCCACCCAGCGGATCCACGTCGGGTAACTCGAAGGCCGGCGCCGAACGACCGGGCGGCAGCTTCTCACCCAGCGCGCGCAACGCAGAGAGCAGCGCCGCGGGGGCCTGGGGGGCCAGCACCGCCGGTGTCACCGCCAGCAGCACCCAGCGGTCGTGCAAGAGAAAGCCGCGCACGCGATGTTCTGCCCCGCAGGTGCACGTGGTCTCGGCCTGCTGATCGCGCTTGAGGACCAGGTACCAGTCATTCCAGCCCGGCCAGGCAAGATCGATACAGCCGAGGCCTCCGAAGGCCTCCCAGAGATTGAGCGGCGCCTCGCTGGTGGCCCTGTCGTCGTCGAAAAGGCCAAGCGCCTCGGCGCCGATGCCCTCGCGCAGGACATCGAGCACCGCGACCACGCCTTCGCGCGTCCCCGGCTCGCCCTTTCGCCATCGGGTCCGGCTTTCCACCACCGTCGAGGCTAACACGCGCGCTCGGCGACCGCGATTTTCTCACCCGCCCGGTGGGAGGCGTGAACGAGGCCGTCCGTTAGAGCAGCCGGAGCTGACGAGGCCTGGCCGGCCGTTGTCGCGGTGAAGGGTCATCGAAGACCGTGCGGCCCCCCAGCAGAGATGCCGACGCCCGCTCGGCCGCAAAGAGCGCCGGTAGGGAAGGCAAAGGCTGCCCCTGCGTCGCCGCCTCGGCCAGGCGGCACTGTTCGTCGAGTCGCTTCATGGCGGCCAGCTTGTCGCTCTGGCCGAGCCGCGCGCGAGTGACCGCGTCCTTGAGCACCCGCAGCGTCTGGTCATAGATTCGCAGCGGCACGGGAAACGGATGGCCGTCCTTGCCGCCATGGGCGAGCGAAAAACGCGCCGGATCCGAGAAGCGACTGGGGGCCCCGTGCAACACCTCGGCGACCAGCGACAGGGCGAAGAGGCTGCGCGCTCCGAGTCCGGGCACCAGCAGCAGCTCGGGGAAATCGCTCGGTCCCTGCCCTCGCGCCACCGTCAACGCCCCGGCCAGCCGTCGCAGGTCGAGACTCTCGAGGCGCACGTCATGGTGGGCCGGTAGCTCCAGATGCGGCAGCGCCGTGCCCTTCCAATCGGAAAGGCGAGCCAGCGTCCCTGTCACCACTTCAGGATCGCCACACGCGAGCAAAAGGCTGGCGGAGCGGGCCGCCCTTGCCCTGTGATCCGTGAGGTTGACGATCTCGCCGCCGGCGGCGCCTTCGATGGCAGCGTGGGGCTCGTCCACCAGATCGCGCGCGCGCTCGCACGACCAGTGGTAACGACGTGCCTCCTTGCGCGCCGGATTCATGCCCTGTTGCACGACCGTCCAGCCACCGCTGCGGCTGACGAAGAACCCGTGCAAGTAGAGTTGATAGCCATCCTGCACCGCCGCGCTGTCGACCTTGGCAACGATGCGGCTGGTGCGGGCGAGAGCCGTGGCGTCGAGGCCGGTCTGCTCACCGACCACGGCAAGCTCGGCCGGCGTCTGGCGCGAGACGCGGCCACGCCCGCCGCAGACCCAGATCCCGACTTCGTGCGCGACAGGTGACAGCCCTCGCTTGAGGGCGCCGATCACACTGGTCGTGATGCCCGACGAGTGCCAGTCCATGCCCATCGCGCACCCGAGCGCCTGAAACCAGAAGGGATGCGACAGACGCCGAAGGACTTCGTCCTGGCCGTACTCGATGACCATCGCCTCGACACAGAGACGACCGAGGTTGGCCATGCGGGTGGCGAGCCACGCGGGCACGCGTCCGCCATGCAAGGGTAAGTTGGCTGATCCCGTCCGCACGGTGGTGTTCTCCGAAGGGAGTCTAGCGCCGTTGCCTGCGCCCGCACGCCGGGCCTGCGCCTCCCATCCGAGCGAATCTGGTTGCGGCGCCGGTTCGATGCCGCTCAGTTGTTGCGCCCCTCGGCGATGCTCTTGATCTCGGCTGCGCTGAGCACGCGCGAATAGATCCTGACCTCGTCCACGTTGCCGCCAAAGACCCAGCCCGCCTGATCGTCACCGTGACGACCGACCCAGAGACCGGTGCCTGGTTCGGTCACTGCGGTGGAGCTGTACACGACGTCGGCGGCGCCGCTCGCCGATCCGACCTCGTTGCCGTCGTAGTAGACCTTGAGCCCGAACGATCGGCTGGCGACGCCCGCCAGGTGGTGCCAGCGACCGTCGAGGAACCCCGGTGACGACCCGGGACAGTGCACGTGACCGCTTCCCGTACGTTTGGCGAACTCTACCGAGCTCGGACGCAAGCGGATCGTAAAGCCGTTGCCGGCCGATACGATGTCGCTGCCGTTGTAGTCGGTGGAACGCGCCGAGTACCATGCCATGACCGTAAAGTCGTTCGTCGGACGCAAAGCCGCGGGCGGGACTGCCAGCTGGACGCCATGACGGCTCGACTGAGTGAATGCGCGACTGCGGGTGTTGGAAAAGCTACTCGGAGGCACACTCACGCTGGAGATCGGCGTCCCCGAGTCGCCTCGGTAGACGCCGTTGCGGCCATTGCCCGAGCTGTCGATGGCGGCGGTCCCCGACGTCTCTTCGAAGCGCCACAGAAGCACCAGGCCGGGGATTCGTGCACAGGCGCTGCTCTGGCACGAGAAGCCGGGCTGGCAGCTGGACGAATCGGTGCAGCCCGTGGCGCAGCTGGCGGGACTACAGATGTAGGCGCCGCAGTTGCGCGGGGCCGCAGCGGGCCGACAGACGCCGGCCCCGTCACAGGTGCGGGCGGAGGCCTCCTCGAGAGCGCTGCTGCAGGTGGTAGGCGCACAGATGGTGTTTGCCGGGTGCAAGCGACAGACGCCGTTGCCGTTACAACCTCCGGCCCGGCCGCAGGTCGTCGCCGCTTCGGCGATGCATTCGCCGCGCGGATCCTGTCCCGCCGCCGCTGGTGAGCAGGTTCCCGCTTTGCCGGCGAGATTGCAGGCGTTGCAGCGATCCGTGCAGCGGGTGTTGCAGCAGACGCCATCGGCGCAGAACCCACTCTGACACTCGGCGGTGGAGCTGCAGATGGCGGCGTTGGCCTTCTTCAGCGCGCAGCGACCTGCCTCGCAGAAGAATCCCGTCTGGCATTGCGCGTGCTGCGTGCAAGGTGCCGCGCACGACGATCCAGTACAGAGCCCCGACGGGCAGGCATTCGTCATGCCCGCGCGACAGGTGCCCGCGCCGTCACAGGTGCGGCTGCTGCTCTCGACACCGGCTGTGCAGCCCCCCGGGACGCATTCCGTGCCGGCGGGGTACAGGCGACAGGCGCCATAGCCGTCGCAGTTCCCTTCCTTGCCGCAGCTGCCGGGTAGATCGGCGGCACACTGCTGTTCCGGATCCTCGCCCGCGGGCACCGGCAGACAGGTGCCCACTGCGCTGGCGAGCTTGCAGGATTCACAGATGCCGTCGCAGGCGGAGTCGCAGCAGATCCCCTGCGTGCAGACACCCGAGGTGCACTGGTCGGCGCGGCTGCAAGGCCGTCCGTTGTCGAGCGTCGATTGCACCGGGACATCGACTTCGGCATCCTCCGCATCGCCTCCATCGGCAGGTTCCGCGTCGCCGGTGTCGCCGCCGCCAGCGTCTTCGTCGGCGTCGGGAGCGTCGGGTGGCTCGCCCTGGTCTGGTGGCGATACATCGCGCGCATCGAGAACCGGTGCCATGTCGCGCGGACGAGCGTCACCCCGGCTTTCCGGCCGATCGAGGTCGACGCAGGCCGTGACGAGTCCGATCAAGATAAGAAGGGCATAGGCCCGCACGATCTCTAGTCATCAGTGGTTTCGCGACGGACCTTTATCGATGGCGCCGCTGCCTCACCTCGTTCGTGGGGGAAGGTGGACAAGCCGCCCACGCGCGCTTCTGCGGCAACCGGGGGGCGGGTGCGAGGCCACGACGTCGCGCTCGCTTGTCACGAAAAAAACACTTGGGACCGCCCTCGGGACTGCTGTACCTTGCCCGCCGTCCTATGAGCAGCCGCCGTTCAAACAAGATTCGTTGCGACGCTTCCTTCGGAAGCCACGTCGCATCGAATGTCGCCACCTCGGCGATGAACGGCCTCGGCCAGCTCAGCTAGACCAGCGTGAGACGGACCCCGGCCGGTGTGCCGCGGGTCCAGGGCCTCCGCAGTCAATCGTGACCGCTTCCCCTGACCGTGGTTCGCCGGCAGCCACCCGGAGACCAGTGATGAGTCAGGAACACGTGACCAGCCCCGCGCAACCCGTCCCTCCCGAAAGCTTCTGGCGCCTCGTCAAAGAGGCGCTCGGCGGTAGCCACCGCGACTTCACCAAGGAGTCGCTCGGACGCGCTGTCTTCCTGCTCGCCATCCCGATGGTGGTCGAGATGATGATGGAGTCGATCTTTGCGGTCGTCGACATCTTCTGGGTCTCGAAACTGGGCCCCGACGCCGTCGCTTCGGTCGGTCTGACCGAGTCGATGCTGACGATCATCTATGCCGTGGCCATGGGTCTGTCGATGGGGGCCACCGCGGTGGTCGCGCGTCGGACCGGCGAAGGCGATCGCGAAGGAGCCGCGCGCGCGGCCGTGCAGGCGATCTTGCTCGGTGTCGTGCTGGCCGTCGTGGTCGGCGTCGCCGGCGCGATCTTCGGTCCGCGGCTGCTGGTGTTGATGGGCGCATCGCCAGGCACGATCGAGATCGGCAGCAACTACACGCGCGTGATGCTGGGGGGCAGCGTGACGGTGGTGCTGTTGTTCCTCATCAACGCGGTTTTCCGCGGGACCGGCGACGCGACGGTCGCGATGCGCACGCTGATACTCGCCAACGGCATCAACATCGTGCTGGGGCCGTTTCTCGTCTTTGGCTGGGGGCCCTTCCCGGAGCTGGGTGTGACAGGGGCGGCGGTGGCGACCACGATCGGTCGTGGCACGGGCGTGCTCTATCAGCTCTCGGTGCTCGCGCGTGGCCGCGGCCGCCTGCAACTGCGACGGGAACATCTGCGCCTCGAGCCCGAGACGTTGCGCACGATGGTGAGGATCTCGCGCAGCGGGATCGTCCAGGTGTTGATCGGCACGGCCAGCTGGGTCGGCCTCATGCGAATCGTCTCGGGATTCGGAAGCCAGGCGCTGGCGGGATACACGATCGCCATACGCATCGTGCTCTTCGCGTTGCTGCCATCCTGGGGCATGGCAAACGCCGCCACGACCTTGGTCGGTCAGAACCTCGGCGCGCAGCGACCTGACCGGGCCGAGGCCGCAGTGTGGAAAGCGTCCCTCTATAACCTCTTTTTCCTCGGCACCGTCGGGGCGCTGTTCGTCATCTTCTCGGTGCCGCTGGTCACTCTGTTCACGAACGATGCCGAGGTGATCCGGGTGGGCGCCGACTGCCTGCGGATCATCTCCGCGGGCTTTCTCTTCTACGCCTACGGCATGGTGGTGACCCAGGCCTTCAACGGCGCCGGCGACACGCGAACACCGACCCTGCTCAACTTCTTCTGCTTCTGGCTCTGGGAGATCCCCCTCGGCTACGTCCTTGCCGTCCCCATGGGCATGGGTCCCAGGGGCGTCTTCCTGGCCATAGCGATAGCCTTTTCCACCATGGCCATCGTAGGCGTCATCCTCTTTCGCCGCGGCACCTGGAAACAGGTGAAGATCTAGCGGCGCTCCGGACGCAACCACGACAGGCGCTGCCGCGGCCAGCCCAAATCTTCCTCCCTCTCCCACGTTTGTGACACTTTGGTGGGAGGGGGGCGGGGTGAGGGCCGCCGGAGATGAGCATCTGCTCGCGGCACCTGTCATCATCCGTGGGTGACCCTGCCGGCCACGCAGCCCCACGATTCCTCCGCCGACCTGCACCCCCTCATCGCCTCCGGCAACGTCGTCGTGCTCACGGGGGCGGGCTGCAGCACGGAGTCGGGAATCCCCGACTACCGCGGCCCGGGGCGCACCGGCCCACCGCGCACGCCGATTCTCCACGACGCCTTCCTGCGACGACCCGAGGTGAGGCAGCGCTACTGGGCGCGCGCGACCCTCGGGTGGGCGCGCTTCTCCGCTGCCGAGCCGAATCGTGCACACCGAGCGATCGCCGCGCTGGAACGGGCAGGATTCCTCGCGGGTGTCATCACGCAGAACGTGGATCGATTGCATCAACGCGCGGGCAGTCACAACGTCATCGAGCTGCATGGTGCGCTGGCCGAGGTGCATTGCCTCGACTGTCGAGCGTTGCACCCGCGTGACGAGGTCCACCTGCGGCTGCTCGAAGCCAACCCCAGCTGGCTGGGGCGCACCACCACCGCGGCGCCCGACGGCGATTCGGAGCTGGAAGCCGACCTCGTCGAATCGTTCCGCGTCGTCTCGTGCCGGGACTGCGGCGGGCCCCTCAAACCCAACGTGGTCTTCTTCGGCGGCAACGTCGCCCCCGCCATCGTCGCCTCCAGCTATTCCCTGGTCGAAAGCGCCTCGGCGCTCCTCGTCGTCGGCTCTTCGTTGCAAGTCTTCTCGGGTTACCGCTTCGTCCGCCGCGCACACGAGCGCGGCTTGCCGGTGGCCATCCTCAACCAAGGGCCAACCCGCGGCGACGCGCTCGCGACACTGCGGCTCGATGCGCAGGCCGGTGAGGTTCTAAAAATGCTCGTCGACCGACTCGGCCTCATAGACTGATAAGACGTCGACCGTCACCCACCGATAGGCGCCCTCCCGCTGGGCCGTGCCCTCGAAGCACGCGGGGCTGTCTCGCTCTCCTAGTTCTCTTCGAGGGGCGCAAGTTTGAGCCGGATCGTCGTCAAATCTGGATCCGGCGGCGACATCGGCACGCTGATGGCGACGTTGTCGGCGAGCACACGGATCGGCAGGTTCTTGCGTCCCTTCATCATCGTGGCCGCCACGACCTTTCGGTGCAGGCCCATCACCATCAGCTGCCCATCGGTCGGCCAGTCGAAGACATGCAGGTAGACGAACTGCCCGCGTGATGAACTCACCTGTGTGCAGCGTCCCCAGGTCAGTCCTTTGAGCTGGCAAGCCGTCGATCCCGTGATCGACTCACCATTGACCTTCATCCAGCGCCCCACCGCCAGCAGCCGATCGATCGACGGTAGGGGGAAGCTGCCATCGCCCATCGGTCCCACGTTCAGCAAGAAGTTGCCGCCTTTCGAGGCCACGTCGGCCAGCGTCCTTACCAGCGCCCTCGTCGGCTTCCAGTTGTCGTCCTTCTTGTGATAGCCCCAGTGCCCGTTCATCGTCATGCAGGTCTCCCAGGGCTGCGGCTGCCCCCCCGTCGGGATCTGCTGCTCTTTGACCGCGTAGTCGCCCATCTTGTTGCCGACGCGCGCATTGACGATCGTCTTGGGCGAGATCTGGTGAATCATCGCCAGTAGCTCTTCGCTCTGAGCCTTGCTGATCTTTTCCGGCGTGTCGAACCACATCACGGCGATCGGCGCGTATTTGGTCAGAAGCTCGCGCACCTGCGGCTTCACCTTGCGCTCGAAGTAGCGTGAGAAGTCCTTCTTGCTCTCGTCGGGAAAGTCCCAGGTGTTGCTGCGCCAGCCGTCGCGGGTCGGCACGTCGGGATCCTCCCAATCACGCCCGAGCGAATAGTAGACGCCGAACTTCAAGCCGGCGCGCCGACTGGCTTCGGCCAGCTCCTTGATGGGGTCGCGCTTCCAAGGGGTGCGCTCGACGACGTTGTAGCCGCTCGCCTTGCTGCCGTACATGGCAAAGCCATCGTGATGTTTGGCCGTGATGACCATGTACTTCATGCCCGCTTCCTTGGCGAGGCGCACCCACTGCCGCGCATCGAACGCCTTGGGCTTCCACTCCTGCGCGATCTTGGCGTACTCCTTCAGCGGGATCTGAAGGTGGCGCATCATGTGTTCTGTTTTGCCGTCCTGACCTTGCCAGTGACAACCATCCTGCGCGTACAGGCCCCAGTGGATGAACATTCCGAAGCGCGCTTCGGTCCACCAGCGCAGCCGCCGTTCGACAGCCTCGGGCCCACCGAATCCCTCCAGCCGCTGACCATCGTGAGCGTCGCCATGATCGACGGGCGCCGGCGCGTTGGCCGCCGCACCCGATGCAGGTGCGCTCGTCGCTCCCCCAGGCGCCTTCGCTGTGTCTTGCGCGCGGGCGACGCTCCCGGCGAGTCCCACCGCGACCAACGAAAGCCCGAGTCCCAACCGACCAACCCGAGCAACCGTCCCGACCATTCGACGCAACAAGCTGACATAAGACATGAGGCTGCCGATTTTACCGGCAACGCACCCGCTCGACGTCAAAACCGACCCCGGTCCACAAAAGACGAACGCCGCGTGCGGTCCGAAGATCGCAGCGCGGCGTTCGCGGTTTCAATAGCCGCGCGAAGCGGCGGTCAGCTCCGACTCAGTTGGCTGGGAACGCCGTCCAGCCCTCGACCCAGTTGGCTCCGTTGGGAGCAATGGCGCCGGCGTAGTTGGTGGCATCACCGACGGCTGCGTTCTTGGGAACGTAGTTCGGTGCCGTGTCGCTGATCGCGGTGAACTGCGGATCCACGTCGAGTTTGTTCATGCGCGCGGCGTCCTCGACCGCCATCTGGTCGCCGAAGCCCATGTCGTCGTCGGCAGTGGCACCGGTGGTGACGCCGGCGGTCTCGGCCGTGTACGCACCGTTCATCCAGAAGAGGCTCTTGTCGATCGACAGGAACATCGGCACCTCGGTCTTGAGATCGACAACCTTCGCAACGAAGTCGACGACGTCGCCGGTCCAGCCCGAGATGATGAAGTTCGAGAGCTTGCCGCGGGTGCCTTCTTTGAAGGTGATCGCGCGACCACCGCCGGCGCGGCCGATCATGGTCACGTTGCTCAACGTCGGGTTGGCACGCGGCTCGGCCGTCTCGGACTTGGGCGAGCCGGCGGCCTCGATGCCGTTGTCACCAATGCCAGCGCGCTGGTGGATGATCAGGTTCTGCACCTTGCCGGTCCAGCCGTAGTCCCAGTCGAGGCTGTCGTCTTCGTTGCCCGACAGGACCACGTGATCGAAGCCGACCGTGCCGCCGAAGGCTTCGATGCCGTCGTCGGTGCCACGATGGACCTGCACGTAGCTGACCTTGGTGCCCGAGCCGCAGCCACCGAAGGTGAGCCCGTTGAGCTCCTTCATCGGCTCGAGCTCGGCGCCCGCGAACTCGATGCGCGTGTACTCGATCTGACCGCAGCTGCTGGCGTCGTCGACGCCGCCGAACTTGGCCTTCAGCTCGGTGGCGGCGATGCCTTCGATGCCCGCCTCGAGGCAACCAGCGGGAGAGCCCACTGCCGGGCAGGGATCGCCGGTGTTGATCTTCGCGCTGCCGAGAAGAGCCACACCCGCCCAGTCGCCGCCTTTACGGCTACCAGCGGGGCTGCTCGACGTGAAGACGATCGGCGCCTCCTTGGTGCCGACGGCAAGCAGCTGCGAGCCGCGCGCCACGATGAGCGCGGCCTTGTCGCCGGCCATCGCATCACCCAGCACCTGGGTGCCGGCCTTGATCGTCAACTTCGCGTTGTTGGTGACGAAGATCTTCTTCTTGAGCAGATAGACCGGGCAGTTCCAGGCCGTGTCGGCCGTGACATCCGCCTCGACCGCGGTGATCGCCGCGCAACCACCGGGCGCCGCTCCGTCGGGAGAGGCACCGCCATCGGCGCCAGCCGCGCCGGCCGTACCACCAGCACCCGCCGTGCCCGCGCCGGCCGTACCACCAGCGCCCGCCGTGCCGCCCGCACCAGCCGTGCCGCCCGCTCCCGCCACGGGCGGCTTGGGATCTTCCTTGTCATCGCCACACGCGACGAAGAGGCCGCCCGTCATGAGGGGCACGAGTACCGTCATCTTCAACCACGCGCTAGTCTTGGTATGTCTCATCGTTGTTCTCCCTTTGTCATCTCGTTCAATACGAAAGGCTCAGGCCCAGCGAAGCTGCGATCCCTGGGTCGGTCTCCTGAATCAGAAAGCTCCCCTGCTGAAGCTGGCGTCGTTGCCAGAGCAGGTTCCTTACCTTCAGCTTCACTTTCAGAGACTTGCTGACAGCTGCGCTGCCCACGAAGTCCAGCGAGTGAAACGGCTGCTCCTCGATGTCGGGCGGCAATACGCGGCCCGCTCCCGTCTGGGTGATCGTTGCCACCTCCGAGATCCGCGGACCTACCACGTTGTAGACGAGCGCCGCCGTGACAGATCGGCCCGTCTCCTTACGCTCTTTGAAAAATCTCAGTGACAGGTTTGCGACGTAGGGCGCCTGGCCGTACATGGGGCGTTCGCCACGAACCTTGTCCGCCTGGTTGGCCGGCAGCACGATGCGCGAGCGCACCAGAGCGATGTTCCCGTCGAAATCGAAGGATCGCAGCGCCTGGCTGAAGCGCCCGAGATTGAAGCGCATTTCGAACTCTCCGCCCAAACTGCGCGCGCTCTCTCCGTTGCGAAACTGTGCCCCACCATCGATCGACTCGACGATGGCCAGCTCGATCGGATTGGTGAAGTCCTTGTAGAAGGCCGAGGCCGCGATGATCTGACCCTCTGCGAAGAACCACTCCCAGCGCAGATCCATGTTCTGAATCAGCGTGCGTTTGAGCCCCGGGTTTCCGACCACGCTGCGATCGCGGAGGAAGTCGTAGTACGCGAACGACGCCAGCTCCCGAATCAGCGGCCGCGCCACCGTCATGCCGTAAGCCGCGCGCAGAACGTGTTTTTCGGTGAGCTGATACTTGAGCGCGCCACCCGGCAGGTAATCCAGATCGCTTCGATCGGTGCCGACGGGTCTCGCCTCGCCTTCACGTCGGAACGGACTGAACGAATCCACTTTTTGCGAAAGCGCCTCGGCCCGCAGACCGCCGGCAAACGAGAGACGCCCAAAAAGCGGCGTCTCGAGCAGCAGGTACCCCGACAGCTGCCGCTGTGAGGATTCGTAGCTGTCGTTGTCCCGTGTCTCCTCGGTAATGTCGCTCGCGCGCCCGATGTTGTCCGCGCGCAGAATCTCTTCGATCGATCGCTTGAAGATGTCGGGATCGGTGTTCGCCTGGTTCTTGGTGAGGCGAAAGCGACGATTGGAGAAGTCGCGACTCGCCTGCTGCACGACCCCGCCCAGGGTCGCCCAACCTTCGGCCCACAAGGGGAAGCGCAGGCTCAGGTTGCCGCCGACGTCAGTCTGATTGAGCTCGCTGAAAAAGCGTTCCCCCGATCCGGAGCGGACGATCCATTCGAAGACACCACCGTTGTCCCCATACGCGACGGTTCGCCGGTCGGGCTCGTCGCGCCGACCGTAAGCATGAAAGCCGGCCCATCGGAGCCGCAGGCGAGTGCCGAAGAGGTTGCGGTGATCGCCGAAGAGTTGATTGAACCAGAGCGTGCGCGCCAGGTAGTAGAGCTGCCACTTCTCGAGCGCGTTGCCGTCGCGATTGCCGACCTGTCGCGAAGTCTCGTCCGAGACGGATCGGTTGTAGAGCGACAGCACGGTCATCGAATGATCGAGACCGAGGTCGAGGCTCGCGGTGCCAAGGGCCGAGAGCGCGACCTCGTCGGTGCCCGCCTCGGTGCGGAAATTGTTCCGCTCGCGCAGATCCTCGGCCGTCACCACTTCGGGATTCGACCGACTCAGGCCTGTCTTGCGTTTGCTGTCGTAGTCGTAGGAAGCCGTGACCAGGTACCCGAAGCGCTTCCCGTTGCCGAACTTCTTCGAGTCGCCGACGGTCGCTTCGATGCCCATCCTCGGCATCGAAGTCTTGTGTTCGTACTGCCAGCTGTTGCGAAACGCTCGCGCCGCCTCGTAGCGCGGCTGATCCAGAACGAAGGGGCTACGCAACGGCTTATCGGTCGGCACCCCATCGGGAATCGCTCGGCGCCCGTCGTCGAAGCCGAGGTTGTCGGACTTGCCACCGCGGTAATCGAGGCGCTCGCGAAACGTCGCCTGCGAATCGAACCCAGTCGTGAGCCCGAGCTCGAGGGTGAACTCGCGGGGGAAGCTGACGCTCTTGATCTCCATCACGCCGCCGGCAAAGTCCGCCGGCAGGTCAGGCAGGAAGGTCTTGCTGACGCTGAGGCTGTCAATGACGCCACTCGGGAAGAGATCCAGATCCGGAGCCGGCACGTCCGGATCCACGCCCGGCACCGTGATCCCGTTCAACAAGACGCGGGTGTAGCGGCCCGAGAGGCCGCGGATGACGAGTTGGTTGTCCTCGACGCTGATGCCGACGACCTTGGCCGCCGCGCTGCCCGCGTCGCTCGCCCCGACCTGCGACATCTGCTTGGCGCCGAAGCCCTCACCGATCCCGCTCGAGGCCTGGCGCAGCTGATCTTGTGCCGCCGCCGTGGTGGTATCGGCGCGATACGGGATCTCCATCTCCTCGATCGAGACATCCCGCTGCTCGTCGATCGACGGCAGCAGCAGATTCAGCTCGAGCAAGCGCCCCTTGACCACGTTGACGTTCGAGACGCGAACGCCGTGATAAAAATCAAAGTACGAGCGAAGCGTGTACGCCCCCGGCGGCAACAGCGCCCGGTAAGCGCCGCGAGCATCGGTGAAGGTCGTGCGCAGGTTGTTGCCTGCGCCTTGCACCAGCACAGGTGCGCCTTCTAGCGGCTTGCCCGAGCGCTTGTCGACCACCCGCCCCTGCACGCCGGTCTGAGCGTCGCCAGCCGCTTCGAGCTCGTTGCCCGCCGACGCCGCTGCGGCAGCGGGTGTCTGTGCCCCCACCGGGGTGGTCATGGTCAGCAGGCCACTGAACGCCGCGCCGGCAAAGATCGCGGCGATGACGTCGAATTGTCGTGATGTTTTCGGCGCGCGGGCGAAGGTCACCCAGGCTGCCGTCGGTTTCAATTGCGACATGGCAGAAAAAGTCAGGCTGTAGAAAGAGACGCTGGCCGGTGCGGCTACTCGAGCTTCTCGGTCATGACAGCGACGTGGGCTGCCCCGCCGCCGCGCGTGAGATCCATCACTTCGACCGCGCGCTCGAAGGGCACGCCATCCTCGGCGTCGAAGTAGACCCGTCGCTCGCCGCGCGCGACCAGCATGCGACGCAGTCGTTCGGGGAACTCGGCGTCCTTGAAGACGTCGCGGTTGATCTGAATCTGCCCCGCCTTGTTGACGACCACCACGATCGGCAGTGCGTTGGGATCATCGGGCGGCGGTGGCTCGATCTCGGCGTTCTTGTCCTTTTCGGGGACGTGCAGCCAGAAGTGCTCGTTCAACGCGGCCGTGAGCACCATGAAAATGATCAGCAGCACCAGGACGACGTCGACCAATGGGGTGACGTTCATCTCGGGCTTGGCCCGCCCCTTTTTGCCCTTTTTTCCCGGGGCTTCGACATCCATCGCCATGACAGCTCTCTCCTCGCGTGCTCAGCGAGCCGCGGTCGTTTCCTTGCGCTGATTCACCCGCAACGACACGCCCGGAAACCCCACCTCCTGCACGGCCCGATAGAGCGCGCGAATCTTTCCGTAGGCGACTCCGACGTCGCCCCGAAGCACCAGCTTGCGATGCGGCTGCGCACGGCTTGCCTCGCGCAGCTTCATGGCCACGGCCGCCGGCGCGATCTTGTCCTCGTCGAGGTAGACCTCACCCGCATCGGTCAGCGACAGAATGAACGGCTTGGCCTTCTCCTCGACCTTGTCGTCGACGTTGAACATCGTCGGGTTGGTCACCTGGACCTGCTGATCCATGGCGGGGATGACGACCATGAAGATGATCAGCAGCACCAAGACGACGTCGACCAGCGGCGTGACGTTCATCACCGGCCGCGGCTTGGGCCGCGCGGCGTGGCTGGAGGAGGGAAGCCAGGTGCCCATCGCGACCACCGTTAGACGGGCGAAGCGACCTGGGCGCGCTGACGCGTGACCGCAGGCTCATCCGTACGGGCGTCGTCGTCGAAGTCGTCCTCGCTGGTGCTGCCCGCCAGCAGATCCACCAGCTCGTGACGAGCGTGCGAGAGTCCCGCTTCGTACTTCGAGATGCGCGTCGAGAGCCAGTTGAAGAGCAACACCGACGGGATCGCGACCATCAGCCCATACCCGGTGACGATGAGAGCTTCGGCAATCGCCACGCCGATGGTGCCCATACCGCCAGAGCCTTCCTGGCTGACCAGCTTGAAGGCGTTGAGAATGCCGAGCACGGTGCCCAGCAGCCCGATGAAGGGCGCCGTCGAGCCGGTAGAAGCGAGGATGTTCAAGCCCTTTTGCAGCGAATCCGACAGCGTCTCGCTCTTGCGCTCCAAGGCGCGGGCCGCCAGCTCTGCCGCCTTTGGTCGTTCCAACCCGCGGCGCAGCTTCGCGAGATACGTCTCGACCCCGATGCGGATGAAGCTCGCCAGGTGACTCTCTTTGTCCTGTCGGGCGAGCTCGAGAGCGCCCTGCAGGTTGCCTGCGGCGAGCATCGGGCCGGCAGCGCGGGCAAACTTGCGGCCCTTGCGATAGGCGCCGATGAGCAAGATGATTCGATCGACGGTGACGGCCAGGCAGGCCATCGCCTGAATGGTGAGCGCGATGACCACCACTCGCACGAGGGTGTTCATGCCGTGCCACAGCTCGACGAGGTTGAAATGCATCGCGGATTCCCTTCGGTTGTTGGTCGGTCTCGAAATCGGTTGGCCGCGCGGGGTTAAGCCCCAGCCGGCTTGAAAACGAAGCGGCGGCGGAACGGATAAGGCACGGCGGTGCCATCCGGGAGCCGCGCAGGCTCGAACTCCTGCGCCAGCGCGCAGCGGATGATGAGGTCGTCGGGCACCAGCGGATGCGACTTCAAGATCGACGCGGTCTTCACCTTGCCGAACTTGTCGATCATCATGCGCACGTCGATCTGGATGGTGGCGGCCGACGAAAACAGCGCATCGGGGATCTCGGGCGCGCGACAGCCCGAAAGGAAGCGCGGCTCGGCGATCATTTCGGTCTCTTGCTGAGGCGATCCGGGCAGGCCGCCACCCGCGCCGGTGCCGTCGGTGAAGCCTTCGATCGGGCCCGTGTTGCCCGCGTCGGCCAACTCGCCTTCGGCCTCGGGCGGCTTCTCCGCAGGGATCTCGGTCGGCGGCTTCAGAGCGGGACGCGCGGCTGCTTTGCGTTGCCCAGGAGCGAGCGGCTTTTTGGCCGCCTTGGGCTTGGGCGGTGGGCGCGGGATGTCGGCGAACGTGACGTCGGTGTCACGCTGCTTGCGTTTGACAACGACGCGGGCGGTGGCGATAGCGGCGGCCAGCGCAGCCATGATGCCAATGAAGATGCCGGCCGAGATCAGGAACGAGACGCCCATGCGTCCGCGCCCCTCGGTGGCAGCCTTCGATTTGTCAAAGTCTTCGTACATCGGGTGCGGG